>JAJFLP010000061.1 GCA_021772635.1 Verrucomicrobiota bacterium | reverse complement strand
CTAACCTGAATAATTCACCAGTATTCTGCTACGAGCCCTAATCTCTGCTCAAATAAACCGATTGGCTTGGCTTCACATCTTAGTGAATGAAAATTCACTTTCACCGCGGCGCCTTCTCCAATCATCTTATTATGAACGAGTTAAGTTCTCTCGCGACGAATCGCGTGAATTAATCAGGCTAAGGGATTCCGAACGATATTTTTTTAACCGGCATCATGTGGCGCCATCGTTCTACGGTCCACCGTGAACGACGACTCGAAAACTCTGAGGCGAACAGCACACTAGAGAAAATAGCGATTCACGACTATATTGTAAAGACTGTAAGTAGTCGAATCTTCGGTTCGCGAGACCAACACATCTACCTCGGTTCCGAAGTTATACTGCACGCAGTATAATTTTTAGCAGACTTTAACCTAACCACGCCAGAGATATCGAACGATATTTTTTTACCGGCATTCTGCTGGCCAGCAGAACGCGTGGTCGAAAACTCCAAGGCGTTCGGTATAGATAAACCAACACAAGTCTAAATTATGTTCGGATTTTATCGAATCGCCGCAGCGGTGCCAAGTCTCAAAGTCGCAGATGTTGATTATAACGTCGGCAAGATTCTTGAGTTGATCAATCGTGCAGACAAAGAAGGAGCGGTTCTCGTCGTGTTCCCGGAACTATGCATCACGGGCTACACGTGCGGGGATTTATTTCATCAAACGCGATTGGCGCAGGCAGTTCAGCTCGGTATCGAGAGGCTTTGTTCGGCAACGCGCGATGTTAATACCACCATTATTGTCGGTGCTCCGCTGCCATATCGCACCGGTTTGTACAACTGTGCGCTATTAATTCAGGACGGCACTATTAAAGGGGTAGTACCGAAGAGTTTTCTCCCGAATTACAAAGAGTTTTACGAAAAGCGCTGGTTCAGTCCTGGAAAAGGCATTGCGAGTGGAACGATCACGATCAACGATACCGCCTCGATTCCGTTCGGCACGGATATTGTATTCGACGTTGACAAGAATCTCAAAATCGGCATAGAAATCTGTGAAGATCTATGGAACGTTTTGCCTCCGAGCTCATTACTGGCAGTTGCAGGCGCCACTGTCATCGCGAATCTTTCCGCTAGTAACGATTTGGTCTCGAAAGCGGGATACAGACGTGCGTTAGTTCAAGGACAAAGCGCCCGTTGCGTTGCGGCGTACGTGTATACGTCGAGCGGCGTCACGGAGTCCACAACCGACGTTGTATACGGGGGCCACGCCCTGATCGCGGAGAACGGAGTGGTGCTCGCTGAAAACGAACGGTTTGTTCGCGAAGACCAACTCGTTCTTTCGGATGTCGACTGCGAGCGTCTTTCGACAACACGGATTACCGAAACCTCATTTAGTGACAACGAGGTGCCCGAGTTCCGATATATCCCGTTGCGCCCGCCGGCTCAAGGAAAAATGAAACCGCTGCTTCGGTCGGTGCCGGCGCACCCTTTTATTCCTTCGAACTGCGACGACCGCGATGCCCGATGCGAGGAAATATTCAATATCCAAGTGTCGGGACTGGCGAAACGAATCGAGCACACGGCGGCGAAAACGGCAGTGATCGGCGTATCCGGCGGTTTAGACTCGACACTTGCTTTATTAGTGATTCGTGAAGCCTTTAGATTGCTGAAGATTGATAGCACCAACATTATTGCCGTAACGATGCCGGGATTCGGGACAAGCAAACGCACGTATAATAATGCGTTAAAACTCACCAGAACACTAAAAGTGGACCTTCGGGAGATTGACATTTCGTCCGCGTGCAATGGGCATTTTCATGATATTGAATACGACCCGGATCAGCGAGGTGTAACCTACGAGAATGTCCAGGCGCGAGAGCGTACACAAATCCTTATGGATCTGGCAAACAAGGAAGGCGGTATCGTAGTTGGTACTGGAGATTTATCGGAGATCGCGCTTGGTTGGTCTACGTATAGCGGCGATCACATTTCTATGTATGCAGTGAATTGTGGTGTCCCCAAGACCTTGATAAAATACTTAATCGATTGGAACGCGGATCGCAGTAATGAGTCGAAGCTCCAGAAAGTACTACGTGACATCCTGACGACACCGATCTCGCCAGAGCTGTTACCCGGATCGGGAGACGACGACATAGCGCAACGAACTGAAGACATCATCGGCCCCTACGAACTCCATGATTTTTTCCTCTACCACATGCTAAAATACGGGGCCACGCCGGCGAAAATTCGGTTCTTAGCGAAAATCGCATTTAACCGCGCATACACGCAGAAAGCGATCGATCGATGGCTAAAAATATTTATTAAACGTTTCTTTTCGCAACAATTCAAAAGGAGCTGCACACCCGACGGCCCTAAAGTTGGGACGATAAGTCTTTCTCCTCGCGGCGACTGGAAAATGCCATCGGACGCCTCATCGGCCTCCTGGCTCGGCGATCTATAGTCAACATGCCGAAAGATACTGCAAGCAGTACAATTTTTGGATGGCTTCGAATTTGTCAGCCAAGAATTTCCGCACGATATTTTCGAAAACTCCATGATGGTCGGTATATCCTAATACGCTTTTCAGTCCGGTTGTTCTTGATTAATAAGTGATCACGTCTATTTTTCCCATTGCCACTTTCCTGGAATAGACGCCTTGCTTTAATTTTACTATAACCTATTAAAAACTAGATAGTTAAGACATATTCTTATGATTAAATATTTTCAGTATTCGAGCGTAGCGTTACGCCTGCTTCGAGCCGTGCTGGTGGCCTTAGTCGTACCGTGTCTGGTCGCATCAATTCGTGCGAGTGACAACGGGAGTGATCTAGGGGTGTCGTTTGCGCCGATTGCAGATCAAACGGTGGTTGAAGATACCAGATTGACAGGGCTGCCGTTCAAAATTGTATTGACCGGGACCAACTTCGGCTCTATTGACGCATCCAGTATTACCGCGACGAGTTCCAACGCGGCTTTAATACCGGACCGAAATATCAGGGTAACGATGGCCGGACTTGGCCCTGACGGAATCTCCGGTACCCTGGACATTATACCGGCCAGCAATCAAAATGGTTCGGCGACGATCACATTGAATGTCAGTACAGTAAGGGGTACCGCCCAACTGAGTTTTCTGCTTACCGTCACGAGTTCGAACGACGCCCCCGTGATCTCTTATATCCCGGATCAAACTATTTACGAAGACAAGAGTACAACCGGACTCGCATTTACCGTCGATGAGGGAGGAGGAACGGATGAGGACGCCGAAAAAATTGTTCTGTCGATTAAAAGTTCGAATCCGGAAGTGATTTCAGAAGCCGATGTTCATATAGACTTCTTTGATAATGACGCAGACGCAACTGGCGGCACGATAACGATAACCCCGATCAAGAATAAGAATGGGACCGCTGTTATCACGCTGACTGTCGCCGATGAGGAGACGACAGTGGAGCAGACGTTTACCGTCACAGTCCAGGCGACCAACGATCCTCCGACTATTTCATCGATTCCCGATCAAGTTATTGAGGAAGATACAATGACCCAGCAGCTTTCATATGTTGTTGACGAAGGTGGCGGGATCGATGAAGATCATCAATCGCTAATCATCTCTGCAACAAGTTCAAATACAACGCTGGTCCCCGACAATAATATTCAGGTCATTTTCTCCGACGCCGGTATATCTGACGCAACCGGCGGCAGCGTGGTGGTAACTCCAGCGGCAGACCAGAATGGTATAACGAAAATAACTTTAGCCGTTAACGATGGATCCGAAATCGTCCATAGTTCATTCAATCTCCAAGTAACTGCGGTAGATGATCCACCCGTGATATCGAAGATATCGAGTCAGCTTGTGAATGAGGACACACCATTAAAGGGGATTTCTTTTACCGTCGACGAAGGCGGAGGAAGCGATGAGGACAGTCAAATCGTCGAACTTTCCGTCGCAACGGCAAACGAAACGCTGATTCCGGAATCCAACATTTTCATTAACTTTGTCGATGATGAAACAGATGCTCGAGGCGGGTCGATTGCGATAACCCCGGGCCCGAACGAGTTTGGTGCTGCAACGATTACCCTGACGCTGAGTGATGGTAACAGTTCGGTCCAGGAAACCGTCGTCGTCAATATAAATCCCGTTAACGACCCTCCGACAATAGGTGATATCCCGGATCAGGAATCTCGGGAAGACACACCCGTGGCAGATATCGCATTTGCAGTTGACGAGGGCGGCGGCGTTCGGGAGGATAGCCAGGTTCTTACCGTTCGCGTCTCAAGCTCGAATACAACGTTAGTTCCGGATCAGAATATTACGGTTGATTTCGCTGACGATGCAGGTGACGCGACCGGGGGAACGATCGCCATTGTCCCCGCGCCCGATCAAAATGGTACCGCAACTATAACTGTCGTGGTCGACGACCGTATAGCTTCGGTGCAAGAGAGCTTTACCCTTTCTGTCGTTAGCGAGAATGACCCGCCCGAGATCACGAACCTGTCTGAACAGCATACCGACGAAGATCGTGGCCTTTCCGGTATTTTCTTTGAAGTTGATGAAGGCGGGGACAGTGATGAGGACGTACAGGTGATATCATTGACCGCAAGCAGCACAAACGAATTGCTGGTTGCGACGGAGGATATACGGATCGAGTTTGCAGATGGAAACGCGGATGCCACGGGCGGCACCCTTTCGATCGAGCCCAGACCGAATGAGTCAGGAACAACAATGATCGTACTTACGGCGACCGACGGAATTGTTTCGATAGAAGAGAGCTTCCAGTTGACCGTTGATCCGGTAAACGATCCGCCTGAAATCGGCAGCCTCGCGAATCAGACAATCATCGAAGATTCTGTATTGACGGGAGTCGAGTTACACATAGATGAAGGTGGCGGGGCTAATGAGGACTCGCAGGTCCTCACCGTTCGTGTCGCAAGTTCCAACACGGCATTGATTCCGGTTTCGAATATCAAGGTCGATTTCACGGATGATGCAACGGACGCCTCAAGCGGCACACTTGAGGTTAGGCCAGCCCGTGACCAGAATGGTACCGCAACGATTAAGATCAACGTGACCGACGGCATCAACAGCAGTCAGGAAACGTTCGTCATAGAAGTGGTTCCCGATGACGACCCGCCGGTTCTTTCTGAAATCGCGGATCAAACGACTAACGAGGATATTCCTGTCCTCGGGATCGCATTCCAGGCCGACGAGGGTGGCAGCAGTGACGAAGATTCGCAAGCGATCACGTTGAGCGCTGTCAGCTCTAATTCAGTGTTGATCCCTCCCGACCATATTAAGATCAACTTTTCGGATGGCACAACTGACGCGACAGGTGGCACCATCAGCATATGGCCGGCCCCTGATAAGAACGGCTCTGCGACGATTACGCTGGAGGCGAATGATGGAAACCAACGGAGCCAAACGTCGTTTCAATTCGATGTTCTACCCGTGAACGACTCTCCGAGTATCAGCAATCTCTCAGACCGTAAAGTCCGCGAAGACGAAACCATTGAGGATATTCTCTTCAATTTAACTTCGGGCGGCGGCTCGGACGAAGAGAATCAGGATCTATCGATACGGGCGAGCAGTTCAAATACAACTCTCGTCCCTGACGACAATATAACTGTCGAGTTTTCGTCAGCAAGAGAAGGAACGGGCGGCGAAGGCGTGATAAGTATTACGCCCGCACCAGATGAAACCGGAAGGACTACGGTCACACTCACTTTGACTGACGGCATAGAAACAGTCATTGAATCATTTGATCTAACGGTGGAAAGCCATGATGATCCGCCGACAATGTCGGAAATTCCTGATCAGACGACAAGTGAAGACACCCCGATTAGTGCGATCGCATTTACGGTCGACGAGGGCGGCGGGAATGATGAAGATCCGCAAACCCTGAAAATCGCTGCGACCAGTTCGAATCAGGATTTGGTACCCGATGCCAATATTGCGATCGACTTTTTCGACGACGCGCGAGATGCGACGGGCGGGACAATAGGAATAACCCCGCAGCGCAATCAGTCTGGGAAGGCTGTTATCACATTAGTCGTTAGCGACGGCCGAAGTCGCACGGAGCGTCAATTCACTATCACTGTGACCCCGGTTAACGACGCACCTTCAATTTCGGAGATTCCTGATCAGGAAACGCTCGAGGATCAATCGATATCCGGAATCAAGTTCACAGCCGACGAGGGCGGTGGTGACGATGAAGACCAAGATATAGTAAAAATTACCGCTACAAGTTCGAACACAACATTGATTCCAGATGAGAATATCGTAATCCAGTTTAGTGACGACGAATCCGGGTCCACAATATCGGGGACCATCGCCATTACACCGGCACCAAACCAAAACGGGACGGCCACGATCACGATCGTTGTGGCCGACGAATTTGACTCGTCTATCGAGACCTTCATTGTAAATGTCACGCCGGTAAACGATTCCCCTTTAATTTCCACAATCACCGACCGGGTCACTATCGAAGACGTCCCAACGAGCGATATATCCTTTGACATCGATGAGGGGGGAAGTACCGATGAAGATCAACAAGTACTGACAATTACGGCGACAAGTTTTAATAAAGCGCTGGTTCCGGACAGTAATATCCGTCTCAAGTACACAGACGACGCCTCGGATGCGAGTAGTGGCGTTGTCATGATCACGCCCGCGGAGGATCAGAATGGCGTAGCCACTATTAGTATTCTGGTCAACGACGGAGAAGGGACTACGAGTGAGGAATTTTCGGTGATTGTATCGCCCACCGATGACGTACCGGTGATCTCCTTGATCCCGGATCAGGAGACTGACGAAGACACACCTTTGACGGGGATTTCTTTTACCGCGGATGAAGGTGGGGGTGAGGACGAGGACGTACAAGTTCTGACTTTCGCCGCATCAAGCTCAGATCAAACAATCGTTACAGACGCGAATATTCGAATCGATTTCAGCGATGACGAAAAAGACGCAACTGCGGGTACTATCTCGATCGTGCCGATTGCAAATGAATCCGGAACAACGACCATTACCATCTCGGCAAGCGATGGCACATCCGTTTCACGGCGATCTTTCTTATTAAGGGTACACGCAGTAGATGATAAGCCGATCGCATTAAGCGACTCATTGACTACGAACGAAGATCAGCCAATTAGGTCCATCCGCCTTCGAGCTACGGAACTCGATAATGACAGACTCATTTACCGCCTCGTTACGTCGGGGACGAAGGGCACAGCGACAATGATCGATGCGTCTACTGGTGAAGCCAGCTACACGCCGGATCCAGACTTGAACGGAACGGATTCTTTCAGTTTTAAAGTCAATGATGGCATTTCCGACTCTGCGGCCGCGACGATCAAGATCACGATCAACGCCGTAGAAGATCCGCCAAGTATTGACGATATTCCTGACCAACATACACGAGAGGATACACCGATTTTAGCGATTCCATTTAACGTCAGGGAAGGTGGTGGCGATGATGAACACAGCCAGATTCTCATGGTCTCGACGGGAAGTTCGAATCCGCAGCTCATACCGCCCTCAAATATCCGAATTAACTTTTCAGACGGCACCGGTCCGGCACGCGGAGGGACACTGGATATCACGCCAATAAAAGACCGTTACGGGACAGCGCTTATAACTGTCGAGGTTACCGATGGCAGGATCACCACCAGTACAACATTTTCGGTCACGATAGATCCGGTAGATGACCCGCCGGTGATCACCAAGATTTCAGACCAGCGCATGGATAAAGACACCCGGGTCGCCACTATCCCATTCTCCGCCGACGAAGGCGGTGCTGCCGATGAGGACGCACAAAGTCTGACGGTGACAGTGCGAAGTTCAAATACGAACTTGGTGCCGAACGAGAATATACGTGTTAACTTCTTAGACGATGACGGCAGTGCAAAGGATGGAACGATCGAAATCACCCCGATTCCAAACGAATACGGCGCGACGACAATTACGGTCACGGTATCGGATGGCACAAACAGTGTGACGGCAGATTTCGTTCTATCGCGGCCGTATACACCGTAGCGCTCGTCCAATTCATCGTATCATTTTGAAATTAGACCACTGATTAACAAGAGATTACCTATCATGAAATTCAAAATAGCTGCTGTATCGAACGCCAAAATCTGCCGATATCTCCAACTTTTTCTATTCATCTTTGCTATAGAATTTTTTGTAACCACCAACGGCGAAGCTCGTTCTAATGATGACTATAGGCGTGCCGGAATCGTCAAGGCAACACAGTTAAATGTTCGAGCGCGGCCGGGCACTCGGTACGAAATTCTCTACCAGCTTACCAAAGGCGATATTATAGAAATCGTTGATGAAGAAGACGGATGGCTCGGAATAATTGCAGCGGAAGAATCGCTTGCCTGGGTCGCCTTGAATCAACTGGAGAATGGCGTCGTCACCGGCAAAAACACCCCTGTTTTTTCGGGGCCCGGCACATTGTACACAGCATACAATCAGCTGCAAACGGGTGATCGCGTCGAGATTCTAGAAATCAAAGACGAAAAATGGGCGCGGATCGTCGCGCCGCGCGGTTCGATCTGCTGGGTTTACGGCAACTACGTCGAAGTTGAAGAGGCGAACGAACCCCCTGAAATATCTGGAATTTCAGATCAGACGACCCGGGAAGATGTCCCGATTACGGGCATCAAGTTTCGTGCAGACGAAGGAGGCCGTGGATACGAAGATATTCAGTCTTTGAAAATAACCGCAACGAGCTCTGTCCCTTCGTTGATTCCCAACGACAACATAATTATCAATTTCACCGACGGCAAGAAAGACGCCGATAAGGGAACGATTGACATCATCCCGGCGACGAATCAAAACGGGCGCAGCGTAATACTGCTTAAAGTATCAGATGGTGAACATACCATTGAACGGAAGTTTACAGTGAATGTCACACCCGTCGATGACCCGCCGGTAATTTCGAAAATTTCTGATCAGATAACGGACGAAGACCGCGCAACGACCGGTATTGCATTTAACGTCGACGAGGGGGGCGAGAGTGACGAAGACACTCAGCGTATCGAAATCAAAGCCGAGAGTTCGAATCGCAAGTTGGTGCCGAGCGAAAACATTATTGTCAATTTCACCGATGATAATACGGATGCGATCGGGGGCACATTATCCATTATCCCTGCGCCTGATCAGAATGGAGAAGCGCGCATAACACTGACGGTTGATGACGGCAATACGCGGGTAGAAACGGCTTTCCAGATTTTAGTACTCAGTATTAACGATCCGCCATCGATCTCCGGTATCGAAGATCGGGTTGTGGATGAGGATCAGTTATTCGATGAGATAACATTCACAATCGACGAAAACGTTGGTGAGGATGATGAAATATTGACCGTTAAAGCGACCAGCTCAAATACAACCTTGATACCGGATGAGAACATTATCGTACAGTTATCAAAGAATAAAAAGTCCGGAGCAACTGGATCAATACGCCTGAAGCCCTTTCCTAATCGTAACGGTACAGCAATGATTACGTTGACCGTCAGCGACGCATCAAACATATCCCAAGAAGTATTTACCGCCAAAGTACGAGCGGTGAACGACTCGCCGGTTTTGTCGAAAATACAGAATCAAACAATAGATGAAGATACGGGTCTGAGTGGCCTCGCGTTTACGGCAGACGAAGGGGGCGACGGTGATGAGGACGGTCAGACGCTCGTGGTGTCGGCATCGAGTTCCAATTTGGAATTAATCCCGAACTCAAATCTGTCGGTAAATTTCACGGATGACGCGAGTGATGCCAAAGGTGGGACGCTCGATATAAAACCAAGTTCGAATAAGTCTGGAACGGCAACAATTACGCTAACGGCCAACGACGGAATGAAAACAACTCAGCAGCGCTTCACAGTCACGGTGAACGCCGTTAACGATCCGCCGACTATCTCTGACATTCCCAACCACCGGACGGAAGAGGACAGACCGATTACCAATATTGAATTCATCGCCGATGAGGGCGGTGGAGAGTATGAAAACGACCAAGTGGTGACGATTAAAGCAAAAAGCTCGAATACGACTTTGATTCCCGACTCGAACATCACGATCAATTTCGTAGACGACTCTTCTCCTGTTATGGTCGGGACGGTTGACATTACTCCTGCGCCAAACCAGAACGGGACTGCTGTCATCACACTTACAATCGACGATCGACTGGCGACTTCTCAGAAATCGTTCGTTGTCGAAGTCCTACCAATTAATGATCCGCCGGCAATAACAAAGATTTCGGATCAAATTATCGACGAGGACTCGACAATTAACGAAATCTCATTTTCTGTAGACGAAGGGGGCGGTAACGATGAGGACACGGAAGTGCTTACGGTCACTGTCACCAGTTCCAATTCGGCGCTTGTTGGTGATGCGAATATAGTCCTTAGGTTTGAAGACGATGCGGGCGACGCGACGGGCGCAACAATCGAAATTACCCCCGCACCCGACCAAAACGGCCATACGACTATCACTGTATCGGTTAGTGACGGTGTCAAATCCTCGACGACCAGATTTACATTGACAGTTAATCCCGTCGACGATCCTCCTATTATTTCAGACGTACCAAACCAGACAACATCTGAGAACTCCACGATCGACGGTATCAGCTTTAACGCAGATGAGGGCGGCAGCGATGACGAGAATTTTCAGGCACTGAAGATTACGGCCCGCAGCTCAAACACGACCCTCGTTCCTAATTCCAACATCAGTATTAATTTTTCAGACGATGCCACCGACGCAATTGGCGGCACGATTTCAATTACCCCTGCGCAAGATCAAAATGGTACAACTACAATCATTTTAACGGTCAGCGACGGAAACAGTACGGCGGAAGATAAATTTATACTTGATGTTGGTGGCATCAACAGCGCCCCGATAATCTCCAGGATTCAGGACCAGTCAACCTACGAAGACAGCTCTATCTCAGAGATAGCGTTTGCGGTTGACGAAGGTGGCGGCAGCGACGAGGACGGTCAGGTCCTGGAAATTTCGGTGTCGAGTTCGAACGTAAAACTCGTCCCCGATTCGAATATAAGAATAAACTTCCGGGATGACGAAAAAGATGCAACCGGTGGAACGCTATCGATAGAATCTCTGCCAAATCAAAACGGATCAACGACCATTACCGTCATCGTAAATGATGGCACAACAACCGCACAAGAATCCTTTACTCTGACTGTCCACCCGGTGAATGACCCACCGGAGATATCCTCGATTGCGGATCAGAGCACGACCGAAGATATTCCGATCGACGACATCTCGTTCGTCGTCCATCCCGGTGGCGGCGATGATGAATTTGACCAATCTGTTTCCATAACGGCCACGAGCTCGAATCCAACACTTGTCCCCGACAGCCAGATTCTAATCGATTATTCAATGGGCAACCCGGAGGGAAATATCGGCCGTATGAGGATTACCCCCGCACCCGCGAAGAACGGCACCGCTACCATCACTGTTACGGTGAGTGACGGGAGTAATATCGTACAGGAAAAGTTTAATCTGACCGTTGCCCCGGTAAACAACCCTCCGGAATTATCAACAATTTCCGATCGTTCTACGAATGAAGATACGCCTTTGCGCGGAATCGCTTTTACCGTCGACGAGGGTGGCGGCAGCGACGAAGATATTCAAGTCGTTAGCCTCCGGGTTAGCAGTTCGAATCAGGATTTGATCCCGGATCACAATATACGGGTTAATTTCTCCGACAACGCCAACGACGCTACCGGAGGCGTAATTGATCTTGATCCGCTACCGGATCAGGCTGGAATGTCAACTTTAACTTTGGAAGCCAGCGATGGCACCAGTTCAGTAAGAACAAGCTTTGACGTAACCGTCAGGCCGGTGAACGACCGCCCGTTTCTCTCAGAAATAGAAGATATCGAACTCGGTGAAAATGAATTAATTGACGGCATTAAGTTCACAGTCGACGAAGGCGGTGGGCATGATGAAGATGTGCAAATTATAGAGATTAACGTAAACAGTTCCAATACATCACTTATTCCGGACGCGGGTATCACGGTCGACTTTGCCGATGACGAATCTGACGCAGGCAGCGGTATTTTGATGGTAAAACTGACTCCCGGTCAGAATGGCGAGAGCACCATCACAGTCACTGCCGGGGACGGAACAGAGATCGTGCAGCAGCGCTTTACGGTAACCGTCAAATCCGAAAACGACGCACCGACCATCTCAAAAATTGAAGATCAGAGTATTGATGAAAACGAGATCATACGGGGGTTAACCTTTTCTGCTGATGAAGGCGGCGGTACAGACGAAGATGTTCAGGTTCTCAGTGTCAAAGCGAAGAGCTCTAATTCCTATTTGATCGCTACATCGAATATCGTTGTGAACTTCTACGATAACACCGCGGATGCGACCGGCGGGGCGATCGACATAAAACCCGGAAAGGATCGTAGCGGCACGAGTGTTATAACATTGATCGCAAACGATGGTAGCCGCATTACTGAGCAGAGCTTCGTTGTCAACGTCGGCGAAGTTAATGACCCACCCATTATTTCCGGGATCCAGGATCAATCAACCTCGGAAAACACGCCTATTATCGGTATCAAACTTTCAATTGACGAGGGCGGCGGCGCAGATGAAGACGTTCAGATTATAAACGTCCATGCGCGCAGCTCAAATCCGAATTTGATCCCGGACGATGCTATTACGATAAACTTTTCCGACGACACCTCGGACGCCACAGAGGGGACGATTGACATCATTCCGGTCGCCGCCATGAACGGCGTAGCGAAGATAACGCTTATCGTATCTGACGGCGTAAATATGCGTGAGGAAACGTTTAACGTCAGGGTTAACGCAATTAACGACGCCCCGACGGTCTCAAAAATAGTCGATCAATTCACGGAGGAGGACAAGTCGCTTACAGGAATCCCATTGATCGTCGACGAAGGGGGCGGCCCTGACGAAGACATACAGACCATCCGCGTAACAAGTTCCAGTTCCAATACCAGGCTCATACCGAACTCTAATATCCGGATCAATTTGCACGATACCGGATTGGATGCACCCGATGGGACGATAGATATCACGCCGCAACCACATCAGAACGGGTCCAGTACGATAACTCTGATCATCGACGACGGAACCAACACGGTGCAGGAAACCTTTAGGGTAACGGTCGCGCCCGTCAATGATATCCCGGTTATCTCGACCCTGGACGACTATAGCGTTGATGAGGACTCTTCGATTCCAGGTATTTTCTTTACCGTTGACGAGGGCGGCGGCGAAGACGAAGACTCCCAAGAGCTAATGGTGTCGGTGCAGAGCTCGAATACTACCCTTATTCCGGTTTCTCAAGTTGAAATCGATTTTTCAGATAGCGGAATGGACGCGACAGGGGGAAGTATGACCGTACGTCCTGCGAAAGATCAGCATGGAACAGCAACATTAACGGTATCAGTAAGTGACGGCAGTGCAGCTGTTGAAGAGTCCTTCCTGGTAACGGTAAATGCAGTGAACGACACCCCGACCGTGTCCCGGATTTCCAACCAGGTTATGAGTGAGGATGCAACACAACTGGAGGTAGCGTTCACGGTCGACGAGGGCGGCGGCG
Source organism: Verrucomicrobiota bacterium (assembly GCA_021772635.1). GTDB lineage: Bacteria > Verrucomicrobiota > Lentisphaeria > JABSQK01 > JAJFLO01 > JAJFLP01. Next base: position 14,070 of record JAJFLP010000061.1, on the reverse strand, counting down.
CGGATGAGGATAGCGAGATTATCAATATCGCAGTTACAGCATCGAACTCTACGCTACTCCCGGAAGGGAATGTCGAGGTTGAGTTTTATGACGACGAATCTGACGCAGACACCGGGACGATAGTACTTACCCCGGCCGCCAATCAGTTCGGGACATCGGCAATCAAAGTATCGGTTGACGACGGTGTGCATACTGTCTACGAGATTTTTGAGTTAACCGTTGACTCGGCCAATGACGCGCCCGTGGCCTTCGACGAAGTAATCGCGACCCAGGAAGACAGACCCGTGACAGGAACTTTACGCGGAGAGGATATTGATGGAAATCCTCTCCGATTTATGATCGTAACGCCAGCTTCGAAAGGAACGGTCTCCGTGTCGAACCCGGCAAGCGGAGTATTCACCTACACACCACATCCGGACAAGAACGGCAACGACAGTTTCTCTTTCAACGCGACCGACGGGACATCGACATCGAATACCGCAAACGTCATCATCGCAATCGAAACAGTCAATGACCCGCCTGTCATCGAAAAAATCGCCAACCAGAAACTCGGAGAGGACGATAGTTTGACCGGTTTGACCTTTACCGTTGACGAAGGAGGCGGTGAAGACGAGGACGACCAGATATTAAAAATTTCCGCTACGAGTTCAGACAACAACCTGATACCGGACGAAAACATTATTGTTGACTTCACCGACACACAAGGCGATGCAAACAAAGGGACCATCAGTATTCGTTCTTTACCTGATGCTCACGGTACCGCAACTATTACGATCATCGTGGACGACGGGGCAAACGAAGCAACCACAAACTTTGAAGTTTTTATACGCGCATCCAATGACCCGCCGACAATTTCGGCTATAGAGAATCAGTCTATTAATGAGGACACATCTATTACGGATATTGCATTCATGGTAGACGAAGGCGGCGACGCAGACGAAGACATAGAAATTGTAAAAGTGTCGGCTTCGAGTTCAAATAAATCGTTGATCCCGGATGGGAACATTGTTATAAATTTCAGCGACGATACAACGGACGCGACCGGCGGAACCCTGGAGATCACGCCGGCTGCGAACCAACACGGTACGTCAACGATAACTCTGGTGGCTAGTGACGGTGTAAACACAGTAAGACTCCCCTTCGAGGTGACGGTCGCACCGGTTAACGATCCGCCAGTGATCGCAGATATTCCTGCGCAAACTATTGAAGAGGACAACGCGTCAATGGGGATCGGCTTTACCGTTGACGAAGGCGGGGCGAAAGACGAAGATTCGCAAACGCTGACAGTTACGGCAACAAGCTCTAATCAGGCGTTAGTTCCGGATCAGTCGATTATCATCAATTTCTCCGACGGCGCAGGTGACGCCTCCGGCGGCAACATTAGTCTTGTTCCGGCTGCAAACGAACATGGCACAGCAATAATTACGGTGTCCGTGAGCGATGGGCAGGACACTGCGAAGAGTAACTTCAGATTGACGGTAACCCCTGTCAACGACCCGCCGACATTGTCGGAATTCAAAGATCAAACAATTCTTGAAGACACGCAAATTACCGGTATTCAATTCACGGGTGACGAAGGGGGCGGAACCGATGAGAACGCTCAGACATTGACAATCACTGCAGCCAGCAACAACACTCGGTTAATCCCCGACTCAAATATCGAAATTGATTTCACCGACAATGGTGACGCGGAACAGGGGACAATCTCGATTACGCCTGCTCCGGAGGAATTCGGTGTCGCGAAGATAACCATCACTGCCTCCGACGGCATACAGCAAGTTCAGCGGACTTTCAAGCTGAAGGTTGACGCGGTCAATGATCCCCCGGAGATGTCAACGTTATCAGATTTACATACGCAGGAAGACATTGGGATAACGGATATTTCGTTTACTGTTGATGATGGTGCAGGTCGCGACGAAAGCAATCAACCGCTGCACATCAACGTATCAAGTTCGAATACGGCGTTGGTTCCAGATGAAGCAGTACAGGTTAGACTAACACGAGACGCACAGGGAAAACGACAAGGAACGATTAATATCACGCCGGCAAATGATCAATCCGGGAAGACGCTTATCACATTAACGGTAAATGACGGGACAAATAGTATCGAACGAACCTTCGAAGTCCTGGTTGACTCAGTAAATGATCGGCCGACTGCTTCACCGGGACATTTCTCAACTGATGAGGATACGCCGGTATCTGGTCAACTGGAAGGTGTTGACCGAGATGGCGATCAACTAACGTATGAGATCGTCGACTTACCTAAAGTCGGGACCGCTGCCGTTTCTGATCCACAAACTGGGGCATTTACGTATACGCCGAACGCGAACGCGAACGGCATCGATTCGTTTAGTTTCAAAACCTTTGACGGAATAGAACATTCGCTTCCGGCCGTGATTTCGCTCACCATAAACCCGGTTGACGACACGCCAACGATCGCTCGGATTCCCGGAAAAACAGTCGATGAAGACACTGAATCGATTAACGTTGTCATTCACGCGGATGAAGGCGGCGGATCTGACGAAGACGAGCAGGTAATTCATCTAACTGCAACCAGTTCAAATCAGGCGTTGATCCCGAATACAAAAATTATTATGGCCGCGTCGGATGACTGGGGTAATGCGAAGCCGGCCGAATTAACGGTCTTTCCGACCATTAATCAATCTGGTGTCGCGATCATTACGATTACCGTTGACGACGGCAATTCGACTTCGACGACGTTATTCGAACTCACCGTAGATGAAGTAAATGATGCGCCGACAATCGTGGATATTCCGGATCAGAGCACCCGTGAGGATCAGGGATTGGAAAATATCCGGATTTCCGTAGACGAAGGCGGAGGTAGCGACGAAGACATTCAGTTCTTAACGATTTCAGCAACGAGCTCCAATACAGATTTGATACCCAATGAGAATATCAAGATTGAATTTCAGGATGACGATGGAAATCCGGATGTCGGTTCCCTTTCATTAACCCCGGCGCCAAACAGCTCCGGCACTGCTACAATAGTGGTGAAAGTCAACGACGGAACGAGCACTGCAGAAGACTCGTTCGAGGTTGTCGTTCGAGACACGAACGACGCACCGACCGCCTCAGATGTTTCCCTTACTGGTGACGAGGACTCAGAAGTTTCGGGTAACCTTGCGGCTGTAGATCCAGATGGGGATCCGCTTATTTTCTCGATTGTGCAGTCCGCGTCGTTTGGTACAATTGAAGTCACTGAACACGAGACCGGATCATTTATTTATATCCCGAAACTTAACTTTAACGGCAAGGACTCTTTCACTTTTAAAGCGAGCGATAGTGAGTCGGACTCCAATATCGCAACCGTGACAATCGATGTAAAGCCCGTCGATGATCTACCGACAATAACGGATGTCCCGAATCAGTTAACAGACGAAGATACGCCGATTGAGTCGATTCCACTTATTGTCGATGAAGGCGGCGGGCGAGACGAAGACTATCAGGTTATCCACGTCCAGGCGATCAGCTCGAACAAGAGCCTGCTGCCCGATGCAAATATTGTCGTTCGCCTTGCCGATGATGGTCGCGACGCGACGCGCGGCTCGATTGACATCAAGCCGGCTGAGAATCGATCTGGTACTACTGAAGTCACCCTGACGGCCTCGGACGGGACAAACAGCGTGGAAACGTCATTCATCGTGGACGTCGTCTCTGTGAATGATGCACCCGTCATCTCGGAACTAGCAGATCTAGTCGCGAAGGAAGACCAGGATATAGAGAAAATTATTTTTTCGGCGGATGAGGGTGGTGGCGAGGACGAGGATGAGCAAATCCTGAAAATCTCGGCAACGAGTTCTCGCCAAAGAATTATTCCCGACGCGAATCTCGTAGTGACTTTCGACGACGATGACAGTGACGCCTCTGAAGGTGGAATAAAATTAACACCTGTTGCCAATCAATTCGGAGAAACGATAATTACCCTATTTGCAGATGACGGAATTGAACTCGCCGAGAAATCCTTCGTCGTTAACGTGGAAGCGACCAACGATGCCCCGACGGTTGAAAATTATTCTGTCACCGTGGAAGAGAACGTACCGGTGACTGCGGCATTCAGAGCAGTAGATGTAGATGATGATCCATTGGTTTTCAGGATATTAAAAACGGGTTCGAAAGGAAACGTTGTGATTAACGAAGATTCACCGGAATTATTCACTTACACTCCCCTCCCCAATGCAACTGGTAGTGACTTCTTTAACTATGCCGCGAGCGATGGCGTTGATGAATCCGAGCCGGCGACTGTCGAGGTAATTATCGATCCGATTGAGAATCCACCGACAATTTCGAGCATCCCTGTTCAACGAGTGGACGAAGACACGGCAATCACAGGGATTGAATTCACAGCAGATGAGGGAGGCGGAGAAGACGAAGACGCACAAATTTTAAAAGTAACGGCGACGAGTTCGAATCCGACGCTGGTACCGGACAAGAATATCACGATTAATTTCTCCGACGACGAGACGGATTCAACTGGCGGGACTATCGACATCACCCCTGCCCCGGATCAGTCGGGGACGACCGAGATTACCATTACAGTGGACGACGGAACGTACCGCACCGATTCGACGTTCGGACTTCGAGTCGAACCGCTTGACGACCTGCCGCGATTATCCAAAGTACCGGACCAAGTCACAAAAGAAGATACTGAACTATTCGGGATCGTATTCACCGTTGACGAAGGCGGCGGCCCCGACGAAGACCTGCAAATCGTTGAAGTTAGCGTCGTTAGTTCTAATCAGACGGTCGTACCGGATAATTATATCGTTGTCGATTTCGTAGATGGCCCATCGGATTCAAAGGGTGGCACCATCGAAATCCAGCCAGAGACTAATCAAAGCGGCGAAACGATCATTACTATCACGGCGGACGATGGAACTGGCACGGTCACGACGGAGTTCAAGCTAACTGTCGAGCCAGTGAGCGATCCTCCGGTATTTTCAGAAATTATCGACCAGGCGGTTGATGAGGACGGCGTAATAAAAGGCGTAATCTTTCACGTCGATGAAGGCGGCGGAAGCGATGAAGACGTCGAGATACTTAATGTTACGGCGAAATCTTCGAACCCCGAATTGATCCCGGATTCTAATATTTCCGTAAAATTCAGTGACAACGACGATGACGCCCGGGACGGTACTCTCGACATCATCCCTGTCGAAGAGGCGAATGGCACGGCGATTATAACGTTGATCGCGTCTGACGGGGTCAATACCAGTGAACGTTCGTTTAATGTCACGATTAACGCAGTAGATGACCCACCGGTTATATCCGACTTAACGGATCATGAAGGCAAAGAGGATTCGGCAATCACAGGGATCGCCTTTACCGTCGATGAGGGAGGAGGACCCGACGAAGATATCCAAGCCCTGACTGTGACCGCGAAGAGTTCGAATACGAGTATAGTTTCCACTGATGACATTACAGTGAATTTTTCTGATGGCGCAGAAGACGCCACCGGCGGGACGATCGATGTTAAACCGACAGCAGATCGATCCGGATCCGCCAAGATTGTTGTAACGGTTTCCGACGGACACAGTACGATTAGGAATAGTTTCGTTATCGAAGTCAGATCAACTAACGATAGCCCCATAGCCTATAGCTACAATCTGTCGACTGAACCGGGCGTTGCGGCATCAAGCATTCTAAAAGGCAACGACCCCGATGGAAACCCGATCACGTATGCGATCGTGCAACAGCCGTCGAAGGGGACAGCATCGATTGTCAATCCGCGTACAGGCGTATACACTTACACGCCTGGACCGGAAGCCAATGGGACTGATCATTTCACATTTAAAGTGACCGACGGTAAAGCCGATTCGAATATAGCGACGATCAATATAACGATCGAAGCCGAGAATTAAGCGGTAATATACCGCAAGCGGTACAATTTTCGGATGACCTTGGATGAACTAGCCAAGCGATTTCGAACATTATTTCGAAAACCTGATGATATTCAGTATATTATACCGCCTCCGGCGTCACCGCAGGCGACGATTGCAGACCAATTCGTGGACGCCGGTTGAACGCCGGTTAAAAAATATATCGTTCGATATTTCTTGCGTACTTGGTTTGAAGTCATCCGGAAATTGTACTGCTTGCAGTATAGTCTACTCGCTTGAGTAACTGCCAGTTTCGCTCACTGATGGTATATGGGTACCACCTGAATTTCTCGCCCTCCCCTCCAACAGCGCTATTCAATCCGCCCCAAACCGCAATTCCAGTAAATAATGGATTCGCAGTAAATTCACCAACTACCTCTATCCCTTTCTCCAGGTACTGATCCATCGTAAATCCTGTATCTTCGCGTTCTCCAGTCGCGCGCGATATCCGGTACTCGTACTCCTCGTGTGTGGCTACAAAAGGTAGCCCGATGATAAAGTGACAATCGAACTGCGAGGCGTCCGCTGCGAACGAACCCGTGAGTGGTTTTATTGCGTTCGCATACTTTTCCGGGGTACTACCGGAATCGTATGCCATAAGCACGGGTAAATCACAAATTCGCAGGACCTCAGGGTTCCAGTCGTAAAGGGCGATCGACAAGGGTTTGTCTATTCCGTCTTTCAGCAGAGAATAAAAGGACACCGACTCATCCGAAAACGGTTCGATATCCAAATGCAACCCGGACACCCGCGAGTCTCGCCCGTATCGATCACAGATTTTCCTTGAAAGCGCGTACTTCTCTGTGTTCGTCATTTGGCTGAGTGCGCTGCTAGGGCCATCCAAATTCGCATAGAGTTTGAGCGTTGGAAGCCTTTCAGCGTAATACGCAAGGCTCTCTTCAACGAATCGAATATCTGTGTAAACGGAGCCGTCGTAGACGAAAATATACTCGATCTTTACAGCCGCGGCCTCGTTGTATCGAGTAATCGCCTCAACCAGGTTATCGTCGGGTTCGTACACCCAAATAGCGTGCCCTCTGGGGAATTTCATCGTATCAATCTTATTTCTTCCTGGTTTCAACTATACTGCATGCAGTACAATTCTCGGTCCGTGCGGAGACGACTTTTAACTTATCACCTAAGATGATCTATGTTGAGCCTAGCGAAATCCGCCGCGGTGGAAACGGTATATTTTTAACCGGCATTCTGCTGGCCAGCAGAACGCTTGGTCGAAAACCCAATAACGATGGGGATTCACGGTGAAATTGAGTGGAATTATACAATACAACTACTCCGTTTGACATCAACCAACGCGAACAGTATGCTAAGCGTCTTTTTCGAGCGACCCACAGCTTGAAAGAATATGTTGTTCTAAGTGAAATGACGGATAAGCGAAAGTTAGACCTCAAGTATACTGATCGCCTTCGATATTTCGATGTCTACGATCAGCTGCGCCAGAGATTCCGGACGATACTTTTGAACCGGCAACGTTCTGCTGGACAGCAGAACGGCTGGTCTACATTTCTAAAGTAGTCAGTTTATGAAGTATGACTTCACCTTGAGCATGCAGGAGCAAAACGATGTCTGATAGCACTATGGCCAAAGCTTACGTCCCAAGCGCCGCCGAAGCCAGATGGTACGGGGAATGGGAGAATCGAGGGTACTTCAATGGTGCCGCCGACTCCGAAAAGAAAACCTATACGATAGTCATTCCCCCGCCGAATGTAACCGGTATACTTACGCTCGGACACGTTCTAAATAACACACTTCAAGATATTCTGATTCGCTGGGAGAAAATGAGGGGGCGTGAAGTGTGTTGGGTTCCAGGGACGGATCACGCGGGAATCGCTACACAGTCGAAAGTTGAAGCATACCTTAAAAGTGAAGAGTCTCTTTCGAGGTATGACCTCGGCCGCGAAAAGTTTCTTGAACGCGTATGGGAGTGGAAAGAAAAATATGGCGGTACGATTATTCGCCAGTTACGAAGCCTCGGTGTTTCATGTGATTGGCCGCGCGAACGCTTTACGCTCGATGACAACCTTTCGGATGCCGTGCTTGATGTCTTCGTTCATCTATACAAAAAAGGGTTGATATATAAAGGCAAACGCATGATCAATTGGTGTCCGGTGTCGCATACCGCGCTTTCGGACGAAGAGGTTATTCACAAGTCCACAAAAGGCTCGCTCTGGCACTTCCGCTACCCGATCACAGGGACAGATCGGTATTTGGTTGTGGCAACGACTCGCCCGGAAACAATGCTCGGCGACACTGGCGTCGCGGTACACCCCGATGATCCGCGTTATTCAGAGCTTATCGGAGCAACCGTAGATCTACCGATAGTCAATCGCACGATTCCAGTATTCGCCGACGATTATGTAGACAGAGAGTTTGGAAGCGGGGTTGTAAAAGTGACCCCGGCACACGATCCGAATGACTATGAAATGGGCGTGAAGCACAAGCTGGACGTCATTGATGTGATGAATCCCGACGGGACGATGAATGGCAACGCAGGTAAGAACTTTGCGGGTCTTGACCGATATGAGTGCCGCAAGAGAATCGTCAAGACTCTCGAAGATCAGGGCCTGGTCGAGAAAATTGATGACTACGAACACCAAGTCGGCTACTCCGAGCGCGGCCATGTCCCAGTCGAACCGCGGTTAAGTGAACAGTGGTTTGTACGAATGGAGCCGCTCGCGGCGCCCGCGCTGCAGGTCGTCAAGGACGGGAAAATCCGGTTCCATCCGGATCGATGGGTAAAGACATACAATCACTGGATGGAGAACATCAAAGATTGGTGTATCAGCAGACAACTGTGGTGGGGGCATCGTATCCCGGCCTACTACTGTAACGAATGTAACGAACTGGTCGTTGCCAAGGAATGCCCGAAACAGTGTCCAAGTTGCCAAAGCACCAACTTTCATCAGGATGAAGACGTCCTCGACACGTGGTTCAGTTCATGGCTATGGCCGTTTTCCGTATTCAATTGGCCCCAAGACGATCCAGACCTGCACCGATTCTATCCAACCCAAAGCCTCGTCACGGGGCCTGACATTATATTTTTCTGGGTCGCCAGGATGATCATGGCAGGCTTGGAGTTTACAGGTGAAATACCGTTTTCCGACGTTTATTTCACTTCAATAATCCGTGACGATAAAGGTCAAAAGTTATCGAAGAGCCTGAACAATTCCCCGGATCCTCTGGATGTAATAGCGACCTATGGTGCCGATGCCCTTCGCTTTACGGTCATCTATATTGCACCTGTTGGACAAGATATCCGATATAGCAATGAAAAATGCGAAATCGGCAGGAACTTCGCAAACAAGCTGTGGAACGCGGCGCGATTCCGCGAGATGCAGGGAAAACTTTCCGATGATTGGTCCGATCTTGCCGGGACCTCAGGAAAGAATTTACGCGCCGATGATAAGTGGATTCTGAATCAGCTGAACACAGTGACGGTCTCTATTACTAATTCCTTAGAGAACTTTGATTTCCATAGCTATACGCTGGAATTATACGAGTTTGTCTGGAATCAGTTCTGCGATTGGTATGTCGAATCGGCAAAGGCGGTTTTTTATGGCGCAGATGAGAGTTTGAGAATCGAGGTATTAAGGGTATTTGATTTCACCTTTTCAGCGATCTTGAGACTGATTCATCCGGTCATGCCGTTTGTCACGGAAGAACTATTCCATAACCTCGGATACGTCGATGAGAGCGGCTCGATCATGCTGGCGACCTGGCCCACCGCGCTTGATAACGAAACGATTAATGAACTGGGGCTGTCGGCTGAGAATGATAATATGGTTGAGGAGAAGTTCAGTCTAATTAAAGCTGGCCGGAATTTGAGAGGCAATTATAATATTCCGTTTAGTAAAAAGATCGCATACACCATCAAGCCAACCGACCCACGCTTCGAATGCTTACTTAATTCGGATCTGGATTCGGTTAGAGCCCATTTGAATGCCGAAACAGTGGTCGTAGACGAAGCCTATACCCCGACTGGGTCGATTCCATCGGGAGTGGGGAAATACGGTCTGATATTCATGCCGCTGTCCGGCGCTATTGATGTTGACAGCGAAGTGCAAAGATTATCTAAGCAACGAGACGAATTGACCGCGGCAATCGAGGGTATCGATAAGAGATTGGCCAACGATAACTTTGTCAGCCGCGCACCTGCCGCAGTAGTCGAACGGGAGAGAGAAAAAAGGCGGGAGTTCGTCGATAAGATTCAGCGCCTGGAGGGGTTACTTTCCGAACTAGTACCCTGTCCGCGCTAAACTTTCGCAATGATTACGCCTATTTTGGATGCAGAAGTGCAGCGGTGGACGGATGGGAATACCGAGCGGTATGTCCTCCGGCCGCCGCTGTGTTTCTGCGCCAAAAGAGGCGTAACCCCATTCGGGCGCTGGGCTTTTGGCGCTCAGCCGACGTCGGGACGAAACAACGATACGACAGTATCGCTTTATTCGACTCGACGCACCTGAGCACCAAAATACCTCGCGTCATTGTGGAAATTTTAGCGCGGACAGGGTACTGGCATAGACCTCTCTATGGACTGCAAGAGGTCGAATCATCGGGCGACACCAGTGAGTTTTCAGACGGAACCCGAATTATTGGAAACTGCCGCGTAATAGGTATAGGTAATGAATTCGAAGTCGTCCAAAAATTGTACTGCTAGCAGTATACATCGAATTGCTGTCTTTATCTCTCCCCACGGGTACGGTCACGCCGCACGGGTTTCAGCTATCCTTTCCGCGCTCCACAAAATTATCCCGAACCTCTATGTTCATATTTTCACGTCGGTTCCGAGCAATTTTTTCCGTGACTCGGTAACCGCGCCATTCCATTATCAAACGCAATTGGTCGATGTCGGATTTGTACAAGATTCCTCACTCGCGGTCAACCTCGATAAAACCATCGACGCGTTGGATGCTTTCTACCCGGTCGACCCGGCGCTGGTTCATACGCTTGCCGCTCAGATCGCGCAAATTCACTGCGAATTAGTGATTTGCGATATCGCACCGATCGGCATTCTAGTCGCGAATGAGCTTGGTATCCCCTCAGTTTTGGTAGAAAATTTTACGTGGGACTGGTTGTATGAGGCGTATGCCGCCGATAAAGACCGGCTCGTAACGCACATTGAGTATTTGCGAAATTTATTCGCTCGCGCCACACATCACATACAAACTTCACCGGTATGCAACGATTTCGATACCGCGATCACGACCGCCCCGGTAAGTCGACGTGTCAGATCAGATAGAAGTACGGTCCGCGGAAACCTGAGCGTCTCAGCGAGCCAACGCATCGTTCTGATTACGATGGGAGGGATACCTGAAAATTATCCGTTCGTTTCGGAATTGAACTCTCAGAACGATACGGTTTTTATAATCCCTGGGGGTAGTCGGAAAGTTATGGTCCGGAATAATCTGATCTTGTTACCGTTTCATTCGGAGTTCTATCACCCCGACTTAGTTAACGCGAGTGACGCGATAATCGGCAAAGTTGGGTATAGCACGCTCGCTGAAGTTTATCACGCTGGCGTGGGATTCGGCTACGTCACCCGAGCTGATTTTCGGGAATCCCCAGTCTTGGTTGCCTATATCCGGAAGCATATCCCGGGGATCGCGATTAGAGAGGGCGAGTTCCGGAACGGCACCTGGATCTCTCGACTTCCAGAGCTGCTCGCTAAGCCCCCTGGCCGGACAACCAAATCGAATGGAGCTGTCGAAGCGGCCGGGCATATCGCTAAGATTTTGAGGTAAATCTTGCGTTACGTCAACACATCACTATTTATAACTGCAAGCAGTAAAATTTTGGGTCCGACGGAGTCTGCTCGTGCGGTCCAAGCAGACTCCGAGAATACGGGGGAGAAGACTTTTATATCGAACGTCTTTAAGGTTTTCGACCAGGGGTTCTGCTGGCCAGTACAACACGCGTTAATCACTAATCCGTTAGCTTAAGAAGCAATATTTGGGTGAGCGTCGACTGCTTGCTTTCCGCCGGAAACGGCGGGAATCGGTCTAGTTCTGAAAGCAGCCGCCGAACCGAAGCATCCATTGCGCTACTACTGGTTTGATTCAGGATTGACTTGGAGATTATTTTACCTGATCGGTCGATCTTGACTTCGACGCGCACCACTGGGTTAGCGAGTTTTACCTCGGATCGCGTTGGCTGCACCCATGAATTATAAATTTGGCTAACTATAGAATCCAAATACGTAGCCTCCCAGTCCGCACTCGCTTGAGCTCCAACAGTTAACGCTTCAACCTCTGCATTTACCTTCGCCCTAAGCGCCTGAGAATCGACTTTCTTGTATTCAACTCGATCTCTCGGCGGTACACTGGTTGGCGTCGTTGAGGTAAGCCCCGATTTTCGTATCTGGTCTGGCGTGCGGTAAGTTAACGGCGGTTTTTTCGCTGGGAGTTTCTTGGGAGTACGCGGTACTGGTTTGGGGGAAGGGACATTCGCTGTCGGTGGGATATCCTTCGGGATCACGTCGGGCAGTTGGACGGCGGGTGCCGTCACAAGTTTCGCCTTAATTACACGTTCTTCCGGTTGCCGGCAGGATTGAAATTGGAATACGGTAAAAACGAATAGCACCAGGAAACTGTGGGCAATCGTTACCTTCACGAGCAGGCGTGTCTTCGAATGAAACCGCGGTTGTCTATTACTCGTCACGCGTACCCCTACTCAACCTTCCTCGGCGAGGGTTACAAGCGACACGTCCGTGATTCCGACACCTTGTACCAGTTTCATAATCTCGATAACTTCTCCATACGGTCGGCCGCGATCCGCGCGAATGAATATCTGTACATCGCTCCTCATCTCAATCGATTCCATGAGTATTTGAATGAGCGCTTCTCGGGAAACCAATCGGTCATCAAGATAAATAGTCCCGTCCTGATCCAGATTGATCACTCTATTTTCGGCACTACTGATTGCGCTGGCGTTTAGCTCCGGTGGGGTAATGTCGAGAGACTGCTCGAGGACAGGTGCTGTAATCATGAACACGATCAATAGGAGAAAGGTTAGATCCACCAAAGGCGTCACGTCCGGACGACTAAATGACTGCAGATTCGACGTTGTGCGGCGGCGGCTCATTTCTTCTTGTCCCCGGGTATTGATAGATAACGGGACTTAAGCGAGTGAAGGAATTCCTTCGCGAAATTGTCGAACTTAATGCTATGGACTCTTACGGAATTCGTCAAATGATTATATCCAACCAATGCCGGAATCGCGACGAGCAACGCGACAACCGTCGTCAACAACGCACCGCTGACTCCTGGAGCAATCGCGTTAATATCGGCCTTGCCTCGCAACGCCATCGCACTGAACGCCATCATAACACCCCATACGGTCCCCAGAAGCCCGAGGAACGGGCTAGAGCTTACGATCGACCCGAGAACACCCAGGTTTTCTTCCATCTTCAAGACTTCCTTATCTACCGCGTCTTCCAGGGAACTGCCCAATAATTCAAACTCCGCATCTGTTAATGAGTGATTGAAGCCGACACGTTTTAGATCGGATACCAATTTTTCGTCAGTTATTTTCAGAATGCCCGTAAGTGTCTTCAAACCTGTACTTGCAATGCTCTTTAATGGCCCGTTAAAACGATCAAGGTTTAGAAAAATTTCGATCGGGGACCCAAGTTCCAGTATCCCCTCGAAAAATTCGTCAGCGGACCGGCGAACCATGCGGAGATATATCCACTTATCCACGACAATAGTCCAAGCCAAAATAGAAATAAAGACCAGCAACACAACAATGAAACGACCGAATAAGTCGCTTTGTTCAAACGCGAAAAATGGAGATACCACTGCGGTTAGGTAAAACATTCTATAGTGTCCTGTAAATTTAGACTGCAAGCAATCGTTTTTTCGCAAAACGCGAATATAACGAAGTATTGGATATGTCCTATACTCATCGTTATTAGGTTTTCGACCAGGCGTTTTGCTGGCCAGCAGGATGCCGGTTAAAAATATACCGTCCGGAATCCCTTAGGTGATAAGTTAACCTGAATAATTCATCAGTATTCTGCTACGAGCCCTAATCTCTGCTCGACTAAGCCGATTAGCTCAACTTTACATCTCAGTGAATGAATATTCACTTTCGCCGTCAAGTTTTCTCTAATCGATTTATTATGAGCGAGTTAAGCGCTCTCGCGACGAATCGCATG
>JAJFLP010000007.1 GCA_021772635.1 Verrucomicrobiota bacterium | reverse complement strand
ACCGACGCGCTTTCTGCTGTACAGCAGAATTAATACAAAAGGAAACTTGGATCATGTGAATGTAGGAGGCTGCTCCCGCAGGCGATAACGATTATTTTGGAACGATACCAAAATAAATAAGATCGCCAGCGGGAGCTGCCTCCTACATTAAAAACAGCCTCAAACCGGTTTAAGTTTCAGGGGAGCCACCGTCCGGGCCGTACCGGCCCGGTTAATACATAACGAAACTCAGGTTAAGGCACGCTGAAGCGTGAACTCCAACGGGGGACCTTTGCAACACTAATCTTTTGGTATGCGAGTAGCACCCGTTGGAGTTCACACTTTAGTGTGTCAAAATGACGAAGTTTCACAGGAGCCCACCAGTGGGTTTCCTTTCTAACCCACATTTTACAATGCGAAACGGGCTCTCAATGTCGAAGATTTCCGCCAAGTTTCACAGGAGCAATCGCCCGGGTTCCCGCCCTATCTGGACGGGAACCCGGTTAATACAATAGGAAACTTTTTCGTCCCGAGTATTTTGTTGCAATTCCGAAATATACCGATCGTCAATCGTCAATCGAAAATCGACAATCCTTTAAGTTTCAGGGGAGCTTCCTGCGAGACCATGCGGTCAAAATTGGAGGGCTTCTTTTTTCGATTTTACGGTTGCGCGTAAAATATTCAGCTGCTCTTCGAGGTCTACAATGCACTTTTCATCCCCCTCCCGTTCGAGGCGACCTGCGAACCCGGCGATATCCTCGAAACCCAAATTCAGCGCCGCCCCTTTCATCCCATGGGCGACTCGAATAAACCCGGCCATGTCGCCACTGGCGTAAGCCTGATCGACGAAATTCATGTCATCTTTGATCGTATCGAAAAAGAGTTGGCCAATTTCAATCGTATCCTCAACTTCTATACCATGGGTGTCCGACATCCAATCGAACCAATCCTCTCTTGCATCTTTCATTGCTTAGGTCCTTAAGTGATATGAACTGCTAGACTGAATAATTCATCAGTATTCTGCTATAAACGCTAATCTCTGCTCAAATAAGCCGATTAGCTCAACTTTACATCTCAGTGAATGAATATTCACTTTCGCCGTCAAGTTATCTCTAATCGATTTATTATGAGCGAGTTAAGCGCTCTCGCGACGAATCGCATGAATTAATCAGGCTAGACTGCAAGCAGTTGATTTTTCGATCCCGCATGCGTGATCAAGATAGGCAAAGATTTTAGAAAACTTGTCGCCATGATCCCATAAAGATCGATCCGTGCACTATTTTTTTCGAAATCGAAATCGGGATCGAAATCGTTCCTCCTCGCTCCCTGGCTATAGGTAGCCGATTCGCATAAAAAGTAAACAACGATTTCGATAGCGATTTCGATTTCGATCCCGATTGGTCGTCCCACCGGCTCATCCTTGAGTGTGTTCTATCTCCTATCTCCTATCTCCTATCTTCTGCTCCTTGCTCCCTGCTCCTTGCTCCCTGGTTTTTCGAGGTGAAATTTGGAAATGGAGTACGATGACGATTACGAGTACGAAGAAAATCCAACGAAACGTTCGCTGGATCTTGGACTGTTACCCTGATGTAATACTGTAAGTATTTACGACTCCTTTACCCTTTACCTCAATATCCCGGCAGTGCGCCTTATACACGCCGGAGACCTTATTCCAGGCGCATTCGCTAAGATTAACGGTACCGGTCATGCCGCACTGTTCCATGCGCGACGCGGTATTGACGGTATCACCCCAGATATCGAATAGGAAGCGGTTGTGACCGATTATACCGCCCATCACGCTGCCAAAGTGAATGCCGATGCGCGCCTGCCAATGCGGCGGCAGCTTCTCCAGAGTCTGAATCATTTTCAGACCGCATTCAACACAATGCGAAACCGGGTTCCGATTTGGCTTTAATAAACCGCATGCCGCCATAAAGCAGTCCCCGATCGTTTTGATCTTTTCCAGTTCGTACTCGAATGCCAGATTCTCGAAAGCTTCAATGACAACCTGAAGATGATCGACCGTATCTTCAACCGAGTGGCTGTCGCAATATTTCGTGAACCCGGCTATGTCACAAAACAGCACTGCTACGTTATTGAATAACTTCGGTTTTACCGCGTTTGACGACTTCAGCTCGTCGGCAATCGAGTCGGGGAGGATGACGCGAAGTAGACTTTCGATTTTACGACGGTCGGTTTCGATTTGCTGCCGGTACGAGATTTCTCGATCGTATAGACGTTTTTTCTCGATACAGGCTCCGATTCGAGCCCGTAAAATTGTTTTGTTAAAAGGTTTGGTTAAATAATCATCTGCCCCGAGTTCTATACAATCCGCGATCATCGCGATTTCATCAACTGTCGAGATAATGACGATTGGAATATGCCGTAATTTTTCCGTTCTCTTGAGTTCACGCAGCACTTCGTCGCCGCTCATGCCGGGCATGTTAATATCGAGAAGGACCAGGTCTACCGGATCCGCCTTAAGCATTTTCAGCGCTTCATGGCCATCGGCCGCCTCGCGCGCCTCGTATCCGATACGTTTGCAAATGGATTTCAGTAGTTTCCGGTTTGTTATCGCGTCGTCGACGATTAATAGGGTCGCGGTCTCTTCCGCAGTGCTGGAACTATTAGCCGGCTTTATCGTTTCCAGTTGCATGAATTGTTTCCTGTTCTTTCGGATTCAGACTGCAAGCAGTCGAATTTTTGGGTAACCCAATTGTAATTATACTAAGCATCAACAGGTTTTCGAAAAAGAGAGTAAAATTCAGGCAGATTCTATCTACTATCTTCTAAATTCTCTATACTTTCGGTATATACTGATCGCCTTCGAGCTTTCGTTTTTTGTTAGTACTCCTAATCCTAATCTTAATCGGTATCCATATCACAGACTCAATTTGACTGAGATTTTCACCATGAAGGACATGAAGAGCATGAAGTAAAGACTTTTTATATTTTCGCCTTCATGCTCTTCATGTCCTTCATGGTTGTAAAGCATTATTCGATTGGCAGATTGCTCCCTTGCGCCTTAAACCAGTTTCGCCTCGGCGGGGTTCATGGAGGGCGGATGGCCGAGACTCCGCTCGTGCGGAGAGTTCGCACTCTTGACTCGACATAGCCGTTGGCGACGGCGGTTTAGTGTGTCTTAAATTCCTAAAAAGAAATACCACGCAAGAGCGTGAACTCTCACGTGCGCCTTGAACGTGCCTGTCTCCTTAACCTTGCGTCAGATATCGGTAGCAAGTTATATGCCAATGATTTTAGTCCCGACTGAACCGATGGAATTGTCATTTTCGGATTGTGGACGCCACGCTCATCCGCGGATATTCCACGGATTGGCGTGAGTAAACTGCAAGCAGAAACTTCGTGGAATTTTCGATTTTCGATTTTTATTTCGGAACTTGACCAAAAAACTATGGATGAGCCCGTTTCGCATTGTAGTAAGTGGGTTAAAAAGAAATACCACACTGAAGTGTGAACTCCAACGGCCTGTCCAGCAGAACTCCAGATTACACGGGCGAAGCGCACGTTGGAGTTCACGCTTTAGCGTGTCTTACGTTTATGGAAAGAAAATACCACACTGAAGTGTGAACTCCAACGGCCTGTCCTGCAGAACTCCAGATTACACGGGCGAAGCACACGTTGGAGTTCACAACTTTAGTTGTGCAGGCTATCCGCGAACGGAACACAGCTGAAGCTGTGAACTCCAACGGCCTGTCCCTGCTTGCACGGTTGCTCCTCTGGAACTTGGCGGAAATCTTCGACATTGTGAACCCGTTTCGTATTGCACCTGTCCCGTCGTAGTTACCCGAACGAAGACGGACGTGTCCGACGTAGCCTTGGCGAAGACGGATAAAATGTGGGTTAAAAAGGCAACCCACTGGTGGGCTCTTCTGAAAACCGGGGTTTCCGGACAGACACTAATTAAGATCCACGATTAACCAGATTAAATGACGAATAAAAGGTGCCCTTGCCGATTTGGTATCAGAAATGCTATAACCTGGCGTGGTGTGATAGTCACTTAATATAGATCCAGCCCAAAATCCATCGAGGATGCTCCCGTGGTGGGACGGCCAATCGAAATCGAAATCGCTATCGAAAACCTGTTGCGACATAGCCTTGGCGACGACGGATCGTTGTTTAGTTTTCATCCGAATAAGTTGATTATAGACAGGGAACAAGCAGGAAGGATCCCGATTTCGACGTGAGTCGCGTAAAACATCGTCCCGTATGCGATATCGATTTCGATCCTGAAAAGAATATTGCGGAGAAAGTAATGGATAAGACAAATCTCGATATCATGTGGATTCTTTTCTGCACGTTTCTCGTTTTTCTGATGCAGCCGGGATTCATGTGCCTCGAGAGCGGGCTAACCCGCTCGAAGAACAGTATAAATGTCGCCGTGAAGAACGTCACGGATCTTAGTATATCTATTGCGCTTTTCGGCCTATTTGGTTTCGCGATCATGTTCGGCGTCTCGCATTCGGGTTGGTTCGGAACCACTGACTTCCTGGCATTTCATAAAAACGACACGATCTGGAGTCTCGATTTTTTTCTCTTTCAGGCCATGTTCTGCGGTACCGCTGCGACAATTGTTTCCGGAGCCGTGGCTGAGCGATTACGCTTTTCAGGCTATATCCTTATCACAGTGCTACTTTCTTCCTTCATCTATCCGTTCATCGGACATTGGTGCTGGAACAGCGTTCATACCGGTGCGACGTCAGGCTGGCTTGAGCAGTTAGGATTCCATGATTTCGCAGGCGCAACAGTTGTCCATGGCGTGGGTGCATGGGTCGCCTTAGCAGTATTGCTCGTAGTCGGGCCGCGCGAAGGCCGATTTTCGAAAGATGGCGCGCCCGTGATAATTCAGGGCCACAATTACCCGATGGCGATTCTCGGCGTATTACTCTTGTGGGTCGGCTGGTTCGGTTTCAACGGGGGCAGCGTGCTCGCGATGAATGCGCACGTGCCGCTGGTGATAGCCAATACCATGATGGCCGCGGTCGCCGGACTGCTGACGGCATTGGCAGCAGGATGGATTATACGAGGATATCCTGATGTTCTCCTGATTATGAACGGTGCCTTGGCCGGGCTCGTTGCCGTTACCGCCGGTGCAGACGTGATCGACGGATTAGACGCGGTCTTGATCGGCGGTGTCGGAGCGCTTGTGATGATTGGGGTTGATTCGGTTCTGGTGCGATTAGAGGTCGATGATGCGGTGGGAGCAGTCTCAGTGCATGGCGGTGCCGGTGTGTGGGGAACGCTCGCGGTTGCACTTTTCGGAAACATGGAGCAAGTGGGGACTAATCTGAGTCGCGCGTCGCAGCTAGGCGTTCAATTCCTGGGGTGTGCGGTCGCAGCGCTTTGGGCGTTCGGGATTATATACGTTCTCCTGAAAGCGATAAATGCGTTCTCCCCGATACGGGTGACAAAAGCCGAGGAACGTAAAGGACTTAATGTTGCTGAACATCGTGCATCTACCGAGGGTTTCGATCTCCTCCTGACGATGGAGGAGCAAGCTAAAACTGGAGATTTAGGGTTGCGCGCTCCGGTGCAATCGTATACCGAGGTCGGTCAAATCGCCAGCCACTATAATCAGGTTGTTACGTCCCTTCAGAACACAGAGAATAAGACAGCGGCTATTTTTCGGGTTATTAACGAGGGCATACTTTCCTTCTCTCCAGCCGGTGTCATCACGAGCTGTAATCCGAAAGCGGCGGACCTTTTTGGCAGAGGCGCGGAAGAAATGGTCGGTACCGCGATTGATTCTCTTTTCTCGTTTCCGCACAAAACGCGGTCACCCGCGCTATTTGATCTCCTCGCCATGCAATCGTTATCCAGTAATCAGCACCCGGTTTATACTGAAATGGAGGGCCGTCGACACGACGGCGACATTTTTCCACTGGAATTGTCCATCCTGGAAGTTGCACTTAACGATGACACCTTTTATACCGCTGTCGTACACGATATCACCGAGCGCAAAAAAGCGCGCGACAGTCTGACAGGTGCGTTACGCGTGGCTGAGGCCGCGAACGCCAAGGCAAATGCAGCATTGAAAGAATCCGAGGAACACCGGCACATAGCCGAGGCTGCGACGCGGGCGAAGAGCGATTTTCTCGCAAACATGAGCCATGAATTACGTACGCCTATGAACGGTATCATCGGGTTTACCGAGATATTATTGAGCGACGATCTCACAAGTGAACAACGTGAAAGTCTGGATATTATCAAGACCAGTTCCGATACATTGCTATCCCTCATCAACGACATCCTGGATCTTGCAAAGATCGAGGCCGATCGAGTAGAGATCGAAGAGACCCCGTTCGACCTCGAGAATATCATTTACGATTGCGCAGATCTAATACGGAGCAAGGTTACCACCCAACGCCTGGAAATTCTCGTCGATGCGGACGTAGTTTCGGTGCATATAATCAGTGATCCAGTGCGTTTGCAGCAGATTATCATGAATCTGCTCGGAAATGCCATCAAGTTCACTACGGAAGGAGAAATCATTGTATCCGCGCGGTTTACCGAGACTGATAGTGGACAGGCGTCGGTCAAATTTTCGGTACACGATACAGGGATCGGAATGTCAGAGGATCAGTTGGAACATATTTTCGATTCTTTTACGCAGGCGGACACCAGCACTACACGGAAATACGGCGGGACTGGGTTGGGGCTGACGATTAGTCGCAGATTAACAGCATTACTTGGCGGTGAACTTACGGCGAAAAGCGAGCCCGGCGTTGGCAGCTCTTTCTATTTCACCCTGAATCTGCGAACGGAACCGATTGAATCTGAAAGCGAAAACGCTGCGACGACTACAAGCAACTGGGCCGGGAAGCATTGTCTTGTCGTCGATGACAATGCCGCGGCAATGCGGATTACATGCGACCTTTTAACTCGTCTCGGTATAAAAACCATATCGGCTAGTAGTGCAAAGGAAGGCTTGCGCGTCTTCAAAGAGCGCGAAGAAATAGAGTTTATTCTAACCGATATTATAATGCCTGATATTGACGGCTTTGCATTCGAAAGAAGCATAAAAGAGAAATTTCCAACCCGCCTGCCGACAGTCGTCGCCCTGACATCCACGAGCGATCCCGCTACGCTCAAAGGAATCAAGGAGGGAAACTTCGAAGGTTGCCTCAGTAAACCGCTGCGAAAGAGCACTATGATAAATTTGCTGAAAACTGTTTTCGCGAACGACGGCAAGAGAGCGAAGAATACGCCTATACAGACACTTTTGAACGAAACTCACCGGTGTCGCGCGTCTATTCTATTGGCTGAGGATAATGCGATTAACCGTAAACTCGCTCTGAAGTTATTACGTAGCATGGGCCACCGAATTGAGGTTGCGGAGAACGGCCAGGAGGCCGTGGATATGTGCGCAGAAAAATCGTTTGAATTGATCTTTATGGACGTACAAATGCCGGTTCTGGACGGATTGCACGCGACCCGGAAACTACGGGCTATGAAGGTGGAGACTCCGATTATCGCGATGACAGCGAACGCCATGGCAGGAGATCGTGAAATTTGTCTGGACGCCGGCATGACCGATTATATAACGAAACCGATTAAACGCGACCTCGTAGAACGGACTATTGAGAAATACTGTGGCGGCGAGCGATTTATTGACTCGGAAGCGATCAAACGCATCTTGATCATAGACGATGATATGGCTATGCAGGAAGCGCTTTCTATGGTCGTACAGCATAAGTTTCCATTTGCTTCGCTAAAACGTTCAAATGATGGGATCGAAGCCTGTACGCTGCTCGGGAGTTTTCATCCACATTTGGTAATCACCGATATTTGTTTGCCGGGGATGGATGGTACCGAACTGGTTAAGTTTCTCAGGACAGATGATCGTTATCAGAACACGGGAATCGTGGTTATCACAGGTTTGAGTGCCAATGACCAACGATTAGAAATCATACGCGGTTTCGGTGTCGAAAATATTCTTCACAAACCTTTTGATAACGAAGAGTTGTCTGAGCTTATTGATGCCGCCGTAGCGGGTGTGTAGGTTGCAAACTTGTGGCGCGCTGACCGAAGGCGGAGGACGGTTGTCCCCAGCCGCAGGCAGTTGTGTCGCCATGAATTACGTTGGCTGCGACGGGACAGGTGCAATACGAAACGGGCTCTCAATATCGAAGATTTCCGTCAATTTTCAGAGGAGCCCACCAGTGGGTTTCTTTTTTGACCCACTTATTACAATACGAAACGGGCCCATAATATCGAAGATTTCCGTCAAGTTTCAGAGGAGACTCCGATCGATTTTTCGGCCAACATGCGGATGAAGCCGTTGGGTATATGATAGGAAAGGAAGAGGGGGTGTGTAGGGCTGCGATAACGAAGTTAAAGTCGGGGATCGATCGAGGAGATGATCGGCTGGCGAGCGGTTATTGAACGGACGCAATTCTTTCTTTTAATTCGGAAATGAGTCCGTTGTAATATTCTATTTGTTTCTTGTGAGAGGAGATCTTTTTTGAGGTTGTTGCGATTGCGCTGGTATCGTTGATGCTCTTTACGTAGGGAATAAGTTCCTCGGCTTCGTCAATCGATTCTTGTTCACTAGGGATCAGCGCCTCAATCTCGGAACGACGTTTTTCCAGTCTCGCGATATATGGTTTGATTCGTTCCTTACAGGCAGCTATCGCACTGTCCAGACTTAACGTATCACCGGATAAATCGGGGTGCTCGTGAAATAGAGTACTAAATTTTACTGAATCAGGATCGTCAAGTTTTATCTTCTGCTGCGTCGCACGCTTCAATATTTTTGAGATTTCCTGAGCACTTTTTCTCCCGTACTCACTATCCTTCAGAGTTAGATTTTTCCAGACTTCCGAGGCGAACTTCTCGGTGTCGCGGTTTAAGCGGTCTGCTGTCAGGCCCCTGTTTTGCTCCAACCTGAATAATTCAACCCCGGTGTGATGCTCTCTATTTTTTCGGAGAAACTCCATTTCAAACAAGAGTAATCCGGAGAACATTCTAGAGGCATTCTCCCCCTTCACCTTCTCATTATCGGCTCGAAAGTCTAAAAAACGATGTCGGCCACTCGCCTTATCGAGTCCGACATACAGAGAAATCTGTCCCGTTGCGAGCCACGGCGCTTCTGGATTCTCGGTTCTGTGCCAAATAAAAACAT
This sequence comes from Verrucomicrobiota bacterium, assembly GCA_021772635.1. Lineage (GTDB taxonomy): Bacteria > Verrucomicrobiota > Lentisphaeria > JABSQK01 > JAJFLO01 > JAJFLP01. Next base: position 13,585 of record JAJFLP010000007.1, on the reverse strand, counting down.
CGCCCGGTTTCAATACTACGTTGTTATACGAAACAATCGTGGGCTCAGCGATATAAGTATCCTGCGGGATAACTTCACCATACGAACCTGAGGCCAGGATTACGCACACACATAAGCCGGCTATATTTCCTGTGATGATCCTGAATACATTCATAACTGCCCCAAATATGAGTCCTGCGAAAAGGCGAATACCCTTTCCATACCGAATTTTCGTACAGATAAGGGTACGTGTTACGGTACACAAGCAAGTACTAAGTCCCGACGATCGCGTATCGCGCATGGCTAAACTCGATCTCTACAGATTTAGCTCCGATGATCGCGCCTGGTTTCGCGATTCGAACTTTACCCTCCTGCACAAGATGATTCTCCATCACAATTCCGAGTACAAATGCTGTCAGCTTCTCCAGTAAATCAAAATTTGTCTCCCCAGCCTTAGATACGATTTCTTTACATAATGTTTCATAATCAATCGTGTTGGAGATATCGTCGGTGACGGCCGCTTGAGAAGCGTCGAACTCGATTTCGACGTTAATAATAACCGTTTGTTTGTTCTCTTTCTCCCAGCCGTGGTGCCCGATTATGCTTTCGACCTCTAAATCTCTGATTCTTAATTTCGCCATAGTTAACCTCTCACAAATTGGGTAATGTGATACCGATTATTTCTGAATTAGACTGAGAAATTCGGCGCGTGTCGGATTATGCCGCCGAAAAACTCCGAGCATACAGGAAGTTGTCATTACGGAATTCTGCTTCTCTACGCCGCGCATCATCATGCACAGGTGCTTAGCCTCAATTACCACCGCGACTCCGGCAGCGCCGATTGAATTCATTATGGTTTCAGCGATTTCCTTAGTTAATGACTCCTGAATCTGTAGACGCCTGGCAAACACATCAACGATCCGCGCCATCTTCGATAGACCAATCACCTTTCCTTTCGGAATGTACGCCAGATGACATTTCCCGATAAACGGTAAGAGATGGTGTTCGCATAGTGAATACATCTCAATATTCTTAACGACCACCATTTCGTCGGTGTCAGTAGAATAGATCGCATTATTTATAACATCGTCCACATTTTCTTTATACCCTTTCGTCAGATACCGAAAAGCTGATGCGGCACGTTTCGGAGTACCCCGGAGTCCCTCCCGATTTACGTCCTCTCCGATCCCGATCATTATATTCTTAAAATTCTCTTCCATGACATTCTATGTCCTGTAAATTCGGTTCGCTGTAAAATATAAGTGCCGGTCACGTTTCTAGACACCTTTAAAGGGCGAAACCGACACAAAACGGATGAGTTTTGTGCGGCTCTGCCTTAAAAATGTTGATACTGGATGCCTGATTCTGGAGATTAGCTGGACGCTGCTTTCTTTATCCGGCATCTAGCAACCAGTATCCAGGATCGCGAAAACTTGTCGGTTTGAGGCGAAGCTTCGCTAGCCCGATCTATGCATAAACTTTCTACTGCGAGCATGTATCAGATCTAATCTAAATGAGTTACCAAGAACGTACGATCCCGCGGTCACGGGACTAGACTAAGAGATCCAGCCGAAATTTCAATATTTCTTCAGCCGTACAACCTTCGTAACTCATTGATTTCAGCCCAGCTATACTGAATATCATCAGGTTTTCGAAATAATGTTCGAAATCGCTTGGCTAGTTCATCCAAGGTCTTCCAAAAATTGTACTGCTTGCAGTATAAAAGCTCTCGTAACGAAATGGATGCATAGATCAGGCTAGTGTCCTACTCGGAGCACGCTGTGTACGAGGAAAAAAGTAGGAGTTGAGCCGAATGGGCCATCAATCTGATTCCGAGTCGGCTCCCGACGCGCTACGTGCGCAGGCGCACAAAGCGTACAGGGAACTAAGTAAACTGCAGGAATGCGCATTTCGCGAATGCTGCGCCGGACCGAGCGGATCGACAACGGAGAATGTTTCAATTACCTGGTCACAAGCGCTAACGTCAGACGAGTTCGCGGAGAACGTCTTTGCCCGATACAAAGAGGTGACATCCGAAGTAGCGGTGATTAAGTCGGGGCGTGTGTATTGTTATCACTGCGCTAGTTCCGTGTGTGAGCATTCTTTACCGACCGAGGATGGGCATGCGTTCGCCGGCTATCAGGATACGGGGCGTCCCCGGTGGGTAGAATTTTTGAATTTTCTCCTCTCTACAGGGGATAACCGAGTCGATGAGTTGTTCATTGAATCACCGAAGATCTTAGCAAGTGTAAGTCGAAGAAAGGCGTTAATTGCAGACCAACTAACGACCTACGGCCGACGTAGTCTCACTTACCGAATCATAGGGCAGGTCGTGGTTGGTTACGTGAGAATAAAGAATTTAAGGTTCGCAATTTCCTTCCAAGTCGTTGAAACTAGCGGGCACAAATTAATATCTCAAACGATAACATCTGAAAGGGTGCACGACGTACTGGTAGACGCATCGAAGCGTGAGAGTTCATCGCTACACAGGATCTTAGACGCCACGAACGGTGCTTCTGGACAAATCCGACGTCTCAACGATGACTGGGCGAGTAGTAATGGCAAGAAGAAGGAGCGCAAGCAACTTACGGATAAGGTCTTGACGATTCTTCGGCATCTGGCTACTTCGATTGAACGTAAGGGACGGCAGTATTATCGAAGAACTGTCCACGCGGAAGAAAGAGCTGACCAACGCCGTCCGGTCCATACGGCACTCAAAGATGTTGGGACCGCAAAATCCGGGGACTTTTTTCTGGATGAAACCAGACAATCTATAATCGTTCTCGGTCGAAATCGCCGATCGCATGTATTCAATTCGACCGGCGTTCATATCACGACGTTGATACTTTCGGGAGACAAGATCGAACTGAGGCAACGCAGAAAACGTTATGTCCCATTAACAGATACTCAGCGCAAAGACTTCTTATCCGCAGTCGCCTCGCGTGGATTTGTGGAGACGTGATAGGTAATTCGTCAGTGCGATAGATACTGCAAGCAGTACAATTTTTGGAATACTTTTAACTTATCACCTAAGGGATTCAGAACGGTATATTTTTAACCGGCGTTCTGCTGGCCAGCAGAACGCCGGGTCGAAAACCTAATAACGATGGGTAGAAAAGGGATATTCCGGGAACCGAATATGTGAGGAAGGCTGAATCAACTTGTGTCCACTACTTCTGACGACGGGCACAGATACACTCGGGCGTTGTTTCGAAAAGTTACCAATGACGGCTCGATTACCGCCGGCGGCGCAATGATCTGGACGCTGTCCTCGGTAATCACTGCTTCCCCTGTCAATAGCACCGCTGGTCCTTTCAGGCGCATTAATTTCCCGTCTTCCGGGGTTTCAAGCTCGCCTTTCAGTAGCCAGCGTCTTAGTCGCAGTTGGCCCATCGAGTTGTATGGATCCCGGCCGACGAGATAATTTTCGGCAAATCGCGCGCCAGCAGTCTGCCATAGTTTCTCTGTCATTTCCGGAGAGTCATTCATTATTTTGCGGAGGTCGACCGCCGAAATCCACAATGCGTTGACTGGAGTTTCGGCTTTCACCGTAGCGGTACGCGGAGAACCAGTTAGAACTCCCATTTCTCCCATTACACTACCCGGTCCGACCAGATCCAGAAACTTTTCGGCATCCCCATTGTCACCGCGAGATACCCGCACCGTTCCTCTCGCAATCACGCATAAACTATCGCTGGGCGAGCCTTCTTTAATCAGTTTTTCTCCCGGCGCGTAGATCTGCTCACGTGTGGCCTCCTCGACTCGGTTCAAGATCGGGGTATCTAGTTGGCTTAACCACGGTATTTCTCGTAGGAGTCGCTGTGCATTAGGCAGTTCGATTGCCGGCGGCGTGTCGTGAACTTGCTTCATTCGTGTTTCAATAATTTCAACCCAGTTACCCGCCTCAGCGGCGTTTAAAACGCCGTTCTCCCTCATCTTATGTACGGCCTTGCGTTCGTGATTTAATACCGACCGAACAGCTGTTTTCGTCTCAATGGCAACAGTAATCTCAGGGAAGGCCTCTCGCATATTCTTAAGTGCCGTCAGAGCCACCTGCCGATTATTATTCCCCTCCTTCCTAAGCATTCCCTCGATTTCTTCATTGCCGACAATGCCTTTCAGTAGACCAGATATTTCTTCCTGCGCGAAGACAAATCCACGCGCAACATCGTAACTTACTGCTAAACGTCCATAGAATAAGTAGCGAAACCAATTACCCACTATCGGCGCCGATTTCAGACGCCGAAGCATCGGCGGGAACCGCCATAATTTTTCCAAATCTATGCGTTCATCGAGACGCGCTGAGCCATCAAGCGCGGTGTCCACCGATTCCGCTAAACGACGCACGGAGTCCGGACCTAGAAACCCCTCGTGATGTTGGCTCCAATAGCTGCGCTTTTCAGATTCGAGTATTCGGCGCCGTGCTTCCTTCGCTAGGTCGATTCGATCGGTTTTGCATTCCGCGGTTACCGGAACTTCGAATTCCGGGAGATATGTTCGGACGTGCTCCCAGTCTGCACCGGACAGAAAGCGATCCTGCTTAAGGAGTTCAAGCGTTTCCTCATTTTCCTTATGAATTTGTTTCGCCGCGGTTGATAACATGAGCACTCGAGCTGGCAATATAGTGTCCATACCGAGGAAACTTATTAAAGAGCGAATAGTCGTCCCGTTAATAGTCAGCGTGAGCACCACGATGCCGGCGCATAGAAACAGGACCTGACCGCGAACCGCCTCGGGAATATGGGGGTTCTGCGCTACCATAAGTGCGAGTGACAGCCCTACCGCGCCGCGTAAGCCACCCCACATCAGGACGGTTCCTTCTCGCCACGGGAGGCCGTACCCCATCCTTTTCATCAATGGATAGAATATGAATATAATTACCGCACGGACGATGTGGATAGCGATATAAAGCTCAGCTAGAATCAACCAGTACTTGTAAGAATCGACCTTAACGTTGAGTGCTATAACGACACCCACAAGTATAAAAATCAGGGTATTTAGCAGGTACGCCATCATTTCCCAGAAACGGTGTAGAAACCCTTCAACTTCGGGGCTGATACTTGTTCGTCCAACCCCGGCCAGTAGCAAGCCCAATGCTACCACAGCGAGGACCCCCGATGAGTGTAATACGTTTTCCGCGAGGTAATACGTGACGTATGCTGCGACGATTGTAACTGTTATCTCAACGAGCGCATCATTAAATACGTGCCGTATCCAAACGATCGTGCCGGAAGCTATAAGAACTCCGATAATCGGGCCGCCAATCGATTTCCATGCGAAGTCCATCCCGATGTGAAAGGGGGTTCCTATCAATCCTCCCGAAACTACAGCAGCGTAGAATAATAGAAAAACGACGATGGCAGTGCCGTCATTCAGCAGGGATTCCCCTTCGATCAGCGTTGCCAATTGCTTGCTCGCTCCAAGTTCTTTAAGTAGCGCAACTACTGCGACCGGGTCAGTTGCACTGATGATAGCGCCGAACATAAGCGCCGTGTTCCAGTCCCACGACCACGGGAATCGATGGATCGCGAACCAACCTACGACAACGGTTGACAGCAGTAGCCCGGGTACTGCCAATATAACGACTTGCGTTAGCGACCGACGAAATATATGGGTGTCCATAGAGAACGCGGATTCGAAAATCAAAGTGGGGAGAAATAGGAGGAGGATAAGATGAGGATCAATCGATGACGCAATGTTTACTGAAGCCCCGAGCTCAGGCCACAGGTTTCCGAGATATTCCTTACTCTCGGCAAATCCGACTAATAAACCGAATAACAAGAGCGCGACGGTATACGGAAAGGGCGTCTGGCGCAGGAAATGACGTATCGCAGCACCAAACCCTAAAGAGAGTACGAGAAACGGTAAAACAGATCCGGTTTCGTGTTCCATTATCGATATTGTCCGCGTTGTGGGTCACTGACCAAAGTCGATTATTTAGCCGACGGCTCAGTGTACATGAAGTATTATTGAGAAAACTACCATCCAGTAGGATAGATATCAAGCTAGCCGGACTATTTCATAGTGTTTCGTTACGAGTTAGGGTAGCTTGTTTGAGATCAACGAGTTACGAAGGTTAAACGGGCGATCTGATCGGCAACTATTTCCACGCCCACAGTTCTCTTTAGCTCCTACGAAACTTAGTCATTTTGACACACTAAAGTGTGAACTCCAACGGGCGCTACTCGCATACCAAAAGATTAGTGTTGCTAAGGTCCCCGTTGGAGTTCACGCTTCAGCGTGTAAGTCAGTATTACTGCAAGCTAAAGCTTGAACTCCAAAATACCGTCGAACCCAAGTTTCCCTTTGTATTAACCGGCCCGCCGCGGCGGGCCGATTCGGGGCTCCCTTGAAACTTGGCGTAAATCTTGATATTGTGCGCTCGTTTCGCCGTTTTTCCACGTGCGAACTCATGCGTCTGGAATGTGAACACCACGCGACCGGTCAATTGACAATTCACGCCGAAAATGGTCCGGAATATTCATCTAATTGATAATCTGGGTAAGCACTATATATTACTCCATTCACTTCAAAAAATCAGTAAAAAACGTCAGATCGCTCCTTGTTTTAGGCGGTCACTTCAGGTATCGATTTCGAGGATGATTCGATACGATAAGAATGGGAGAAATTGGATATGGTGCGTCGTCGAAAAATCGGACCAGCCTACGAGCGGTCCCCGCTGCAGAAATCCGGGGAGTGGTGGAATAGAAACTTACTGATCCTTGTTTCGGCATTGCTGGCAGGTTCTGCGTTTTGGTTTGGCACAAACTGGGTTGTGGATGGGATGTTAAACTTTCTCGCCTCAGGCGGTGACGAGGCGAAGGAAAAACCGTTTTCCTCAGACGACACGATGTGGATAATTATCAAACTTGTCGGGACTTCCTTGGCTATGTTATTTGTAGTGAAAAGCAGGTCGAAATAGGTTGCTCCGTAACCGACTTCCTTAAATCTCGAAGGTGATACGGTGTTATTGTACTGTTATTAATCGACGAATAATGAATCCAATGATTGGAGGAATCGTATGGCACTATATTTCCTGATGATTTTAAGCGCGGGCGGAATGATTTGGGCGAATGGGAAGTACAAGAAAGACAGTGCCGCGTGGGGGCGACCTCTCGCGGGGATGTGCGGCATCTTGACATTATCCTTCGCGTTAGTAAAGATTGTTTCGGTATTCACCGCATCTGAAAAGCAGCAGGAGATGATCGCTGACCGCGAACTGACCTATGCACATTCGACGATGCAGTATTTGGGGAGTTATATTGCTACGAATCATCCTGGTGCCCGGATACTCCTTATCAAGAAACCGGTGAGTGCGGCTCTGCAAGCGCGTCAGGAAATCATGATGCGAGGGCTGAAAAAGGGACTTGACGGTAAATCGTTAATTCTCGCGAAGAAAACACCGGGCGAGCCTTTAACACCAGGCGCTCCGATTGAAATTGAGAGCGTATATACGGCAGAGTGGTTTAACGGCGTCGTTAAGAGTCACGCGGAATGTAACCTGATCTTATCGCTCGTCGGCCTTCCATGGGATTTGGACAAACTGGAAATATGGGGGATGGAACCTGAGCAACGACCAAAGTTGGTGACTGCATTCGGAAGTGTCTCGGCGCTTAAGCTGGCGATCAAAGGCGATTTTATTACCGCGGCCGTTACATATAATAGAACTTATCGAAACAACGTTAATGTCCCTGTTCCGGCTGATGTCACCGAGGCATTCAACGCGCGGTACGTGCTTATTAATAAAGAGAACGTAGACCAGATCGACCAGGAAAATCCGGGGACTTTTAAGAAAATCGCGGATCCAGAGGACGACGAATAGTCGAGTCGATCAAATTTAGGCGAGGCGCGACGATACTGATTGTTTTCAATCAGGCTAGCCTGATCTATGCCCGCGCTTTCTTTGGCGCACCCCAGCATCCGGAATAAGCACAATCAATACGTAACTTTAAGTTTTACAGAGCAACAGTTCAGCACGCCAGGCATTTCGATATCGTATCCACTATGTACTCACACTGCTCGCCATCGAGCTCCGGATAGACCGGAATCGCCAACGCTTCGGCAGCAAGTTTTTCGCTTTCCGGGAAGTCGCCCTTCTTATACTCCAGATCCGCGTAACATTCCTGTAGATGCAATGGAAGCGGATAGTAAATATTGGAGCCGATTCCCGCCGCATTAAGTCCTGATATAACATCATCGCGTCGGCCTGCCGTGATCCTTAAGCAAAACTGGTTGTAGACGTGTCGGTTGCAATATGCCGCACAAGTCGGCGTTATAACATCCTTCTCCAATCCTTGCTCGGTTAGAAGACGAACATATTCGCCAGCAACTCTTTGGCGCCCTGAGGTCCATGAATCCAGATACTTAAGTTTAACTGACAAAATCTTCGCCTGCAGGGCGTCTAAACGAAAGTTTCCACCGATGTTCTCGTGATAATATTTCGTACTGGAACCGTGATTCCGAAGGTTAACCAAGCGCTTGTGGCGAGAGGAATCATTCGTAACCACGATTCCGCCATCTCCGAAACACCCTAGATTTTTGCTCGGGAAAAAAGAAAAACAGCCATAGTCGCCGATACTTCCCAATCGTCGGGCTTTATACTCGGACCCGATAGACTGCGCAGCATCCTCGATCACAACAAGATTATGCCTGCGAGCGACGTCCATTATCGGATCCATGTCGGCTGCATGTCCGAATAAATGAACGATGATGAGTGCTTTCGTGCGCTCGTTGATCTTCGATTCTATTAGATCGGCGCGAATATTATACGTTTCTTTGTCGATATCGACGAAAACAGGTTTTGCACCTACCCGGCTGATCGCGCCAACGGTTGCGAAGAAAGTGTATGGAGTTGTAATTACTTCATCACCGTGGCCGATTCCTTCCGCCATTAACGATACCAGCAATGCGTCTGAGCCCGAGGAAACGCCGCAGGCCGCGTCGCAATCGCAGTAGGCCGCTATATCCTGTTCAAGTTTTTCGACTGCTTCACCAAGAATAAAACTCTGCGTTTCACAAACCTCATCGATTGCCGAACGAATTTCTTCACGTATCGGGCGGTACTGAGCTGCGAGATCGAGAAGAGGAATTTGCATCGCTTATTTTCCTAAAATAGTTATAATCAGAATCTTGTATACTGCAAGCAGTACAATTTTTGGACGACCTTGAACCAACCACGCAAGAGATATCGAACGATATATCTTTAACCGGTATGCTGCTGGTCAGCAGTACGCTTGGTCGAAAACTAGAAGGCGTCCGGCATAATTATTGTTGGTCGTCTACAGCAGTCCGGATTACGCGGCCCGTATTGACGGGATCCACGCTCATGTGGGAAGTCCGCCCACATACGAACCGCTGGAAGCGGGTAAACTTACAGTCTAATACAAGTACATGCATAGATCAGGCTAGCTACCGAAATCCAGTTTGAACTTCGGGAACGCTTTCAAATACATGAGTAGATATACTGAAAAATCGTTTTCATCCTGTTCGAATCCCAGTGCTCCGGTCCAGCAATGTAGATCGTGGGTTAGTTGGTACGATTGCCGTGATAGTGTATCCCGATTTAGATCGAAGAAATATTTGCATGAAAGCCGTGTGCTCCCATTAAGCGGAACGTCGAAGTCCACATGAAGATTATGATTCTTATCGTAAGAAGTCGGAAGAAATGCGCTCGATAGTATTTGTGTAAGATTGCTATCCATGGAGTAATTGAACCGCGACGAAAAGGACTGTCTATACAAATACGAGATTTGCGTACGAAACTTGTCTTTCTCGCCTATACCCGCACCGGTATTTATAACATTCATGTCGCCCCGATCGGTGTCCATTAGGAACTTCGCCCAAAGCGAAAACTGCTCACTCGGACGTATATCTACGACTGTTCCGAAGTCTCCAGGGCGACTTTCGTGGTCACCAGGTGACATATAGAAGTCATAGAAGTTTTCCATGCTTACCAATGTATAAACTTCACTCTCCCTTTTCGTTTGAAATTGATGTCTCATTCCGAGCCGAACGAAGTGGTTTTTGTCAATACGATCGAGTTCATCGAAGAAGAAAAGGTTATCGTCGTCGACGCTGGGGTTAGGAATATAGGTGTAATTAAGGAATGGTTGAACGATATGGCGTAACCCCTCTATCTCCCAGCGTTCGCTCCGAACGTCAGGCCAGTGTCGGTAGATTTTGAATGATAATTCCGCCCCTAATTCTGCTGCAAACCGTAAATGACTGCCTCCGTCATCGTCGTAATCGAATACCGGATTCGGGTTGTCAAGCGCCGGCCTGGGATCGTCGGCAAGTATGTTGCTATTGAGCTGTTCGATCGTTATATCACGCCCGCTTGTACGTGTGTAGTAGGTGCCCCGTGCGCCCAATCGCGGAACGATACTAAGGAATTCGACACGAAATGGGTAGTATAAGAAATTGAGCGCATCAAATCGACCAGTCTCATAGTCTTTGGGATCCTTGAGATTCCCGGATCTGGGAAGATCGTACTCGCGCCATCGCATTCGGAGAGAACTAGCGGTTGCCTCGGTTCGAAAATATAGGCCAGAGTCGGCAATCCCCAGGCGAGGGGTCTCGATTCGAAGTTCGGGAAGACGCTCGACTACGGACTCGAAGTTATTGAGACGCGGGCGATAATTGAGAGACACATTCAAATAATCACCGGAATATGACAGATTAGCGAAGCTTACTGGCTGTGGGTCACTGCGAAAATCTTTCTTGAAAAATTCCAGCAGTAAATCGTTGTCGCTAAAGTGATCGGCGTGAACCTGCAATGAAAGACGTTCATAAATCGGAGTCTTGTTGCTTAATTTCAGCCTGTACCGATCCTCCTGAGACTCGAAACGACCGTTAAAATCGACGCCGTTGATAGTCGCGTCTGAAAGCGGATCACGATCTCGCATTCCGTAGGCGAAAAAATCAGTGCGCGATCGACCTATGTTTAGTTCCGTAGAATTTCTTAATGCCATCCCGCGCTGAGAACGGTAAATAATACCGGCTTCCGTTTTAACGTCGTCATTTAGCTCCCAATCTTTCGCTACCTCAGCGAAAACTCCGGAATCGCTTTCGTAGCCAGCCGACAGATGAACGTTGTTGACTTGTTTCTCCGTATGCCCGGAGACGACCGGGAGGTAGAATACCGGGATCCCGCCGATCTTGTAGACGACGTTATATGCTCTGAAACGTTTGTCCGCGAAATATTGAAATTCGCTGCACTGCATTCTCCAATGCGGAGTATCCCCGAAGAGATAGTCGCACGTTGACAGGGAGATATTCTTTGCAGTGATGGTTCCTTCCGTATCTAAAGCGCCACCTCCGCCGACGAGGTACCATGGCTCAGAGTGTGATCGATACTCATTAAACGCGAACTCTTTTGATTCAAGGTTCCCCTCAATACTGCCGCCCTCCCAATAGATATCAGCGTACTGTAAGGTGACGTTTCCGTTGGCTCTGATTGCACGGGTGTCGGTATTCAATTCGACCTGATCCGCCGTCATCTTGAGGCCATGATAATTTATCGTGACGTTTCCCGATCCTTTCAATAGATTTTCTTCGTGAAGAAATTCTAATTCATCGGCTACTGCATCGAAGTCAGGATGTTTAGTCAGAGGGAGTATTTCGGATGCTGTAAGGTCGAATGCAACAAGGGAAAAGATCGCGTAAACGAGCGCGAGCGAGCGAAGGAATATTGACTGATTAGGGATGATGCGGCTGGGAATCCGGTTACTTTGCATATCGATTGTTAAACTGCAAGCAGTTGAAGTTTTGTACGACTCAATTGTGCCAGCGTATACGATTCCGAACGATATTTCGAAAACTCAATGACGTTGGGTATATACTGATCGCCTTCGGGTTTTCGACTAGGCGTTCTGCTGTAGTTCATGCTGGACAGCAGAACTACGGCACGATATGATGCCGGTTAAATATGGTTCCGGATCTCTTGCGTGATCAATTTAGTCGTCCGATAATTGGACTGCGTGCAGTCTACTTCAACGCCACGATGACGATGAGCGCGATTAATAGTATAACCGCAAACACTAACAAGCCTATCACGAGCGGGTTGTTTTTCTTCGCCACGCTATCTCCCGCTGGCGCAACCGCTTCTTTATCTTCTACAGGCGCGGTTTTCGACTCTTCCGCTGGCGCTGCCGGTGGTTTCGGGGGGGATGTTGGAGATGGCCGAGTGGAAGGTGCTGCAGCTGGTGCTACCGGAGCCGGTGCCGGTGCTGCTGCGGGAGGTACGTATTCCGGTGTCCCTGGAGGTTTGATCACGAACTCAGTGGAGCATTCCGGGCATTCTGCAACGGCTCCGTAAAATTCAGGGGAGATCTCGAATCGTTCGCAACATTGCGGGCAACCCACGTCGTTTTCGGTGGCCACCGAATATATCATATCAGCAACTAGTTCTGGTGCTGGGGGCGGCGGCAACTCTTGTTCCTGCTGCGCTGCCTGAGGCGCAGGGGCTGCGCCGCGCGATGGAGCTGCGCCGCGCTGCGCTGCACTCGCAGGTCTCCGTGCACCGCGCTTGCGTTGCATCATTCCCATCCCTTCGCGAGAAAGTAAGACGGTGCCGGTAATACCCTCCTTTGGTATTCCGCCAGCACCTACCTCAATACCGCTAGTGGTAGCCTTCTTTTGAGCTGGCGGAGGTGGTGGTCCACCGCCCGGCCGCGGTGGCGGGGCTGAGGCTCCCGCAGCGTTCGCCGGACTCGCTCCTTCGGGTGCTGTTCCTGGAGGGCGGATAATAAAAACCCTACTACAACTCGGACATTCCGTAACGGTATTATGGAAATCAGGGGAGATATCGAACTTTTCACGGCACCTCGGACACCCGACCTCGCTCTCTGTGGCGATAGAAACCGGCATCTTCGCTATTTCTTCGGCTGGTGGCGCAGCAGATTTCTCCGGCGGTTTCTCGCGGCGTTTCGGTATACCCATATCCCGTCGCGACAGCGTAACTGTTCCCGTCACGGCATACCCTTTCGTGCCGGAGTCCACTTGGATGCCGCTGGTGTTGCGTCTTTCAGTATTTCCTTCCGTACTCATATCAAAAGCACTTTCATTAAGTACATACAAAATTAGATTGCAAGCAGTCGATTTTTCGAAGATTGACGAATTTAATCGAGTCCATTGATTCCATGGAATTTCGTCAACTCCCCGATTGTCGGTTTAGAAACGAAAAACGACGATGAAAAATTACGTGGTACTATAAAACTATCCATACTTTTTTCAACAACTTTATGTCATATTGTAATGACGATCGCCCTCTGTTTTTCGGCCACGCGTTGTCCGGGGAGTTTCCTCCTCAGCCTTTCGGGATGCTCTTCTTTCAGTTCACAGTCGTCTCGTCTTTGCTTGACGCGCCGAGTATCGACAGAGCCCGGCGAGACACAATGCCCGTTATACTACCAGCAGTATAATTTTTTGTCCGTATGGACGGAGAGAAGACTTTACCTGATTAATTCATGCGATTCGTCGCGAGAGCGCTTAACTCGCTCATAATAAATCGATTAGAGAAAACTTGACGGCGAAAGTGAATATTCATTCACTGAGATGTAAAGTTGAGCTAATCGGCTTAGTCGAGCAGAGATTAGGGCTCGTAGCA
>JAJFLP010000060.1 GCA_021772635.1 Verrucomicrobiota bacterium | reverse complement strand
AACTAAGCTGTCTGGAAACGGCATTCTTTTCAATATAGTATATTAAAATAAATGAAATTTAGTTGGCACAACAAATTGCTCCTGAAGTCAACTACCACGCTCAAAATCCATGAAAATCAGCCCCAAACTGTCGAAGATGAGCCTGAGGCTGTAGTAGGATGATGCAGCGCCGGAGATGTATCGACAAGGTGTGATCATCCTTTACAACTCGACAGGGGATGCCGTCCCTCCCCGTGAGGGCCAGCTTAACGGTTACGGCGGTCGAGCGGAAAAACGAAAACATCCTGTCGGCGGTCGTAGTCCCGGTCAGCTCTCCAGGATCGAATTTTCATAATTCGTATCAGTTGATCATCAGCCAACAATTTAGATTTAGTTGCTGCTGAGTGTCAATTTTAGGCCTGTAGAAGACGAGGGCGAAAGCTCGACGCACAATACCAATATTTTTCCATACATCGTTGCCGGTTCACACGCTACGTTTACAGATCTATCCCGGTTCTTAAATAGTGAATAGCGACAATATGGCGAAAGAATGTATGTCGATTGCTATCGAGTTTTCGTTGGGAATCCACTGGGTGGTTACATGCGAGTTATCCGAAAACTGTACTACTTGCAGTATAATACAAAGTCACCGATTTCCTATTTCCTGCCACCATTACTGATTTCTTCCGGAATCGTTTTCCCGTGTGGGTCGACGGTTGGAGAGTCGGTTCTCGTGGCTAATCGTTCGCGCATGCTATCATCAGTCACGTGCTCCAGGCGCTCTGCCGAAAAATGAAGATGCTCAACCGGGTACTTCAAATAGCGGTGGAGGTAACTCTCCCAGAGCCGGTGTGAACGGATCACAGAATTCGCTGCCTTCTTCCCGGGGGCACTCAGTTGGAAACCTTGATCGACAAGCCGGATCTTTCCGTCATGACGTAGGCTTGCAACCGCCGTCGCATACAGCAGCGGCCCTGTACCAGTCAACTGTTTCATCAACCGTTTCACCTCATGAACATTATCCATGACGCCCATTTCCTCGAAACGATAGACTAAACCGAGGATATCCTCTCTCGCAATTCGGACGCTCAGTATGAATTGGTGGAGGACCTTGCTAATCACTCCGTGACGCGGCGCTGCAAGCATCGTAATGAAGAATATCACCCCGGACACGACCGCGATCATCCCGGCAGTATTGGTGTCTTCGAACCCCCAAATCTTCGGGACTGTAATTGCCGCAACGTGACCGAGCACGGCAGAGGCTGACCCCAATATCACGCTGACCAGAATCATGGTATGTAACCGGTCTGTGAGTAAGTGGGCGGACGCAGCCGGAACGATCATCATTGCAATAACGAGGATGCTTCCGACACACTCGAAAGCGGCAACCGCGGTTACCGCAACGGCAGTCATTAACAGATAATGCATGAGCTGTGAATTTATCCCAAGGGTCGTCGCTAAAGCGGGGTCAAATGAGGTGAGTTTTAGTTCCTTATAGAAAATAACAACGAATAGAATGTTGATAATCGCCACGAGCCCCGTTGTTAACGCCGCCCGCGGGATCTCATATCCTAAAACACTCTTCGTATCAAGTGGGACAAGCTCAATAGCACCGTATAGCACACAACCGGGATCCAGGTCGACCGCGTCGGCAGCACGTACTATCAGTATAAGCCCGAGTGCAAATAGCGTCGTAAACACAACCCCCATCGCAGCACTTTCCTCGACCTTCCCCAAATAATGAATCGATTGAGTGAATACCGCCGTCAACACTCCAACGATAGCGGCACCGATAAACATCGTGACGCTGTCGCGACTTCCAGTCACTAAAAATGCGATCGCGAGTCCTGGTAAGACTGCGTGACTGATCGCGTCACCCATCATACTTAATCGCCTTAACACCATAAAGTTGCCGAGCAACGCACACGACACCGCGCTCAGAACGCCAGTGACAACTATCCAAGTATCTAAACTAGTCCATTGCATATTATTAAATAAGCGGGTTCAGAGGTTCAAGGTTCAAGGTTCAAGAGGTTTCCGATTTATTAGCAGCAATATCGCTAAATTAAGGAGACGAGACACGTTCAAGGCGCATGTTGGAGTTCGCGCTTTAGCGTGGTTCTTTAAGGTCCTGGCAGGAAATGCCACGCTAAAGCGTGAACTCCAACGGTCCCAATATATATAAATCCTTAACTTAGTGACATTGGTATTAACAAACCTGGAATTATTGAGTCGGTCGATGCTCCCTAACTTAAACCAGTTTTGAGGCTGTATAACTCGTTCGATTTCAGTTCGGCTGGGCGGCTTTTGGAGTTCAAGCTTGAGCTTGAAAGTCAGTGTTACTGCAAGCTCAAGCTTGAACTCCAAAATACCGCCGAACCCAAGTTTCCTTTTGTATTAATTCTGCTGTACAGCAGAAAGCGCGTCGGTCGTCGCTCGTCTGAAACTTGGCGGAAATCTTCGACATTGAGAGCCCGTTTCGCATTGTAAAATGTGGGTTAAAAAGGAAACCCACTGGTGGGCTCCTGTGAAACTAGAAAGATTGAACACCGAATATCGAACAAGGAATAATAAATGACGAAGGAAAGAACTTCATGATTCGACCTTCCTTGTTCGATATTCGATATTTGCTTTAGGTTGAGAGGTTCGAGGTTTACGATTTCTCAACCTCTGAACGTTAAACCTCTGAACCCTAAACGGTTCTCACAACGGATGCGGACTCGAAGGCATCGCCAGGTCCGGAGATGTAGATGCCAATATTCGTTCAAGCTTGTCTACCATCGCGCGCCCAAGAACATGCTCGATTTGATCAGCATCCCGATCAACGCGACTTGGTGCGATATCCGCGTGAGTAATCAAATAAATCTCCCAGAGCCGATGATTTCGTACAATTCTCTTCGCCTCTGCCTTGCCGACTTCGGTTAACCGGTAACTGCCAAGGGATAGCTGACTAATGAGTTCCTCTTTTATCGCTATTCTAATCAATCTACGCAAGCGCCGTGGTGCCCAGGAACGTAAAGCTAAAAGTTCTCCCCAGCGGATATCCCTCGATGAATGCTCGACGTTGCCGATGTTGTCAGAATCCCGATCACAAACTGAATTTGCTAACTCCGCACCCTTAGTATCGGACTGACGGTGTATCCTTGACTGTCCCGACGTATCATGATTCTCCCACCATTCGAACATCGCACGCAAGAGATTCTGGTGACCAACCTTTTTTAATAGTCGCAGATGTTGGTATATCCGAACCAAAAGCCCGCGTGCAGAACCGAATACCAGGCTGAAGATGAATACCGATGCCGCGATTACGACGATTATCGCGCCCGTGGGTAACCGCGGGATCAGTGCGCTTGAACCGGCACCTGCCAAACCGCTGAAAGCGCCGATTATCCCGGAAGCAATCACGATCGTGAGCAAATTATAGGACCAAAATCGGGCTGCCGCTGCCGGGATAATTAACAACGCGATAACCAAAATCAGGCCGACAGCCTGAAGTCCGATCACTGTTACGATCACGACGAGAACCATCATCGTGATGTCAAGTAAAACTACCGGCCATCCTTGGGAAGATGCGAATTCCTGGTCGAAACACAATAACGTGAATTCCTTGTACAAAATCGTGCAGACGATCAGGATCAATAACGCGACGTACGCAATTAATTGCGCGTCGGCAGCGAGCATCGACGCCGTTTTCCCGTAAATGAAAGACTCAAGACCTGCGGCATGCCCGGTACTCATCTTCTGGATAATTCCGAGTATTGCGACACCAAATCCGAAAAAGACGCTGAGGACGATCCCCAACGCTGCGTCTTCTTTCAATCGCGTGGTATTTCGAATCAACAGGATTAGTCCCATCCCAATCAATCCGGTAATCATTGCGCCGGCAAGTAATCCCGGCAGGTGCTTCCCACTACCACCAAACCGGCTCATAATTATAAATGCCAACCCTATGCCCGGTAGAGTCGCATGACTCACAGCGTCACCCATTAGCGAACGCTTCCGTAATAGAATAAATGTCCCGATTACACCTGCCGCCAGGCCCAGAAGCATCGTACCGATGACAACGACTCTGGTGTTATAGTCTCGAAGCAGTACGACCCGCAAAACTTCGTCAATGGTCGGCCATTCGATCGTAGTATCTCTAATTGAACCAATGGAGTCGGGCGCCGCTCTCCCGGTGCTCACGACGAACATCAATATAATTGCGGGTGCGAGGATATGTCGGAAAGAGATATACCGTATTCCAGATCGTTTGCGGGGATTCATAACTCGTTTTGAAACCTAGGAAATTTTTCACCTTGCCGTCACGTAACGGAAATTGATCGGAGAGCGGTCGTTCAGAATTCAAACTGTCCCGGATGTCTTCTATTTATAGTCTTCGGTCCCCTTCTCGGGCAATTGCCTGCACTGCCTCGTCGAGAAGAGTTAGCCGACCACCATAGGTTTTCTGAAGGTTCTCTGGAGTAAAGATCTCAGAGGTATTTCCAGTTGCGACAATTCGCATATTGAGCATTATCAGATAATCGAAGTAATCTTTCACCGTTTGCAAATCGTGGTGGATGACAACAACCGTTTTGCCAATCGACCGAAACTGTTGCAGAAGCTTTACGATAGCTGTCTCTGTTGCCGCGTCCACGCCCGCGAACGGTTCGTCCATGAAGTAAATTTGCGCGTCTTGTACCAGCGCGCGCGCGAGGAATACACGCTGCTGCTGACCGCCAGACAACTGGCTGATCTGACGGTTCGCATAGTCCGCCATTCCAACCCGTTCCAGTGACTCCATCGCGAGAGTCTTGTGCTTTCGAGTCACCGGCTTGAACCACCCGATTTTTCCGTATTGTCCCATTGCGACGACATCAAGAGCATTCACCGGAAAATCCCAGTCGACACTCTCCCGTTGTGGGACATAACCGACCTTCGCTCGCTGCTGGCGATAAGGCTTTCCGTAAATTAAAATCCGTCCGGACGCTTTCGGGATCAAATCCAAGATAGCTTTCAAGAGCGTGCTCTTTCCGGCGCCGTTCGGACCGATAATCCCGATAATCTTTCCTTCAGGTATACTGAAGTCGATGTCCCACAACACTGGTTTTCGATGATACGCGACCGTCAAGTCCTGAACCAAAATCGGGACATCGTTCTGATCCGTAACTCCTTTATCGGCAATGATATCCGGAGCGGGATCAATTAAACTCGTTGTACGGGCCATCTTCACGTCTCTCGGCTAAGTGTTACGCGACCCCAAAACTGGGCCGCTTATTTATACCCATCGTCATTGGGGTTTTTAACAGTCATAGCCACCTGCGCGACGACTGTTCGACCAGGGGTTCTGCTGGCCAGCAGAATGCCGGTTAAAAATATACCGTTCGGAATCCCGTAGGTGATAAGTTAAAAGTCTTCGAAAAATTGTACTGCCTGAAGTATCGCAGAAACCATATTGGGTTAAAAGATGCGGTCTGGCCCCTTAGTTCTAAGGGCATTCGAAAATCGGGATGCCTTGGTTGTCATGCCCAAGAACCGCCAGGCCTGAGGCGCTTCGCATCGGAGGAGTTTGGCGCGTAAACTTTGGAGTCTACCTGTGCTTCAGATTCAGCAACTCACTCATCCCGCGTTCCGGAGCCTCACCTCCCAGAGCGCTCGCGATCACCGTAACGTTGTGATCTATCATTCCGATATATGTCCCTTCGTAGGTTCCCGGTTTACCCATCGCGTCGGAAAAAAGCACACCGCCAATCTCAATCTGTTTACCCTTTTTCGCGGCACCCTCAATGAGCGCGCGGACATTCTTGTCTGCAACACTGGATTCGACAAAGACGGCCTTGATATTCCGGTCGACAATCTCGTCAACTAACGTATTAATATCTTTAAGCCCCGCCTCTGATTCCGTCGATATTCCCTGAATCCCCTTGACCTCCATGCCGTAGGCGCGACCGAAATAATTGAACGCGTCATGGGCCGTAATCAGAACACGACCGCCCATGGGAATCGTACCGATGGTATCGCTCGCGTATTTGTGGAGTTTTCTAAGCTTCAGCAAATACGCGTCCGCGTTGCCGTTGTAAAACTCTTTGTTGTCTGAATCGAATTCACCTAGAGCCTTCGCGACTGCGCTTACGGCCTTCATCCACCCCTCCACGTCCATCCAGACATGTGGATCATAGTGGCCTGCAAATTCCTCGGGCTCCAGCAGATAGTTCTCATCGATCAATTCGGTAACTGCAAACACCGGCTTCCCGCGACGCGCGACTTTGATCAATACATCCGCGACCTTCCCTTCCAGCATCAGTCCTGAGTAAAAAACGATGTCTGAATCCAATAATTTGGCGACGTCGCCTCGTGTCGGTTTATACAAATGTGGATCAACCCCCTCCCCGATCACGTTGATTACCGTCGCCTTTTCCCCGGCTACCACGGCGACGATATCTTTCACCATTCCGACTGTTGTCCCAATGTTATAGGGGTACGTATGCTCAGGCGGTGCAACTTTAACGACCACCCCGGGATTCCGGGTTAACGCAGGTTTCAACACAATCAGAATCAGTACTCCTACTATCAGTACAATCGCCCAGTTCAGTACTTTCGAACCAGGTTCTGTCTCGTCATCAATCATTTTCCAGTCCTTCATTAGGTTGCGACGCCCTTCGGACATCGTGTTGGTGAATGAACCAACTTATACGCATGTACCACGGATCGCTCTTGTTTACGAAACAGCACATAAATATACGGATATCACCTGAATTATATAAGTACTCAAATTTCCTATTTTTACTAATCCAAATCAATATTTTGTATAATGAAAATAATGTTGATTGCTAATTCAATGTCTGATTTCCAGGAAAATCTATTGTGGCAACCGGTAACTAACCCCGAATCCGACGAACCAATCGTCGGCAGCATCTGACAAACCGACTCCGCCAGAAAGGTCAAATTGCAGATTATCGCGAAGCAAATACGTGACTCCAGCATCGAATGAGTTCGCCGGAGTTCCGTGGGCATTAACAGGCACGTCTCCAAACAACTCAACGAAACTTCCAAGCCGTTCGTTGACCGCGAATCCAACTGCTGCCGTATATTGAAATACAGCCAGGCTATCGCGTTCGCCATTGTCATCTTCGTCAGTCTCCCAAATAGCCCCAAGATTATAACCGATAGAAAAGCGATCTGATAATGAGTGGCCGAATAAAAACCGAAAAGACGGGTCGGCACGTTCAGTGGAAAAGCCTTTTCCCCCCGTTGGCACTGTCAGAGAGGTCAGGAGCGCTATCTCAGGATGCCAGTTCGACTCTGCGCATAGATAAAATTTCATCCCTACGTCCGAGTCGCCAAAATCGTCTTTGTTACTTACATCGTCCCATAGCCAACCTTTAATTCCCAATCGCAGTTCGATTCGCTCACTCAGTCCAAAGCGAAGGAGTGTAGACGGAGCCTCAAAAACACGCGTATGCTGGCCATCCTCATCCTCATCCGTGTAGGTCGCCCCACTCTCAATTTGAAGTGATCCCACAGGGACATTCAAACTCGATTCAGTTTGATCGGGCCGGTCGGTAACTAAGTCAGGAACATCCACTGCGGATACGTCGCGGGTGAGAAGAACGGCTACGGTAATTATTAAAATATTGCGGATTCGATGTAGTAAATAATTACTCGCATTCGTCGTAGTCATAGTTTCTCCTTCGTTCTTGTTTGTAATTATTATAAAGTTAAAATTTTCATTACTCTAAATTTTGTTTTTTATAACTCTAAATTTTGTTTTTTATAATTCAAATAGTAAATTTAAATAATTACTATTAATTTTTGATTTGTCGACGTAGCGCGTGTATTATTTAGACCCCGTCCGACAAGTTATAACAGATCGCGTTGAGACCGTTATAAACTGCAGGCAGTTCAATTTTTGGATATCCGGGAACAATTATACCCGGAAATTTTTGGACGACTTGCAAGTAACCGCGTATAGGGTGCCGAACGATAATTCGAAAACTCGAAGGCGTTTAGTATACCCAAAGGATCCGGGACGATACTTTGAAAACCTGAGTGCACCGGGTATACCTTGTCGAACGGGGTCTATTTAAATAAATGGATAATTTGAGCTCTAACTTCAGCAACCAATAACCAATACCTGAAAGAAAAATGGCAAGCAGCACTGTTGAAAATTATCTAAAGCGCCTGTACGGACAACAGCAGCGGACTGGCAGGGGACTCGTCAGCATGGGGAATCTTTCAAAAACTATGGAGGTCTCGCCGGCAACGGCGACTTCAATGGTTAAAGTTCTCGCGAAAGCCGGACTGGTTAAGTACCAACCGCGAAATGGTTGCAGGCTCACCCAGAAGGGAGAGCAGCTTGCACTCCACGTTCTGCGCCGCCATCGCCTTGTCGAGTTGTTCCTTGTCAAGGTTCTTGCCCTGGACTGGTCTGAAATCCATGAGGAAGCAGAGCAACTCGAGCACGCAATCTCCGATAAGGTCCTGGCCAAAATCGATAAAGCATTAGGGTACCCTGGTTTCGACCCGCATGGCGATCCGATTCCGTCGGCCAACGGAGAAATTACCGATCGCGATCTATACAGTTTGGCGGACTCGGTATCTGGCCAGAAAGTGCGCATCGCCCGTATAATGGATCAGGACACCGAATTTCTGAAATTGGCTCACCAGTTTAATCTCATCCCTGGGAATAATGCGACGATCGAGGACAACAATAGTTTGGCTGATTCGATCACGATAGCATCGGGCGATACTCGACCAGTGACACTGGGGATGCACGCGGCTTCTAAAATTATGGTTGAACTGGTAAGTTCCGAGAGTTAGTCTAGACCGCAAACAGTCGGACTTTAGGGATCGTAGCGAGAAAATAGATAAATTGAGTCCATTTTTCCCCGAAATAGGGCGAATATGGGGCATATTCAACGAAAAAATGTTGGGAGCAAATGGAACGATTTTAGCAGTTTCGCAGTCGATTCGGCTAAAGTCCGGCAGGGTTTTTCTGAAGCTTAAACCGGTTTTGAGGCTGTTTATCTCGTTCGATTTCGGCTCGATTGGGCGGCTTTTGGAGTTCAAGCTTCAGCGCTATTTGTTGATTGGCAGAGGCAATCCCGCATGCGGGATTGAACTCCAAAAATACCGCCGAACCCAAGTTTCCTTTTGTATTAATTCTGCTGTACAGCAGAAAGCGCGTCGGTCGACGCCCTTGAAACTTCGTGGATTTGCGAATTGATTTATTTCGGAATTTTACGACGAGATCGAAATGAAACGTTTCGTTATGTAATTATTCTGCTGTCCAGCAGAAAACGGGGTCGGACGGTTGCTCCTAAGAAAATTAATCCGGATACAACGTCTCAAATCAATAAACTGACTCGACGCAGGCGATTTCTGCCATACAACGGAATGAGACCGTTAGAATCCACGAGAGCGCTCAGGGAGCGCCGTAGCCGTCGATAATATAAAACCCACTTGTGGGACAAAATAGGGGTATGACGAAATAATGAAAAGCGCTTCCAAACCACTTCTAATTTCCGTGCTCACTCTGACCATCGCTGGTTTTTCGGGCCTTGCAAGTCCCAAAGGAGACCTGTCTCTGTGGAATTCTCAACCGACCGGCGGATGGAGATTTTTTGGTCACGGACTGTTGGTCGCATCGGCTGACCAGGACCAACGCGAGATTCTAATTGATATCAACTGGACGGAATCGAATTGGGGAGTAGGCGGAATGTTCACATTGGATCGGCCGCTTAACACAGGCAAGCCGGCTAGCGTTGAAGTGGAGGTTCGAACAGTATCCGGTACGGACACCGGAGTTTTCGGCGGCCTCGCAACGACGGACGACGCTAACATCGTTTTGGGCAAAAGCGCTGCAATTCCTATAACCACCGACTGGCAGACCATCACTCTTCCGGTTACGAGCATGAAGCCAGAGCGGCCGGATATTAATTCGAAGAATTTCAACCACAACGACTGGGCCCGGATTCAAGTGGTAAAACTGCTATTCGCTAAACCGGATAACCGGGCGCATGCGTACGACATGATTCTAATCCGTAATCCAAGGCTGGTAATGGACGTGGGTCCGGTCACGAAGCAGTTGGTAGAATTGCCCCAAGCTGTTGTTGCCGAGACACCTCCACGTGCCGAAGAGACGTCTATAGAATCGCAGTCAGTAACGACTGTCGCCGAATCTGAGCCGACCGATGACGTAGAAAGTTCATTTAGTCTAATGAAATATTTCCGTAAGTTCTCGGCTCGCGGATCGGCCGACCAAGACGACGAAGAGGAGGATTCAGCAGTCGAGGCGCCCGCACTGGAAGTTGCGATCACATCGACCGACGACCGCGATGAAGCTCCGAGCGAATCAGTAGAAAACTATCCGGCGCGGGACTCCGAAGTGGCGCACGACCCGGAGATTGAGCCCTTTGACCTTTTAGGGTATTTAGGCAGGTATCTACCTCGATATAATGTCGTGGACCATTGGGATATGGCCCATGAGGCATTCGCCGAGCGCGAAGCGGTCGACGGTGCGCAATTCGAATTTCACGTCAACTATATCTATGACCACTCAACCGTGCTTAAGGGAGGATTGCGTCAAACGTCTGCTGGCCGCGGCTGGCTAAGCGTAAACATTCTTAGTGATCTGGAACAAATATTCGGTATTCCGGACACCACTGTATACGCTGATTTCCAGGTACTCCACGGGGAGCAGGGGTTCAAGGATTCCGGCGATTTCCAATGGTACTCGAATATTGACGACGAGGAGTTTTCATCGCTTCAGGAACTCTGGTTGGAGACGGAGTTTTTTGACGGGCGTCTGCGTTTAAAACTGGGTAAAGTCGAACCGAGTAGTGAGTTTGCGGTGGTGAATAACGGATACGACTTCCTCAGTTCTTCCGGAACACTCGACCCTACGATATTTGTTCTACCAACATGGCCGGAAACAGCGACGAGCGTTAATGTTTTCATACAACCCAACGACAAATACTACGTTGGCTTCGGGCTATACGATGGGGCGCTCGTGGAAGGAAAACGAACTGGCAGCCGGGGCCCGGATTCTTTTTTTAACGAGCCAGCCGACCTCTTTATGATAGGCGAAGTCGGAACATATTGGGACCTGCAAGACGACTTATTTCCAGGTGAAGGCCGTATTGGCGTGTGGCATCACAATGGCGAGTTTTATCGGTTTGACGGTGGCCGGGATACCGAGACGACAGGGGCCTATATTATTCTCGAGCAGCGGCTGTGGAATTGGTCTGAAGCCGAGAATAATAGCCGCCGTATCGACGCCTACTTAAAATACGGACAGGCAGACGGGGATGTTAGCGACTTCAGAGGCGATATCGGGGGTTTAGATCGTCACATCGGCGCCGGCCTGGTCTACAATTCACCGTTTCAGCGGCGCGCTCACGACGCACTGGGTATCGCAGTGCATCGAGTGGAGTTCACGGACGCCACAAATGCCGGTTTCGACGACAATCATGAGTCCGCATATGAGGTATTCTATAAGTTGCAGCTAGCCGAACAGTTCATTGTGAAACCAGACTTACAGTATATCGTCAACCCGGGTGGCGATCGTACGATAGGAAACGCGACTATACTAACCTTGCGGTTCGAGTTCGAGTTTTAGACGGCAAGCCGTCCAAGATTCGGACGTCTCAGAATTCGTTACGCGAGGAACTCCGGCGGGCGAGTTGTCGAAATCGATCGGGATAACACCGTTTATACCGAACATCATAGCGTTTTCGTCCGGATTACACGTCCCGCACGAGCGGACTCCGAGAATACGGAGAGAGATCGCGGGCAGTATACTTGCGCGAAATTTAAGTAGCAGCGCGTTTCGCTCATACTGGTTTCTTACGCGAAACCGCCGGGAAGAAGAACATATACACGCCGGTCATCGCTAGCACCATAAAAATCACGCCGGCGGCGTCGAATAAGTAAATGCCCCATGCCCCGAGAATCCGCCCACTGTGCAGGTCCAGCAATACGCGCTCCAACGGAAGTCCTGTTCCCCGGTAATCTTCAATCAGCGATTTCTTTAGAGTTCCCGGTAAATCGCGTTCTTCAGCCCACGCAACCGTTTCGTTATCAGTTAATAGTTTCCACTGCAACAACTCATCATCCGCAACATACGTCCCATCGCTTCCCCGGACCACTAATGTCCCGCTGCCCGTCACGCCTGCGATAGTAATCCCCGCAGGAACCCCGGCTTCCCTCCCTATTCGTTCCACAAGACGACCGTCTGTTGAAAGTAGAAACAGCGCGTCTTCCACAACAATCGCCAAATAACGTTTCGTTCCTACCGCAGCGATCATTGATGACTCGGTTTCGGCAACGAATTTATCATCCGAATAAAGACGGTGTCCAACCTGACTGACCCACCGGGCCCCAGCTTGAAAACTCCTCGGCGGCTCCGGCAAGTTGATACCGTAATGGTCCAATAACCATTCTGAACGTACGAATCGACTCGAGAGGTCGAGCTCATTTGTGTGATTAATCAACAAGCCGGTAATCGTCAAAAGTACCAGAAAAACTGCCGCAAAAATACCGAGGTATCGGTGCCAATACCGGGAGGAACGTATCCTAGACATTCTACTAGGGTTGGGATAGGCCATTGGTGTTTTCCGTACATTTTTTGTGGAAAAATAAAGCGAGCTTTGCGAGCCTGGTTAGAGCACCCACCGACAACGTTGCCCCGGAGATCCCGTCGATATCCCGGTCGAGCTTCAGGCGACTATCCAAAGTCGCCCCTTTGAATTGGTCAGTGAAGAAAGGATATCGAACCTCCCAACCTCTGATTTCCCGATATACCAGCACCTTTATTCGCTCAATCTCTCCGTTGTCGATTACCAATCCGACGGTAATCGGCTTCTCCTTCCCAATCTCATCGAGAATAAATGCGAATCTCGAATCGCGACTCCAGTATCGAAGGCGTAACTTATTCAGCTTCCGATCCATAATATCCATAATATCGGATTGCATGCCTTTTCGAATCCACATAGTCTGAGACCCCGGCAGCGATCCTGCGAACGTATCGCGAATAAACTCGGCGGGCTCCTGGTAGGTTCCTTTACCGAAAGTGCTGGAAGATAGCGTCGCGAAGACCAGAGACGATAGAAATATTGATCTGATCATAATCCAAAATCCAATAAGGTGTCACTAAAATCAGCCGGTGTTCGGGGGATATCGCAAAGCACACGGTGTGAGATGACGTGAATATCCATTCGCATTAGCCGGAACCCAAACCAGTGGACGTGGCACGGTGTGTTCAAAAGTTATAGCCGAAACCCAGGTTAAAACCGTCAAATTCGTCCTCGCCTGCCGGTGCATGCTGATCCTGATAATCAAACTTAAAAACAACCGATTCCTGCGGCCACCAGTTTATACCGACGTCGAATTGCTCGAAGCTCGTGTCCTTGGAACTGCCCGCCTCGTTATCCCATTCACTGAATCTCGCAAAAACACCTATCCGGTCGTTAAGTCGAAGCGACGGCTCGACATACCAACCTTCCTGCTTATCGGCTCCGAGTACTTCGGCTTGATGCGCTTCCAGATCCCAGCGCGCATAGAGCGCCCGCAGTCCGAATCGTCCCTTACTCAACGTAATATGAGTTTCATACAAAAGCCCCTCTGACTCTTCTATTGCGCCGTTGTCTTTCTCCTGCGTAAGGTCTTCCTGAAACTGAACCGATGCTGCCACCTCAAGACCTGGTCGAATCCATTTCAGGCGACCAGTATACGCCGGGTCCTCTGCAGAAGCCTTCCCGACCTTTTGGCGTCCGCCCCGAATCTTATAGTCGCTCTTTACTGCAAGGCCGGAGGTCAGTGCTAAATCATAGCTTAGTCCAGGCGCCAACTCCCCATTAACGCCAAGACCGCCCTCCCACCAAGTCGCGGGGATTATATTCTTCTCGATATTATTGCGTTCGACGCCGTAGAACGTTGGCGGCTCATGTGTCTCGTTGAGTATCCCAATCGGGATAAGAAATAATCCTCCTCGGAGAACATGGGTTCCCTCGTCATTAAGATCGATATCGACATATGCCTGCTCAAGCTCAACCTCCCCAGAATTACTGCCGGTTGCCGTATCCTTGACAAGCGAATGCTCAATCTCCAGTTCCGAGAAGAAGCGTACCCTTTCATTAAACTCGTGTCCAAAATAGACGACAAAACGGTGAAAATCGACTTCGTCTATGTCGGCACCCCCGAGTTTCTGATTATCAAGATTATTGTAATGAAGCTCTCCGTATCCGCCAATACTGGTCTTATCCGCCCACATCGGAGGACGGCCGCTCTGTTCCGCCACCTGCTCCATCATTTCCCCCGTCGCCTCTACCTCCGTGCCCATCATAGTCAGCTTCCTACGCAGTTCCTGGATCTCGACTTGCTGCTTCTGAATTATCTCCCATAATTCCGCGTTGCTCGGGATTGAATCCTGATCCTCCGCAAAACTATTGGCCGGCAAGTAAATTATAAGTGCGCCCAGCAAACTGAGGACGAGCGTAATTGCGTGTCTTACCAGAAACGTCGTTTCTCTTGTCATAGTCGTATTCCTATTCGTGAAAAATTGCAGGCAGTCAAATTTATCGCTAACCTATACTGCCCACGATCCGGACATATCTTCCCGGCTTAAAAGCAATATCCTATCTAACGAGTAGGACATTACACGGGCAGGTAGTCAATTCAACCGGGATATTTTATAAATCCTATCTATTTAGTAGGATATCTAAATCGGGCGAGTCTCGGGTGTTGTATACCGAAAATCATGGGGCTTTCGAAATATCGTTTCCGCCGCGGCGGATTTCGCTAGGCTCAACATAGATCTTGGCTGATAGATTCGAAGCTATCAAAAAATTGTACTGATTGCAGTATACCTTTGGGAAAGTAGAGGGGGTAGAATGGGGTTTCGCGGGGTCGGATAATTATGCCGGCTGGCAAACTAATTTTCAACGGGCGGCGCTTGCACTCTATTCTGCCAAAACTCTGACGCGGGCTGACCCCGATTATAGTCATCTATATTGTTCGCGATGATCTTCAGATTTGGATGGTCACGTAAAAAATCGATATCCCTTACGTGTGAGGGAACGAGAACGCGTTCAAGCGTCGGGCACTCGGCTATAGGCGTTAAATCCTGAATGTAATAGCACTTCTCTAACGTCAGTTCCTCCAGCATCAACGTTGAGATTACATTGATTTCCTTGATCTTCCCCTTGTATATCCGTAAGCTTTCAAGCGGCATGCCCGAGAGCGGGGAAAGGTCTTGAATGTCCGTCGCAACCAGAGACAACATTTTCAACGGCATCTCTTTTAACTCATCCAGATTTTTAAGGTGACGACCGTGGAGTTCCAGTGACATTAGCCCGGTCTTCTTCAGAATCCGCACATCGCTTGACTTCGCATTTATGATACTGAGATGATCGAGAGTTAAATTGATCAAGGCATAGAAACTCGCGGTTTGATCGCTATCAATGGTTAGCCGCTTTAAGCCGACGGTTTCCAAGTCACTCAAATCCGTTACGGGAATTCCCGCTATTCGCAGACTTACTAGCGGGAGTTCTGCGATTGCCTGGAGGCTATTCACTTTGGTGTTCGAAATATCGAGATGTGTAATCCCGGAGTTCGCCAAAGTCCGGAGATTTTTGACACCCGTGTTCGCTAAACTTAATCGTTTTAGCGGCATTTTCTTAAGCACCCGGATGTCGCTGACGCTCGTGCTGCCGAGATCGAGAGAAGTCAGTGGTAACTCTGCCAAAGGCGATATATTCAGAAGTTTGGAGTTGCCGCTTAACTTTAGAGAAAACTCGTTCTCCGTAATCGAGTATCTGTATTTTAGGTCTTGGAGTCCAGGATTACTGCTCTTCAGAGACTCGATCGCGGTCGCAAGCAATTTGCGACTGATTTCCTTGCGAGCGGTCTGTTCGGTAAGAAATTTTTCAAGGTTAGCCTCGGCGACATTCTTCGCTTCCACAATCTTAAACATAAAACCTGTGACGACTGTGACCAGAATAACCAATGAAACTGCGATGATCGAGACTTCCGTTTTTCGCCGCTTTATCAACAGTTTTAATACCTGAAACCACGATGGTTCCTCAAGCGACGTGGCGTAGCCGCCGAGAAACTTTTCGATATCCTGCTGAAATTCCTGAACATTTTTGTATCGCTCCTCCCGACTGGAGGACATCGCTTTCATCGATATAGCAGATAGGGAACTCGGAATCTTCCCTTGAGGACAATGCGGGAAAGTGTAATCTGCATTCAAATCAAACGGTGGCACGATATCGCCACGAAGTATTTTGATTATGATCTGTCGGATTGATCCCGCGGATATCGGCACTGATAGCGTCAATATATTATAAAGAATAGCGCCTAAGGAATACACATCCGTGCGTTCGTCAATATTACCTCCTTTAGCCGCAACCTGCTCTGGAGACATGAATCCGGGAGTCCCTTTTATTTGACCGTCAAGGGTCTTAATACTATCGCTGATCTGTTGATCTAACACAAGAGAATCAATACCCTCAAACATGCGGCTCTCATCTTCGGGTTCGTCCGTCGCCCCACCGTCGGCTTCTGTGAGGTCGGATGTTATCGACACTTTGTTTAACATCTTGGCGAGCCCCCAATCCATCAGCAGGACTTCGCCGAAGTCACCGATCATTATATTTTCCGGCTTTAGATCGCGATGGATTACGCCCTTCGAGTGCGCGAACGCGACGGCATCGCATACTTTTAAGAGAATATTTGATAGCCGGTATAAGGAATACTTCGCTATCACAGCCGGGTCGCCGGCCTTAATTTTGTCTAGGATATCAACTAGAGTGGCTCCCTTAACCAACTTCATCGTATAGAACACGTTCCCACGGTCATCTACGCTTAATTCGTAAACAGGAACGATACTCGGGTGCTCAAGCTGTGCGGTCACTTGAGCTTCTACGATGAATCGTAGGATCTGATCGTCGGCGGCGTTTTTCCCGTTCTGAACGACTTTCATCGCTACATGCCGTCGGCAATTTTGGTCCTTGGCATTCAAGACCATGCCCATTCCGCCTTCAGCCAATATCCGCCCAACTGCATAGCGCTCCTTGTATCCGGCGTCGTTAAGAGATTCACCCGCAACGTCTTCACCCAATGATATTCCGTCGCCGATAGACTTCTCGTTCATGAACTCTGCGACGGTCTTACCGGATTGCATTATGTAGCCCTCCTCTAGCGAGCCCGCCGCATCCGGGCTCGTGTCAGAGACAACCGTTGGCGGTTCCGATAGTGGCGTCCTGATTTGCTCTTTTTTGGTTTCGTCTGAACTCATCGTTCTGGTGACCTTAACTTCTATGCTTGTGTGTCGTTCTCTAAGATAATCGTTTTTCTACTGTCGCTGTTTCGGTCGTCGACCAAGGCAACTATACCGCAAGCGGTATAAACTAAAGATGTCCAAAACTTCAACTACTTACAGTTTAAGGAGCTAGCCTGAATTAATCAGGCTAGTACCGCTGCGCCCGTGATCGAGCCTTGCCTTAATGCCTGTAGTGCAGAATTAGCCTCGACCAACGGAAATAATCGAACCTTTGTTCGAATTGGAATTTTCGGTACGAGGTCAAAGAACTCTTCGCCGTCGCGACGCGTTAGATTCGAAACAGATTTAAGCGTCCGCTCCCCCCAGAGTAGTTCGTACGGGAACGCCGGTATATCGCTCATATGAATCCCTGCGCACACGACAACACCGCCGCGCGCCAGGTGCCGCAGGGCAACAGGAACCAGCTGGCCAGCCGGTGCAAAGATAATTGCGGCATCCAACTCTTGCGGGGGAAACTCTTCGGTGCTACCGGACCAAATTGCACCTGTTTCGAGCGCAAAATCCTGCGCTTCCTTGTCGCCGGTGCGGGTGAATGCGAATATATTACGCCCCTGATATTTTGCCAACTGCACAAGGATATGCGCCGCCGCACCAAATCCATAAAACCCGATCGTTTTCGCGTCGCCGGCCATTCGAAGTGCTCGATACCCTATCAACCCCGCGCACAGCAGTGGCGCCAACTCTGAATCAGCGAATCCAGAGGGCAAAACGAAACAGTAACCTGCGTCAGCTACGCAGGAATCCGCGTAACCGCCGTTTATATCGTACCCGGTAAACTTCGCTTCACCACATAGATTCTCGCGTTGAGAGCTGCAGTAAAGACAACTTCCGCAAGTCGCTCCAAGCCATGCGATTCCGATACGATCTCCTAATGCGAATCTTGAAACTCCTTCGCCAATCTCACTGATCGTTCCGACGATTTGGTGGCCGGGGATCAATGGTAAATTGGGCTGGTCAAGTTCGCCGTCTACGATATGTAGATCCGTCCGGCATACGCCGCAAGCCTTAACATCAACACGTACCTGATGCGGTTGGAGTTTGGGCGGCGACAACTCACGCATAACCAGCGGGGTATTAGCGCTTTCCAGTAACATTGCTCGCATGCAGAATCCTTACCTTGTATACTGCCCACGATCTCTCTCTCCGCATTAGCGGAGTCTCGGTAATCCGGACCGTATTCTCGGAGTCCGCTCGTGCGGACCGCATAAGCGTCCCGTATCGACGGGATCCACGCTCATGCGGGAAGAGTCTCGGACATTCTGAATCGGGATTGGACAACAAGCAGTACAATTTTTGGATTGCTGCGAATTCATAACCCAAGATCTATGTTGAGCCTAGCGAAATCCGCCGCGGCGGAAACGATATTTTTTAACCGGCATTCTGTTGGCCAGCAGAACACCTGGTCGAAAGCTCCATGATGTTCGGTATACCAGGCCTAAAATAAGCGAACATTCCGTTTCGTACTCCTAATCTTACTCGTAATCGTAATCTTTTTGGTTTTTCGAGGTGAGATTTGGAAAGTTCTGATGATATACAGATCACCCCGACCCCACACCCACGACAGCCGCCTGGACGGAATAATTCTTACTCGTCCCCGTCTTGGTCCCGATAAAGATCGAGACGAGCCAGTCTATTTGGACCCCGTTCGATAAGGTATCGTGATCCGTAGGACGCAAGTCTATTTACGAGACCGATGTTTGCCGATACTCAGCACCACAAACACATCCGTTCTGTCATCAAGCTTTAGCTCTCTGTCTACGACAAGCCCGACACTTAGATTTCTATCAATTCCTGATCGAGTGTAAAATCCAGCGAATTCCAGCTCGCGTTCGCCGGAGTCAAAATTGGCGTCGAATTGGGTGGTTAGAAAAAACTGGTTACTCCCTCTTAAACCCCCTACCCACTCCAGTCCAACCTTCAGTATGTTCTCATCACGATCCCGAAATTCGTGTTCCGCGCCCAGGTTGATTGCGAAATGGGGAAACCGCTCGGGATAGTATCGCAAGAGCCCGTCCACCTGTTGGTAATCTTCAGTTCCGCCAGTGAACCGCCGATACCAATAGTTTAGTTCCGCGTCAAGAACATTGGAAATTTTCAGCCGATTCCTTATGTAACCGCTGGTAATCGTTTCAAGATTGTAAGTTCCTCGGCCGGGATCGCCGAAATAATTGCGGTCGCCGCCAAGTATTGCCGTCCACGCACCGGTTTTCTTGGATACTGCCCCTGAAAACAACCATTTCGAACCGAAATCTATATCCTCGAATATATCTGGCTTAGCGGAATCGGTGAAAAACGTTCCCGCACCGATTCTCAGCTTAATACCCTCGTTAAATCGTGTTTCCAGGTCGATTTTTGCGCGGTAGGATTGAATTCGGAAATTCGAGATGGACGCCGGATTATCATTGGAACGCTCATCGATAACGGAGACTCTGGGTGTCAAGGACATGTTTGACGTGATTGGGAGCGCGAATTTCAGGTATGTCTCGGTGGAGTACTCGACATCTTCGAAATCGTCGCTGTCATCGAATGCCGGGTATCGAGTCGTAAAAAAGTTCAGCCCGAACGAATAAGGAATCAGGACATCCGCAACATCCTGATCGGCGCCGATATACTCTAACGGAACGTCGAATATTTCCGTTGCGAGGTAACTGGTCTCTATAATATCTCGAGACGTCTGATCCCAGAGTAACTGCTCATTCTCCTCATAAAACTTAATAATCGTCGTATACTGCCGATTGTCATAGTAAAGGCTGATGAGCGTATTCGCGTAATGCTCGTATTCCGGCAGTCCAATCAATTTCTGAAAACTATCAATCGCATCACCGTCGTTCTCCAGTTTCAAGTACGTCAAAGCCAATGTTTCTAACGCAAACGGCCTCTCCTCTTCAACGCTGAGTAGTCCCTGGAGCAGAGGGATAACCTTTTTCAATTTTCCGAGCTCAATAGAACGCTGGATATCGTCCCAAATGAGTTCAATATTATCGACTTCCGCGTAAACGCATCGGGGACAGAAAAGAATCGCAAAAAGAAGAAGAAACGCGATAATAAACAGAAGCGGCCGGAATCTGAACATATAGCGAGGGTTTGGTTTACGGACTGTGTCGTCCTTTCGAACCTAGACGGTCCGCTAAGTCAAGCGATCTCCAATCATTAGTTGGAACACTGTGAATGAGCCCTTATTTAGCTGGAAGCGAACGGGCGAATGACTCGCACAACTCGACCCACGACCGCAATGATTCCTCCGACTCTATACCTTCCGGTGATACGAATACGAAACCTTTCATTGGCCGCCTGGTAAAATCCATCTTCGCTGCGTGTGGTAATCGAAATTAATCAACTGCCTCGGGGTAAGCCCGCGAGGTATGAAAGAATCTTAGAGCTTTACGACGTTCGAGCTGGACAGCAGGACGGGGAATTAAACCCGCTGGTGGGATTAAATGACAGCGTCGGACACGCGTCTAATTCTGGCATAATATACGTCGAATGAACACCCGCCAGACTGCTTGCAATCTTTATCCGCTTTTCTTAGCGTGCGTAATCAAAGGTTTCTGCCCTTTCTTCCGGAAACTGACAACGATTTTTTCTGCTTTATCAAACGGAACAGTAACAAAAGAGAATTTATCCATCACTTGAATATCTCTGATTTGCTTGGACTGTATTGAGACTTTGCTCATGATGAGGTCAACAAGTTTTCTAGGCGTAATCTTGTCTTTCTTACCAAGTCCCACGAAAAGCCGTGCCTTACCCTGTTGATCAAGTTGCTTCCCCTTTGCGCCGACTTCTTTTATTTCAGCGTAGGCTTCGGGATTGATTTCATCTTCAAAGCAATAATTCAGTATCGCAGCCAATATTTCCGTTGGCGCATTATTCGCGAGCAGGTTCTTCGCCCAATCATAGTACTTGGAATCAACATCCTCCTCCAGAATAGTGGCCAGGTCATCGCAGATCTTATCCTTTTTTGCTTTGATGATATCCGCGACTTTCGGCACATGCGATTTCTTAATATCCGCCTTGGCGAATCGTTGAATAAACATGAGCCGTTTATACTCGCTTGGCGTAATAAAGGTAATCGCCGTCCCTTCATTCCCGGCCCTTCCGGTCCGGCCGATCCGATGAACGTATGCTTCCGGATCTTGAGGCAGCGAGTAGTTTATGACGTGCGAAAGGTTGTTAACATCAAGCCCGCGCGCCGCAACATCTGTAGCGATCAGGATATTGACTCTTTGTTTTTTGAATTTTTCAAGCGTTTTCTCGCGCTGCGACTGCGATATCTCGCCATGAATAGCCGCCGCGTCATATCCTCTGTCGCCTAGATGGGCTGCAACCGCGTCAACGTCACTTTTTGTTCTGCAAAAGACCAGCCCGTAAAAATCATCTTCGATATCTATTATTCTGCACAACGCCTCGAATTTCTCAGAACCCTTTACCTCAAAATATATCTGCTCAGTCAAATTCGTTGTCAGTTGCTCCTTTTCGACTCTAATGAGCTCGTACCCGTCCATGTACTTATGTGCAAGGTCTTTTATCCTCTTGGGCATCGTCGCCGAAAAAAGGAGGGTACGCTTTTTAGGGTTCGTATGCTTCATTATCTCTTCCATATCCTCGATAAAACCCATATTGAGCATTTCATCTGCTTCATCAAGTATCAGGTGTTCGATTTGCAGTAGCTTTAATGTCTTCCTCTTTAGATGATCTATTATCCTTCCTGGCGTCCCCACAACGATGTGCACGCCTCTCTTCAACCTGCGCAGCTGCTGATCGATGGATTGACCGCCGTATATTGGCACGACCCTAATTTGCCGCTCGCCTCTGAGAGAATTGATCTCCTCCGATACCTGAATCGCCAATTCGCGGGTCGGAACAAGAACAAGCGCCTGAACGGATTTCGAATCCGTGTCAATCATTTCAATCAGCGGCAATCCGAATGCGGCCGTTTTGCCTGTACCTGTTTGAGCCTGCGCAATGATATTTGTATCGTCTCTCAGCATTACAGGGATCGTCATAGCCTGAATCGCAGTCGGCTCCTCGAAACCTTTATTGTTGATCGCCTTCAGTACCTTCGCTGAAAGTCCAAGGTCGTTAAACGTCTTCTTATTCGACATGAGTTATCTCTATTTTTGGTGGCGCGATTTCGTGGAGCCTGATGAGATCGCTATGGAATTAAATGGACAGCAGTGTTAATTGGAACTGTTACAACAACTAACCCAACTTTACTATTATATACCAACAATCGCGGAGTTTTCGACCAGGCGTTCTGCTGGCCCAGCAGAATGCTCGTTAAAAAAATCGTTTCCGCCGCGGCGGATTTCGCTAAGCTCAACATAGATCTTGGCTGACAAATTCGAAGCAATCCAAAAATTGTACCGCTTGCGGTATAGTTTATTCTAACTCAACAATGCTTGATGGCGCGGCATAATACCACCCCGTCCGTCGGATCAAAGTTAAATATACTGCAAGCAGTACAAAATCATTGGAAACCGATAGCGATAGCGATTCCGATTGAAACCAGCTCAAGATCAGATAATATACAATTTCGCAATAGAAAGTTGATGCATAATGTAGGCTAGCCTGATTAATTCACGCGATTCGTCGCGAGGGAACTTAACTCGTTCATAATAAGAGGATTGGAGAAGGCGCCACGGTGAATGTGAATTTTCATTCACTAAGATGTGAAGTCAAGCCAATCGGTTTAATTGAGCAGAGATTAGGGCTCGCAGCAGAATACTGGTGAATTATTCAGGCTAGAGTAACTGCATGTAGTCTTCGATTACAAGGTCAGTGCCGACTTCATTGCTTTGGATTATCTCTCTAATGTCGAGACAATCTAAGTCACTTACCGTCGGATCGGATTCACACAGCTCAAGTGACAGTAGATCAAGCTCAGTTTGCAACATCAAGAGCTCCATTGTCGCGAACTCAGCATCGACCGGCTCGTCCACAGACTGGTTATCTTCCTGTACGGCCACGCGGCCTGGCGTATTATAATCAGTCTGTTCAGAGAACCGCATAACCACGATGCCCATTATAAACATGAACGACGCGGCTGCCGCGAAGACCATAATAGGCCGAAATCGCAAAATAGGACGCGTTTCACGCGCTACTTGCTGGCGAATATTTCTCCCGAGATTCGACCATTTATCGCCGGCAGGATAATCAATCTTGTCGTCGGGGAGAAGAAGATCGTTAATGATTTCATCGTCCTCTTCCAGCAGTACCACATCCTCGGCATCCACAGACGCAACGTTACTCATTACTTCAGATTTTTTATCGTCGTGTGCACTCATAATGACTCCTTTTCTAGTAGGCATAATTGTAAACGCAGCTTCTTAATCGCCTGATGAATGGTCGCTTTAATTGTACCTACCGAACAATCCTGGACTTCCGCGATTTCCTTCAATGTTAATCCGCCGATGTATTTCATCCGGAATGCCGCCTGCATTTTTGCGGGTAGCGACGCAATGCACTTCTCGACGACTGACATTCGCTCCCTGGCCTGTAGCATTTGCCCCGGATTATCACCCGTCGCAACACTCTGTAGCTCGATATTCGCGGTGTCATCCACCAGATCCAGTGACACATGAAAATGTCGATTCTTTCGGTGATAATCGATGCATGCATTTGTCATTACGCGATACAGCCATGTCTCCACCTTGCACGAATGGTTCCAGTCCGGCAGGAACTTAAACAGTTTTATATAAGTCTCTTGAACCAGATCGAAGGCAAGCTCTCGATCCCGCGTCCAGCGATAAGCGAGCGCAAATATATTCGCCTTCGTTCTATCGACGAGCTCGTCGAATGCTCGTTCATCCCCTCCTCTAAAACGCTGAACCAGTTCTTTTTCTTCGTCATTCAAACCGATAACTTCCTCGCATAAGATCGCCGCAGCGTCGACATCTATCGAACTTGCCAACCCTGAATCCGTCAGTTCCTCATTCTGCACCCAATCGAAAATCGTAATTCGAAAATTCCGCCACCGACAGGGTCACGGCGATACAACGAAGTCTATGTCGAAAACCTCTTGCGCCGCTGATAAACTTATTGAATCCGCACTTGCGGCCGCATTTTTGCTGTCATACCACTGTTCCTGGTAAACCGTTTGCTCGGTGTCAACGCCACCAACAGATACCAGTACGCTCCCGGTGGCCACTGCAAAGTAGGTTCCAGCTGCCATCGCGGGCGATATATACTCTCCAAAATTATCTGTTATTCCGCTGGTTACATAATTGGCATCGCCAGTGCCGCCCTGATAAAAATCTATGAAAAGATTCTCGACTGCAACGCCGGTATTATCGATTACAGTTCCGGAAATTTCGCCGCCAATTTCGAGGGTAAAATTTAAGGTTACCGGTGTCGCCGGATTCAGGGATATAGTATCAGAAAATATCGCTGCATAACTCGTTCCCTCCCCTGCTGACACGACGGAATTCCCTGCTACCCCGTACAATTCGTAGGTGCCAGTTCCGGTTGCATATATGAACTCAAGTTCTGTGAGAGTCCCCTCCATATCCGTACTATATAAAACTGCCGGAACCTGATAAATTGGATCACCGCCGCCAACGGGTATCGTTATTGTGCCGCTGACTTTACCGAGTAAATCGATTGATACGTCGGTCGTTCGCGTCTCTGTACCGGTCAAAATAATATTCGTAATCTCGGTCGTTCCGTAATCCGGATCCCGAAACGCAGAAATCTTATACGTCCCCGGGGACAGTCCGCCTATTGAATACGCGCCTGCGGAATCCGTCGCGGTAAACTTAACGAATTCCTCATTATTATCGAGTATAGAAACAATTGCCCCCTCCACCGGAACCGCGCCGGCTCCCGCCTGGGTTACGATACCTTGGATTCGGGCGCCGGTGCTCAATTGGATTGAAGTCGAGAACGTCGATGTCCCGTCGTTCAGGGTAAAAAATACAGCGTCTGCTACAGCAATTTCCTGGCCCAGGTACAGCGGAACGTAATCTAAATTGCCGGTTCCCGCGCGGACTGTATACGTACCGTCCGCCACGTTGTCAATCTTCGCGGTACCGCTCGCGTCGGTGACGAACGATGCGGCCCAATCATTCGTGTCACTATCGACCAAATCGACTGTCATATTCTCTAACGGCATGGCGGTGCTCGCGCTGGTTACGACGATTGTAACGGCACTACCCTGAGGTGATACGCCCTTTAATCGATAAAAACGTGTATCGCTTGTCGGCTCAGCAAGTTTTAGATCCACCAATTGAGTCGTTAACGGCCCTATAGTTGTCGTCGTTGAACCACTCGTAAATTCGACGTCCAGCGCGTTCTCGATTGTATACTCAAGATAAGGACGGCCGTTAACCTGAACACGCCAGTTCGGACGTCCATCGATATCGACATTGCCTGCACTGCCCAAGGGGAATCCGTATCCGGCATCCAGAACAGAAGACTGCGCGTCCCCGACGGCGTAACTCTTTCTGGAGTTAACATCGACGACACACGGAGCACCCGAGCAGCCGGCGCCGATGAATACCGATGGAGTATCGCCGGACAGGGCGAGGTAAAAGTCGCTGTCGTCACCGGTAGAAAAATTAACCGAGGCAGTCACGAAATCCGTGCAGCCGTTCGCGGTTGCGCTAATGAGCCCCACGGGGGCGGTGGATAAAACAGACCCCTTAATCACCGTCGACGGATTAAGATCGACGATGTCCGGGCTATTGCGCTGCCACGCAGAGTTCCATAGCGACGCGTTCGAGAAAATATCAACGAGTAAGCTGCTATTGTTATTGACTGAATTGTTCTCGGTTAGTGTTAAATAACACATGTTTCCTCGGCTGTTGGAGGCATAGGATATCAGATTCTGCGAAAGCGACTGATTATTGAACATAAGACAATCGTTTATGTCAACATTACTGAACTGGGTAACGTCGATTACATCCCAATCGGATCGGTTCGAAAATAGCTGGCATCGTTCGACCGTCGCGGATGCGTCCCAAAATCGGATCGCGCCGCCAAAGAAACCGGTGTCTCCATAAAATACACAGTCGGTAATCGAAGCAGGCATACCGTCCGGCGTAAAAAGAACGTAGAGACCTCCACCTTTTCCGCCACCTGATCCCAAGGATTCTTTGGCTGAGCAATATGAAACCACCGAATTACTGATTGCGAACACTGACTCTCGGGCATAAATGCCGCCGCCTCTCCCAGCGTTACAATTGGATATGCTAACGTGCTCGATGGTAACAGTGCTCCCGTTTATATAAATACCACCGCCAAGTCCGGTTGCTCCCGCGTTGGCGTCAGAACGGCCGTTACGAAATGCTATCGCTTCTAAAGTCACGGTTATAGCTCCGTTGATACTTAAACACGAATCCTGAGCGTTCCCGTCAACAATTGTACCGACAATTCCATTACCCCTTATTGTCAGGGACTTGGCGACCGCCAGATTCTCAATGTATGTACCCTGAGTAACGATAATAGTATCTCCTGCACTTGCGGCATCGATCGCGCTTTGAATAGTGTTCAGTCCGGTTTCCGGCGAATCGTATGGTGTCTGGGCGGTGCCGGTAAGTGATACGTATATGTCCGCGGCAAACGCATTCGTCGCAATGAATGCGATACAAAAGAAAATTCTGTGGCTAGGTATCAATTTCATCAAATAATCGGTGCCTTCGCCTGACGGCGCGTGACGGTGTTTGTGCGGGCGCGAAGCAAATTCTGTATTGTATACCGAAAACCCAATGACAATGGGTCTAAAACAAGAAAGCCGGTCGGGGATCGACTCCCCGACGCGGCTGCTGAATTCTTTCGTTAACTTGGGAAGTCTGTGTTATTCTGTGTTCGCGCTGTCCGTGGTGGAATCTGTTTGATCGCTAGGACGAGGACGATGCGGTCGGTCGGCGCGATGATGACGTCGTATTCGTCGTATCCGATCGCGAACGCTGCTTTTCAACTGCTGTTTTTCTGCGATCAAATCCTGTGCCTCTTCGCTGTTCGCTATGAAGTCTTCGCGCAAGCCTCTAAGCGTAGCGATCTGCTCTTCAGTTTTTTCTTCGATTGCCAGCAACGCGGCAATTGCCTCGTCTGTGCTGAGAAGAGCTCTCAGTTCCTGGTTTATTTCCTTAATTTCTGCGATCCGCGGTCGAATTTCCGGGCGACGGCCGATGGCTGGATTTTCGTCCCGAAACGCAGCGTTTCCTGCTTTGATCTCATCCAGTTTTGCTTGCGCATCTGCAGATCCGGCGAGGAGCTCGCGGCGTAACGTTACTAACTCATGACGTTCTTCGCGTGTCAGGTCGTCGTTTTCGCTAAGTGCGGTATACGTGCCGGTCGTATCGGCTGTCTTTAATATTTCATTCAGCTCTACGTGCTTTGCCTGTACGTTAGCCCGATGCGCATCGAGTGCTGCACGTTGCTCGTCCGTAATCTGGGGACGCAGCTGTTCGCGAATGGACTCCTGTCTGTCACGTCGATCACGAGGGCCTGGCCGGTCGAATCCCTGAGCGATGAGGTCTACGGTCGCAAGTGCCGACAACGTTATTAGGGTTAAAAGTACTTTGGCATTCATTTTTTAGTCTCCTTCTGATCTTGTTGGTTGATGGTAATT
Organism: Verrucomicrobiota bacterium; assembly: GCA_021772635.1. Classification (GTDB taxonomy): domain Bacteria; phylum Verrucomicrobiota; class Lentisphaeria; order JABSQK01; family JAJFLO01; genus JAJFLP01. The sequence continues at coordinate 28,995 of JAJFLP010000060.1, read as the reverse complement.
TATAAGTTGATGTTTAACGCGTTTACAAATTTATACGCATTGAGAACAAGAAGGTTTATTCCCTTTTACAAATATTTTACTGCCCGGAGTAGCTGCAGTCCCTAAATTTCGATCATCGTGTCTTCGCTCAGGTACAACCAATAGGCAAGCCCCGGTGTCATCTGTTCGTCACTTGGGAGAGGGATAAACTGTTGTCGGTCAGGACGCCAATACCAGACGCTACCGCCGAACACTGCATTAGCGGGGACGACACTGGAGGTGCTTGATCCGATCAGGTTCCACCCCTGGAACAGAAATTGTTTAGCGTCGATGACAGATTGCCCGTCGATGACAATTCCGTTTTTCGGCGTGTTAGAATACACCCAATATCCGCGCTTCGTTCGCGTGTCTCCATTAATCTCAAATTTATCCGTCCAGGAATTCCATTCCCATACGTTTCGAATCGGGACATTATCCAATAGCGACCACATCGCCCGATTTGACATCGGCTGCACCGCTAGCGAAATCAGATTCCACCCTATCGCAATGTCTATTGTTGCGGTCGACGTGAACTGATCGTCCTCGGGATCTGTTCCGAACTCGTATTCATCACGATTCGTAAAACCATCGCTGTCTGCATCGTCGTCAGCGCCCTTCAACGGCAGATCGATATCGTCCAACCACGCTTGTGGTACAATTATTCCGAATACCGCTGCGATTTCACGGTCGATGTTCATAGTCAGGGACACGGTCGGTGACTTTTGGCTGGCAGCTGGCACGTTACCGGTCCAGCCGATGAATTCGTACCAGGTTGCTGGCGCCGCCGTAACAGTCACAACGTTGAACTCAGGAAACTCACCGCCCGTTAATGATACGCTGCCAAATCCGGTTACAGCAACAGATAAGCTATTGACAGAGAACCCTTGCCACGATAGTGACTGGGCTGTTATCTTGTGGACACCGGGATCGACAAAGGGCGAGAAATTATCGACGAGGCTCAAGCCGTTCCCTAAGTCGGCAGCCATTTCATCGTCGAAGCTCACGAGTTTCACGGATACCGTGTCTGGAAGATTGCTTCCCAGATTGACGACGCCGACGTAATACCCCACACCCACCGGGTCCAATCCCGCAATATCTACGAGTCCGATCTCCTCAGACTGGTCATCGAAAATCTTCAAGTCAAAGGCCTGCAAGTCTGCCTCAGAAAGAACGCCGCTTTCCGGATTTCGCGCGGGTTGCGACAGTGTCCCGATCTCAAGCCAAATTACGTTCGATAAAGACGACGTCGAGAACAAAATTGATAACGTTAGTACTGGTAATAAGAATTTTTTCATAGCAACAATGTTATTATCGGACTGCTTGCTGTTTAGAATGGTTTCTGGAAGTTGATCGTCTTTAGTTGGGAAGACGAGTTGTAGTAAAGGAACGCGGTTCCTATGTCGATCATTTGACTGCCTGCATCGTTTCCCGTCCAGACACCGGCATCGCGCGCAAAATCAAGCCAGGCTTGGGTCGCGAGATCCCATATCTTTATCAGATCGCCGTCGTTAGAATCAGACCAAGTACTGAAGTTCAGGGAGATACTCTTGGGGAACGGGAAAGAAATGAGCGCCCAGCTTTCGCCCGGTACCTGAACGGATGCCGTCGTCGCAGTCGCAACCTTGCCGATGAACTGGATCCCGGTAACTCCGGCGCTTTTCCGCGAAATCATGTTCCCGGTTCCACCCGCAGCGATCAATCGAGTAGCAGGAATCGGGATCGCCGTATCGAACACGTTCCAGATACCGTTGAGCAGTGTATACGTATTAAAACTGTTTCCAGTCCAGACATGAAGGAAATCACCATTCGCACCGTCCGCAGCCAAAATCTCTGCCAATCCGTCGTCGTCGAACGCGCCCGGCTCGAAAACCAAAGGATTCGATACTGTCGCTGATCTATTCGCGGTCACCGAAACGTTAACGACACCTACTGTTTCTGAAACGGTATCCGCCTGAGCCTGAAGAAGGAAACCTGAGGAAATGAATAATAAAAACGCTGAAATTCTCATATGGTAGCCGGAGGTTCTATACGGAACGTCTTCACGTTTTCGACCAGGCGTTCTGCTGGCCAGCAGAATGCCGGTTAAAAAATATCGTTCGAATACTCTTGCGTGAATAAATACGTCTGCATATCTAAGTTTCTTACATTATGTAACTTCACGCAATATAATTCACCGAATCGACGGTTAAATCTTAGAGTGCCGAATCTGTCCGGCGACGCTCGTGCTAATACGACCGGAGGTCTACCCGGAAACAATTTATACTGTTTCCAGTCAGGTTTTCGACAAGTTTTAGTGTCCTGTGTCTTAAAATCCCTTACATTTGATTACGTCTATTTTAGTGCAGGGGTAGGCAGTGATTTTGTGTAAGTACCCGTAGGTACGTACCAAATTCACTAACGCCGCCCTGTACCGAAATACACGTAACCCTTTGGGCGAGTGTCTTTTGGCGCTCAAGACACGTCAGTGAAAAACGACGATGCTACGGCATCGCCTTATTCTCAGTGACGCACTTGAAGCGCTAAAATACATCTCGTCAAATGTAAAGGAATTCAAGACACGGGAAACTAGCCTTATCTATGCATAAAGTTTCTACTGCGAGCATGTATCAGACCTGATCTAAATGAGTTACAAAGAACGCACGCCCTTAAAATATTTCAATATTTCTTCAGCCGTACAACCTTCGCAACTCATTGAACTCAGGCCAGCTAAGTGCTCTCGTAACGAAATTGATGCATAGATCAGGCTAGTGTAGCGTCCCACACTAGTTTGTTGACAACTTAATTCCGTACCGCCACTGGCTTTCCCATCGACGACCGCCTTCTCAGCGTTTCAATTATAAGATTCGAATTGCGAACAAAGTACAATCTTTGGGGTGCCCGCGATGTTTCACATTTCGTTACGTAACGCCTCCGCGGGGGTTAACGCAGACGCATACAGAGCCGGCACTAAAGTTCCGATCAAACAGATCAATAACGCGCTTACAACTATCACGACGACATCAGAGACCTGCACCATTGCGGGGATTTCGCTTAAATGATATAAATCCTTCGGAAATATTTCCGTTCCCATGATCTCCGCAAGGACGTTCGCCACGGAATCCCGATAATGCACCACCGTGAGGCCGAGGGCAGTTCCGAGAGCGGTTCCTATTACGCCTACGAACATCCCCTGATAGACGAAGATTAGTAAGATAGCGATCGGTGTTGCGCCCAGGGCCTTGAGTACTCCGATCTCACGCGTTTTTTGTATCACCACAGTGATGAGTGTGGCGGCGATCCCGAATGCGGCGACAACCATAATAAATATCAAAAGAAAGAACATTAAATTTTTCTCAACTTTAAGCGCTCCGAAAAGTCGCTTGTTCGATTGCTGCCACGTTATCGGGATTAATCCGGCAAATTTCTGATTCGAATTGATTGCGGTGACAATCGGTTCCAGATCAAATGGATCAGTTGTTCGAAGTTGGATACTCGTGGCCGCGTCCCACCCCAACCCGAACAACTCACTGGCCTTATCGAGGTGGAGAACCAATATATTCGAATCGTATTCGTACATACCCAGTGAAAAGATACCTGTAATCGTGACTTCCTCAGGGACATAGACCTCCGGGGCGGCCTTCGAGCGGATACTGCCATCCTTATCGAACTCCACCAGTTTATTTAATTTATCGGGCGAATGAATGAGAATAGTATCGCCGATATCCACTCCGGTTTGCAACGCCAGTTCGCTTCCGATTAACGCCTCATCTTCACCAATTTCGAATCGCCCCCGGATTATCGCACTTCGGATATCGGTTACATTCTGCTCCCGTTCCGGTAAGATTCCTTTTACATATTTCGCGAGTACGCGTTGCGAGCATTGAATCAATACCGGTCCTTCAATCACTGGAGAAGCTGTCACACCCATCAAATCAAGCTCATCAAGAACCCCTTGCGAGTCTGCAATCGTGTTTCCTAGACTACTTTTTATCTGGATGTGGGCTTGCATTCCAAGAATCTTTTCTTCGATATCACGATTAAACCCGGCCATAACAGATATAACAACAACCAACACGGCAACCCCAAGAATCGGGCCTAAAATGGAGAGTAACGTGATAACAGATAGGAATGACCGCCGCGGCGATAGGTAGCGGGTTGCCAAAAATAAACTGGCGTTACGAATCATAGGAGCCTCTTGCAAAATACAGATTGATACCGAACGCCTTCGAGTTTTTTAACCGGCCATCATATCTCGCCATAGCCGCAGGGCGAAGGCGGAAACCACCTGGGCGACGGCAGTTGGAAATATCGTTCGAGATATATACGTTACCAGACTGCGAATACATAAATATAACCAGACACATCGCGAACTTCATTTGATTCTAACGAGACACTATCATCGGGCAACTCGTGCCTCAGAACCTGATCGGCCCGATACCTGTTATCGCACTGCAGAATGTTGGAGGGTATTGGTACAACGGACGGGATTCGCAGACAGGTAAGTACCAAACGGAGTGGAACAGCAAAAGCGCGGACGGAATGAAGTGATGACGCACAAGACGGAAGACTGTCAATTCCTCAATTTTCGAGACTGAGGTAAAAATGGTAGGTTGCCTATTGGATCTCGAAAATTATACGCGCCCAAAAATTATCGGCTCAGCTGCCGAGATAATTGCCCGACGTTCTGTTTGTATTGCTCGTCCTTCTCCATCTTCTTCTCAACAGTGTTAACAGCATGGAGAATTGTTGCATGATTTCGATTGAACGTGTCGCCAATCGCCGGTAGAGAATTGTTCGTAAGCATACGGGAAAGATACATCGCAATCATTCGCGGACCGGCGATATTCTGTGGTCGTTTCTTGCTCGTCATATCCGCTAAGCGAATGTCGTAGAATTCAGCGACCTTTCTTTGAATGTGCTCGATAGATAATAATTTCGTCGATTCATTGTCGAACTTATCGCGTAACAATTCTGCGGCACGGTCCTTAGTCATTTCTGAACCGAACGCCGATATGTTCATTATCAATTTAGTGAGGGCACTTTCCAAATTTCGGATATTCGATTGGATACGGTTTGCGATAAGAAATAAGATTTCGTCGGCAATCTTTATCTTTTGCTTTTCTTGCTTCTTTTTCAGTATCGCTACACGAGTCTCCAGATCCGGCGGTAGAATCTCTGCCGACAACCCCCACTCGAATCTGGATACCAATCGCTGCTCTAGCCCACTGATATCCTGGGGATCCCGGTCCGACGCCAATACGATTTGTTTGTGCGTATTGTGCAAAGTATTGAACGTATGAAAAAACTCTTCAGAAGACCCTACTTTGCCCTCAAAGAATTGGACATCATCAATAACAAGCATGTCCAGCCCGCGAAGCTGACGGCGAAACTGAGGAAGTGATTTTTTCTGCATCGCTTCGACATATAGATTTACGAATTCTTCGCTTGTTAAATATTTAATTTTCGCACGTTGCCGCCGTTGCAGCACCTCGTTCGCGATCGCCTGGAGTAAATGCGTTTTGCCCAAACCAACACCACCATAGATAAAGAGTGGATTGTACGCTTTCCCGGGATTCTCGCAAACCGCCAAAGCCGCTGCGTGACAGATGCGATTATTATTGCCGACTATAAAGCTATCAAACGTAAAATCCGGGCGATATTTATAGGTAAACTTGTCGTCGGCAGTCGCTGGTTTGGTATCCTGTGCGACCTTCTTCGGAGTACTAGGAAGGGCGACAGAACTCGCGGCTTTATGTCCGGGTTCAAAGCAAATACTGACTCTTTTCTCAAGAACATCTCCGAGAACCTCGGAGATTATCTCCTTATAGTTCGAGTCAAGCCAAAGGGCGACGAACTCGTTTAACACGCCCAGCTTAAACAGGTTCTTATCGGCGTTAAACGATAATGGTATTACTCCTGCTAAATAACGCTCGTAGGTGTCAGGATCCAGCTTCTCCAAAAGCCGCTCCTGAACCGATGTCCAAATTGCTGTACATGCCACTATGACCACCTCATTAATTAACAGGAATCAAGTACTAACTAACACAATATTAACAACTTATTAACAGTTTTGCTCGCCCGTTTTATCCGCCCTGCTTCCCGCCAATCTAACAATTAATAAATTCTTAATCAAGTTAATTTTTGATTAATTTTTATTAGTTTTTTTCTGAACGTTCTAACCCGTTTTGTAGACGACAATAACACCAATTGAAAATTCGTGAAATTTATTAAAAAGATCTATTTTACGAAATCAAATTTTGCAACGCTCGCGGAAATCAGAATGCGTCACGAATAGCATTTCTCATTGAATTAAACTGAATTCTGACTCGTACTTCCGCTCGGCAGCATACACGCCGACTTTACCGCCACGGTACGGGAATTTAAGGAACTGGTGAAATCTCGGTCAAGTGAGCATCAATCGCAGCAGTTGAAAAGTTGTCCAGTTCCCAGAACGCTAATATTTTCCCTTCCCGTAGTGAATACACTCGCGGCGGCGCGTTTCCTATGAAGTTGAAAAAATCGATAGGCGATGCGATTACATATGGAAACTTCGTGTCGGTTTCGCGATAGAAATCTTTGACCTGATTTCCCTCACCTAGAAAAACCGAGAAGATGTTTACCGCCCGCCCTCGACGCCATATCCCCATCTCCATCGCGACGTCTTTGCAGTGATCACAGTCAAGGCTAAAGAAAGCCACTAACCAATCCCCCTCAACTATATTCGGTTTGGCCCCCTGCCCAGCTTGCGAGTTAAAAATGGCAAATCGACTATCTGTCGGGGTAGCATCGGCAAACGCGGCCTTTCCGGAAACCTTCTGCTTACTTGACACGACGATATCTGAGACGCCGACAATCTTTACCGGATAAAGCATCGCAATAGCGAGAACTGTCACCATGCCGATCGCGGCGGGCGGGATCCATGACCTCCGAACCGGGTCCGATCTGGTTAGGCGGAATAAACACATGATTACGGCCAGAATAATAATGTTTTTTATAATTGACTCAATGGGCGACATTTGAATCAAGTCACCAAAACATCCACAGTTCTCCGTGTAATCGGTGTATACAGCTATATACGCGAGATAGCATGTGAACGCTGAGGTAAGAAAAAAGGAGAATGGAATAAAAAATGTGCGCAGCAGATTGGGTTGGAAATAACATAAACCAATTATAAGTTCGACTGCGACCAAGCCCCGTGCGCTGTACGCAGCAATGAATCTATCACTAAAAATATTTTGCTGAATAAGAATCACTTCGAACTGGCCAATTGACCACAATTTTGCTATTGCCGATACGATAAACACCGCCCCGACGAGCGCGCGCAGAATCCATGTGATTTTTTGATGTCCAATGAATCTTTTCAATCTTTCATTCCCAGGAAACGGACTAAAAGAAGTCCAATTTTCGCTCAGTAAAGACGGAATATCCGCATATGCGTCCGGCACCATCGGCATCCTTCCCGAATGAGTGAGGATGCTGTCAGTATGGACACCTTTTCGAGAAGAGCCTCGAGTATCCAATGCGATGGCACCGCGTCGCTACCGTAATTCCGGTGATTGCGCTAACGAGACATTGTTATTTCGATTATACGGATTATTCTTTTCGGCTTGTTCAGCAGAGCAACTTAATAGTTAGACCCTGTTCGACAGACTTTCTCTCCGAATTCATTGGAGCCCACTTGTGCGTACCGCAGTTGCGGAGAGAGATAACGTAAAATCGATTGAGATAGATTCCGAACGATAATAACGTTTAACCGGTATCATGTCGCGCCATAGTTTGGTGTCAGCATGAACGACGGCGGAAGTCACCCGACGACGCATGGTCGAAATTTCACAGCGATCGGTATAGCCTACAAAACATGAATAAACAAAATTTGGAGAAATCCTAATAATGTCAACCGGAAAAAATCACCGCGGACCGGCACCGGCTGCCCCCTCAAAACTTGCGGACATTGAAGCCAAACTTATTGCGTTCCTGCAAACCGCCAAATCCTATCTCGCTCATGCGGGAGTCACAGTCGGAGTGATATTGGTCATAATCTTTGCAACAGCCCACTTCAAAACGCAAAAAAGAATAAAAATAGCGGGCGCATACGCTGAACTTCACAGTGCCCTCGCCTTAATCGATAAGGTAAACCCCGACGCAACGGATTCTGAGGTCGCGGAGATCGTCGGCCGACTCAAAAATATAATAGAAACTTCAGCGGCAGTCGCCGTTGTCCCTGAAGCTAAATTTCAACTCGGCAGCGTCTATTTCAAACTCGGCCAATACAAAAAAGCAGAAGCTCAATTCGCTGAGTTTCTAAGCGAGTACCCGGAATACCCACCGCTAACGACAATGGCGTTAATGGCAAGGGGCAACTGTTATTTCTCGGATGGCCGTTACAAACAAGCTAACGAATTGTTCGAACTGATAGCGTCGGATCAAAAAGTCCTTGAGGACAATCCCGTCGTCACCGCCCAAGCAAAATTCAACTCCGCACTCTGTCACCTTTTCCTCGCGCAATACGAAGTCGCCAAAGAAAAATTGAATGATATCCTTGCCGGCGACAATTCCAAGGCGATTGAAGAGAAGGCACAGTCTCTACTCGGAAAATTCGAGATCTTCTCGCCCGAAGAGTTGATGGAAACCTTAACGATTTCAAAGGTTTCCGAATGACAATCGGCACTGGGTATTATTGATGCCGCACGACACTTCGACCGGCTCGCTGAAACACACTCACCTGACTTGATAGGATAAGGCGCCTAACTCTATCGACAACAGCAACGAAGCTTTGTTGCCCAGGGTCCAAACTTAAAACGTCGGAGCGGAGACAAATTCGAGTGGTTCTGCGGAATCCACTCCGCCCCAACGCCGGGAAAAGGGCCAATAAACAAACTTCGCCCTTCCAACCAAATTCCGCCGCGGAACCACTCCCCAAAACCGACTATCCTGGCTATTCTCACTATTGTCCCCGAGCATAAAGTACTCGTCTTCTCCGACTTGAAAGGTGTCGTTATTGTCCTTAAGAAATTGGCAATGTGGATGATGGCTGTACCCTCTATATCCGCCCTTAAAACTGTATATCCTATCGAATGCTTTCCGTATTGTTCCGTCAACCAAAGTAAATGAGCTATCTCCAGGTTTACGAACATAGAGTTTCTTGTCCGCTATTTTCAACTCGTCGCCAGGCAAGCCAACAAGTCGTTTGATAAAGAATCTGCCGCGAAGTGATTTACCCGAGCGCGTTCGAATATTCTCGGTCGTGAACACGGTTATATCGCCGCGGCTCGGCTCGAAAAAATTAAGACCTACACGATCAACGAACAGATGATCGCCGAGTTCCAGGTATCCCTGGGATAATATATCTCCCTGGCGAAAATAGAACACTCTCTGCCCTTGTTCAGATACCTCAAATGCGCGATCCGGGTACGATAAAATTCGCTGCAGTTGTATGTACCTTAAAACCTTTGCGGGTTCGCCCGGTAATTTGTACCTCTTCGATCCAATCTTTATCTCGGTTACCGGGAAAAAAAGAAATCGGTTCTTACGGGTGATGCTCGGAGACCTCCCCAACTGATCGACGGTGAGGACACCATCCTCTTCGATGACAGCGTTGGCGTATCGCCGGGAATAATTCGTATATAAAAATATTTTCTTAAAGAAATTCGGGGTTTCGTGCAAGTCCTGTGGCACGAAGTTTATCCCACTGAGAGTGGGCTGCATGCTTCCGGTTGGTATCTTAAAAGGCTGCAAGAATAATGCCCGCGCGCCCATAACTACGCCAAATACGACAATGATAAGCTCGAGCCACTCTTTCACTGCAGCTCTACCTTTTTTCGGAGACTTCATATCGCTTAACTGCCGTACCACCGACGCAAAGAATTCGTCAACGGCCTCTGGATCCGGATCACCTACCTCCAACGCTTCGCCACGAGTCTTCAGTCTTTGCAGTTGTTGACGCTGTTGCTCACCTAGTAGATCGCGGTCCCAACGCCATCGATGATTAATCTGTGCCAGTAATGCCTTTATGTTTCGTTTGCTCCTGCGCCGACTGCCGATTAGAAACTCGCTGTAAATGAAGTGCAGGGGCCATACAATAAAAAGTCCGACATTGAATATTATTTGTGCGATAATCATGTGCTAAGCCAGAGTGATAAGAGTTTAAGTACTCGCCGTTCGACGAGATTTTGGCGCGTCGCGATGGATCGTTCGTAAAGATACTGCGCGCAGTATAGAACGGTGTTTCGTCCAGGTTCGCGCTATCCGCAAGCTCGTCATGTGCAGTGGACAAATAGCCTAACTGGTTTCTGTCCTGAAATAGCCGATTCATGTTGATCTGGCGAGTCAAAAGTAGCTCGGCCCCCGCGGTCGCGGGGCCAAGCCTCGCTAGGGCGCAGGCTGGCAGCTGAGTAAAAAAAACACCCACGCAGTCAGGAGCCGAGCCCCGCAACCGGGGCGAGACGGGCTGTCCGCGGGACAGAATGAACGCTGTGAATGACAATGACCGCGTTACTTTTCTATTTCAGGACAGAAACTAACTGGACTCTGTTCGAAAAAGTATCGTGGGCCGCACGCCTGCCTATTTCGGATGGAGTCTAGCTGGTTAGTGCCGAGTGCAATAGTGAAAACTCCTCACGAGCTGGGTCCGACCGACGTTCAGGCGCTAAATATGAGTGTCCGCAGATTATAATCAAAGACATTCAGCTCGTATTTGATTTTAAAACCTTAACGAACGCGTCCTGCGGAATATTAACTTTCCCGATCTGTTTCATTTTCTTTTTTCCTTCCTTCTGCTTTTCGAGAAGTTTCCTTTTACGCGTTATATCGCCGCCATAACATTTGGCTGTCACATCCTTACGAAGCGCCCGAACGGTCTCGCGAGCAATAACATTCCCACCGACGGCTGCCTGAATCGGAATCTTGAATAAATGCTGCGGTATGATTTCTTGTAACCGCTCCGCGAGCTGGCGTCCCCGGGCGGCTGCGTAATCTCTATGTACGATTGTAGTGAACGCGTCGACAGGTTCGTCGTTAACTTTTATCTCCATCTTTACCAAGGGCGCAGCGCGATAACCAAATGGCTCGTAGTCCATGCTTCCATAACCCTTTGTAATGGTTTTCAACTTATCGTGAAAATCGATCACTATTTCGTGTAACGGAAGTTCCGCAGCCATCATAACGTGATACTGATCAACCGTATTCGTTTCGCCGCATACTCCGCGTTTGTCCATGATAAGATTCATGATCCCGCCGATGTACGCAACCGGAGATATAATACTGGCTTTCACGATAGGTTCTTCAAGCCGATCGATCGTCGACGCGTCGGGGAGATGCAGCGGATTATCCACCTCCAACATTTCACCGTTTTTGAGATAAACATGGTAAATGACGCTCGGATAAGTCGCGATGATGTTCATGCCGTATTCGCGCCGCAATCGCTCCTGCACGATCTCCATATGCAGTAACCCTAAAAAGCCGCAACGGCATCCGAATCCTAGAGCCGCGGAAGTCTCAGGTTGGAAAGTAAATGCAGAATCATTGAGACGTAGTTTCGCCATACTTTGCTTCAGCGGTTCGTAGTCAGCAGAATCAATCGGGTAGATACCGCTAAAAACCATTGGCTGAATCTCACGAAAACCACGTAGCGGTTGGTCACATGACTGCACCTTCCCGGTGATCGTATCCCCTATTTTTGAGTCCTCGGGAGACTTAATATTAGCGATCACATATCCGACAGAACCGACCTCAAGCTGGCCTACAGGCGTCATTTCTGGGGAGAATACACCGACCTCCTTGACTGCGGAAACAACGCCACTGCTAAAAAGGCGTATCTCGTCACCTGCCTTAATACCGCCGCTGACGATGCGAACGTAATTAATCACGCCTCGAAACGAGTCGTAAACGGAATCGAAGATAAGCGCCCGCAGAATTTCGTTGTCCATTCTCTTCGGCGAGGGAATCCTGTTAATCACTGCCTCGAGAATCTCGGTAATTCCGACGCCATCCTTGGCACTCGCGAGGATTGCTTCGTCTGCAGGTATTGCCAATATTTCTTCGAGTTGCTCCCGACAAGTATCAATATCGGCTGCCTGCATATCGATTTTGTTAATAACGGGAATGATCACGAGGTTCTGGCGAATCGCCAGATTTACGTTGGCCACGGTCTGTGCCTGAACGCCTTGAGTTGCGTCAATCAATAAAACTGCGCCCTCGCATGCAGCCAGACTCCGGCTGACTTCGTAGCTGAAATCGACGTGACCCGGAGTATCGATCAGGTTCAAGCTGTACTCGCGTTCGTTTGACCCGCGAAAACGGATAGATACGGGGTGCGATTTTATAGTTATCCCTCGCTCCCGTTCCAAGTCCATATTGTCAAGAAGTTGATCTTGAAAATTTCGATCATCAACACTTTCCGTATGCTGCAAAAACCGATCCGCCAATGTCGATTTACCATGGTCGATATGAGCGATAATCGAGAAGTTTCTTATTAGATCTATTTTGTGCATCGTCTACTAACTCCCGTCAGGTATTCGACAAGTTTTCTAAAATCTTTGCCTACCGTGATCCCGCACGCAGGATCGAAAATTTGACTGCTTGCAGTCTCTATTGTCAATCATCGTAAATACTTAAACCTTTGCTAAGCAACTACTAGCGCTCTGTTACACTTTAAGACTCCGGAGCCAAACCATATCGCCGGCGATATTTCAATGATGACAGTTCGTGTATTGACAAATCGCTGTGAGGTCCGCTTTAGGTTAACCGAAGTTCGACAGGAGCATACTTGAATGCTACGTTTCCGTTGCACCGATACTTTGATTGATTGAGGGATGTAATCTACATCAACTTCGTACCGGCGCAACGACACTGCCGATTTAGTCTTCTCGCAGTCGAATTCTCTGTCCGCACCGACAGAGTCTCTCTCAGTATGCTCGGTCAGTGTCACCAGCCGTCTTCCGGCAAAAGTGCCCCGTACTGACGGGATCCACGCTTATGCGGGAAGGATCCCAATTGTGCGGGCGTCTGTGCATATGGATCGCTCGTGCGGGGACATAGCAAAAGTCACTGCGTATGGTATGCCGGCGAATATCCGACAACTCCGGACGACCACAGTATTGCAATGATGAATTAAGAACCATGTGATATCGACGGACAGGAAACGATCGTAAACGATGGAGTATCGCCAGCCAACTAATACAACTTTGTCCGTTTCCGCGATAGGCTTCGGCGCATGGGGTATTGGCGGGCCACCATTTTGGAAGAGCGACGGCGACGCAGCATCGAAGCGCGCGATCGGCAAAGCATTAGATTTAGGTATAACGCTATTCGATACCGCACCGGTATACGGATTCGGCCACTCAGAAATGATTCTCGGTGAGGTTCTAAAACCGTACCGTGATGACATCGTCTTGGCGACGAAATGCGGGTTACGCTGGGAACGTCCCGAAGTCCGGTGCATTAGAAAGGACGCGACGCGACAGTCTATTTTTGAGGAGATCGATGATAGCTTACGCCGCCTGAGAACCGACTATATTGACCTTTATCAAGTTCACTGGCCTGATCCGGAGACCCCGATTGAAGAAACGATGAACGCCCTTAAATCCCTGCAACAATCCGGTAAAATACGATATTTCGGTGTCAGTAATTATTCCTTTTCTCAACTGAAGGAATCGATCAAATTCGGTTCGGTTGCGACCCAACAAGTGCAGTATAACCTCCTATATCGGTCTATTGAGAAGGAAGTGATACCGTACTGTCGCGAACATGCAATCGGGGTCTTAGCTTACAGCCCCTTGGCGTCTGGAGTATTGACCGGTAAATACGATAAGAGTACACATTTCAGCGACTGGCGGGCAAAGGGTATCCTCGGCGACTTTACCGGAAATGCTTACGAAAGGAACATAGAGAAAGTCCAGGAACTTTCAGAACTGGCGCAGTCATCAGGCAAGAGCTGCGGACAGCTTGCGATTAACTGGCTTTTATCACAATCCGGGGTTACCAGCGCGCTGGTAGGCGTCAAGAACCAAGATCACCTGATACACAATATTGAATCGATCGGCTGGCAACTCTCAGACAGGCAGTCGCGGGAAATAGAGAGAATTTTCCGCTAATCGCGAAACACATCGTGCTCACGCTCCAAAAGACAAAGGTTCTATCACTATGTCTTCCCAATATTCCAAACTAATCAATTACCTCGGGGCAAGCCCACGAGGTATAGACTTCCCAAAAATGAAACATCGCTACGTTCGTGCTGGACAGCAGAACCGGGAATTAAACCCACTGGTGCGATTAAAGTTGGGTACGGCGATTCTTCTTGTAACGGCATCCTTAGCTTTAGGTACGGGTGAACGCGAATCGGTGCGACTTGACGATCAGGAAGTCGCGAAGCCCGAAATTGGTAAGGCGTGGACAGTGCCGGGCTTGGAGATCGAGTTCGTTTCGATCGAACCAGGCGAATTCCTGATGGGGTCGTTTGACGGAGAGTTGGATGAGCAGCCGCCCCGAACAGTGATTTTGTCACAACCTTTTTGGATAGGAAAACATGAAATTGCGCAGGGACCTTTCGAAGCATTGATGCGGCGTAATACGAGTAAGTTCAGAGATCCGGAGTACCCGATGGATAGCATAAGCTGGTATCTTGCGACAGAATTTTGCTTCGTATTGACACGACAGGAGCGAAAAGCTGGGCGAATTCCGCCAGGATATTGCTATCGCCTCCCAACGGAGGCGGAGTGGGAGTATTGCTGCCGGGCGGGAACGACGTCGCGTTATAGTTTTGGAAATGCTGACGATTTACTGCATAGATTCGGAAATTACTGTGACGCTACCAACTCCAGTCATCTCCCGTGGATCGATCGGAGCCATAGTGACGGCTTCGACCGAACTGCACCTATAGGCTCCTTCAACGCGAATCCCTGGGGAATCTACGATATGCACGGGAATGTGTGGGAATGGTGTTTCGACTTCTTTTATGCCTATAACAAAATAGAAACGACAAACCCCTTTGGCGTGCTTTCGGGAGTAAAAAAGGTATTGCGGGGCGGAAGCTGGTACCACGCAGCGATAGGTTGCAGCTCATCGAATCGCGACGGCGTTGCCCCAGAAGAACGAGACGTTGACTTCGGCTTCAGAGCGGTATTGGCACAACACCTGATCAGAAAATCGGGGGGAGATTGAAAGGGCCGAAGAAGGTTAGGGAGTCCGATCGCCAGGGAATGTTCGCTGATTTTTAGACTAGCCTACATTATGCATAAACTTTCTATTGCGAATACGTATCTTGTTTCATCTAAAAGAGTTATGAAGAACGTCGGATCTCGAAATATTTCAATATTCTTTCACCCCGACAACCTCCATAACTCATTAACCTAAAACAAGCTACCTATTCTCATGACGAAATTTGTGCATAATGCAGGCTAGCCTGATCTATTCCTCTTCGTCAGGGGAATCAGTGGAAAAAACCGGCAAATACTTGGACAACTGATCATTGATCGAAGTAATTTGATTTCTGATTTCTACGAAATGTTCGTTCATGTAGACAAGGCGATAGGCCAGGGTTTGCGCCACGTTTACTGCAATTTGAACGTGCTCCTGTAGAAACGGCAAGAAATCTTCTATAACGTAGAATTTACTATTCTCCGTAGTCGTGACGGTCGCGACAATCTCAGTCCCTAATAGTGCTGAAATCTCGCCTAAGATTGTGCCGGGGGCACTCTCTCTGGCCAGTAGGTGTTGCCCAATTTTTATATCAACACATCCAGAAAGCAATACATAAACCTTAATTCCCTTATCCCCTTTCCGCAGTATCGGCTCTCCCTTAATTATTTCAACTTCGGGTAGATCCAAATCATTAAGAAGCACAACATTCATTGTCTTAATCCTCAAGTGAGTAACTTTTCAGCGAACCGTTATTACGAGCCCAGAACCATCGCTAACCCGACTATAGTATACCGAACATCTTCGAGTTTTTGAAGTATTCTTCGGAATCTTTCAGGTAATTAATCATAAATTGTCTCGGCGCGAGCCGTCCAAATTCCCGCGACTCTCCCCGCCACAGCGTAGATTCCTTCAGTGCGGGACGTTCTTGTGGGAAGCGCCGCCGGTGCCCCAGACCGAAAATACGCTAACGGCGCCCGCCGATATCAACCAAGACTTAGACTATACTGCAAGCAGTACATTTTTGAACGACTTAGAATTCAAAAACTAAGGGATATCGCACAATAATTTATTAACCGGCATTCTGCTGGCCAGCAGAACGCCTGGTCGAAAACCTGAAGACGTTCGGTATACAAACAATCTCTTATCGAGTGAATCATCCGTTTGAGGAGATATGCTCGATGAGATCGACGACTTTTGAGGAGTATCCCCACTCGTTATCGTACCATGCAACCAGTTTTACGAAATTTTCGTTTAAGGCAATCCCTGCACCAGCATCGAATATCGAGGTACATGATTCGCCGATAAAATCGCTTGAAACCACCTGGTCTTCGGTATACCCGATCACGCCTTTGAAATCAGACTCCGACGCCGCTTTCATCGTCGCCTTTATATTATCGTAGCTTGTGGCCTGTGCCAGCCTGCAAGTTAAGTCGACAACGGATACATCCGCAGTCGGGACGCGAAATGCCATTCCGGTAAGTTTCCCGTTTAGTTCAGGAATTACTTTCCCGACTGCCTTCGCGGCGCCGGTGCTGGATGGGATGATATTGTAACACGCCGCGCGGCCACCACGCCAGTCTTTCATCGAGGGACCGTCAACTACCTTTTGGGTCGCCGTTACCGAGTGAACAGTGGTCATCAAACCTTCAACGATTCCGAAATTGTCGTTTATCACTTTGGCAAGAGGAGCCAGACAATTGGTTGTACAGGATGCATTGGAGACGACGTTCATATCCGCCGTATATGAACTCTCGTTCACACCCATTACAAACATCGGAGCGTCCGCGGATGGCGCTGAAATTACAACTTTCTTACCGCCGGCCCTCAGGTGAGCGGATGCCTTTTCCTTCGTCGTGAACACACCGGTCGACTCAACGACGATATCGGCACCGCAGTCAGCCCAGGGGATTTCCTCGGGATTCATCGCATTGAACACTCGAACCGCTTTCCCGCTTACGACCAGATTCCCGTCGGAAGCTTCCACTGTACCTTGAAAGCGTCCGTGCACCGTATCATATTTCAACATGTAGACCATGTATTCAGGGGTGATAAACGGATCGTTTATCCCGGTTATTTCGATATCTGGCCGTTCAGATGCCGCTTTGAATACCATGCGTCCGATTCGACCGAATCCGTTGATTCCAACTTTAATTGACATACCTTCACTCCTTAACTTTTTATTGGACTTTAATACTCGTACCGCTATTCGGAAAAACGAGCCTAACACTATAGATTGCAAGCAATCAAATTTCTCGTCCTAAATGGACAGACGCTCTCCGCAGTCGCGGAGAGACAACTTTAAGATTTAGCCGTTCAAGAGTTTTCCAGATAATTCTTTTGGCCGGCACACACCGACGGCGCCTGGTCGAAAACTCGAAGGCGACCAGTATAGTTTATCTCGGTGCTTAGGTCAACCTGTTTTAGCAATCAATTGTAAGATCGTAGACTGTAAGCAGTCGACTTTTCGAACGTCACCGAATTACTCTAGTTTTATCTTTTTCAGTCAGATTCCGGATGCTCCCGAACCAATGGTATAATTCCTAATGAAGAAAGAACCGTCTACATATAAAGATGCCGGAGTAAATATCGATCTGGCACACGATTTACTGGGGAAGGTACGACACAAAATCAGCCTGACCCGGCGACCCGAAGTGATCGCGCCGGCAGACACGTTCGGCGGCCTATTCCAGTTGGACCTGGGCCGATACCAAGATCCCGTCCTGGTATCCAGTATCGACGGCGTCGGCACGAAGTTATTGGTCGCGGAGATGATGAATGATCACTCGACCATAGGACACGATCTCGTCAACCACTGTATAAATGATATAGCGTGCCAGGGCGCAGAACCGTTATACTTCATGGACTACTTGGGAATCGGAAAATTACGAAGCCCTTTGTATGAAGAGGTGCTAAGTGGTCTCGCAGAAGCCTGCATGGCGCAAGGAGTCTCGTTGTTGGGGGGTGAAACTGCTGAAATGCCGGGCATGTATGGTAACGACTACGACCTTGTAGGAGTTATTACCGGCGTCGTAGCCAAGTCTCGGATCATCAGCGGAAAAGCGATCATATCCGGCGACACAATCCTCGGATTAGGTTCCACTGGCCTTCATACCAATGGCTATAGCCTAGCGAGGAAAGTACTCTTTGAAGACGGTCAAATTACGACTGATACGCTGCTTGAGGAGTCCGGAGAAACGGTGGGGCAAGGTCTGTTGAAACCGCATCGCTGCTATTGGCCTGAGATTAAAGCCGCACTCGCGTTGGCGTTGGAGATTCGCGGAATCGCGCATATTACAGGGGGCGGATTCTATGATAATATATCCAGGGTCCTTCCCGCGAATATGGACGCTCAAATAAATGATCATTCGTTGCCTTGTCCGGAAATATTCCGTTTCATCCGAGAAAAAGGAAAAATCGCTGACAGAGAAATGTACCGCGTGTTTAACATGGGTGTGGGAATGGTGTGGATATTACCGGCATCACAGGTAGACGCGGCTCTTAAAATATGCGCCGGAACGGGAGTCCCTGCCGCCGTTATCGGAGAAATTGTTTCAGGATCGGGCAAAGTGAGAATTAACGGGATTGACGATGGCACTGAGTAATATGAATACCGCAAGCGGTACAATTTTTGGACGACTTCAAACGGGTTGAGTACGAGATTCCGAACGATTCTTCGAGAACTCTGAGGCGACCATTATACGTAATGAGGGGTCAATCTCTTTTGGAACAACAAAATGTCAGGACAAAGACAAGATTTACCGTCGCGCACCACGGCCGTCGCAATTGTTATCGTCAGCGTATTACTGGTGTACGCACAGGTATATTTCTTTGAGTACACGAACTGGGATGATAAGCCCTTTATAGTCGATAATCCCCATCTTCAATCCCCTACCCTGAAGAATCTGCTTGGCCTGTTCGTGCCGGGCGGTGTATTTGGTGAGTTACTTTATTTACCAGTTACGTACGTCTCCTTCTGGATCGAATCCAGAGTGTTCGGCCTGAATCCGCACATTTCCCACTCTGTTAATCTAGCGTTACACCTAACCAACGCGATTTTAGTGCTCTTTATCTTAAACTCGTGGTTGAACAATCGATTCGCATCTTTACTGGCAACACTAATATTCGCCGTTCATCCATTGCAAGTCGAGTCGGTTGCGTGGGCAATGGGAAGAAAAGACTTGATTTCCACTCTCTTCGCGTTGCTTACTATTATTTTTTATCAAAAATACCTTTCTTCGACGAGCAGCCGATATTATTTCCCCTCGTTTCTTTGTTTCATTTGCGCTTCGCTTGCTAAGCCATCCATGATCGTAATTCCAGCGCTGCTAGCGCTCGTCACATATCTACATCCGAAAAAAAAGGGGAGAGCGACCCTTCGCCCCTTATTACCGTTAATTTTGTTCGGCGCAGTCGTATTCTTTATTAATAAATCTATTCCTGAACCGTTCGAGCCGGCATCTATTCACCTTCTCGGACTTCGGCTGTCGTACTTTCCACTAGTAATTTTCGGTTGGTTAAAACGTTTCCTTTTTCTCGAACCGCCGGAAATAATCTACGCGTTCTCCGACGTTAATATCGATGAAATCTGCCTCCTGAGTTGCATCCCGTTGTTGGTAGCGATTGCTATCCTGATCTGGTCAGTACGATCTCGTCGAACTGAGATTTGGTTTGCTATCCTTTTTACTACATTCGCCTTTTTACCGTCCTGGAGCATTATTTTCCAGAATAACCGAGAATTTATAACTGCAGACCGTTATGGATACTTCCCGATGATTGGCGTCGTATGCCTCGTGGCGATACCGCTTAGCCTGAAGGTCCACGTGTTCGCGAAGTGGGTGTATCAAGCGATACTGTGTTTCGGAATCGTATTCTCGGTATTCGCATCCCGCGAACAAGTGAAAATATGGGCAGGCAGCGAGTCATTGTGGAAACACGTACTGCTGCATAATCCGGAAGGTTCCCCAATCGCAGCGACGCTGCTTGGCAATCACTTCTACGAAAACAACCGAAAGACTGAAGCGATAGCGCAGTTCACCAAGGCTGCGCGTATGAAACCCAGTCACACGCGTGCGCACTACAATCTCGGCCGGTCCTACTCCGATACAGGCCAGGTCGACCGTGCGATGAGTGCGTATAGAAGAGCATTAATATCAGACCCAGACTTTTTGGACGCCCGTTTCAATCTCGGCGTCTTGCTCTTCAGGAATAACGCGTTGGATGCGGCGTTGTCACAGTATTCTGAAGTAATCGCGAAGGATCCGAATCACGTCTCCGCATATTTCAGCTCCGGTTTAGTTCACATACGGCGGGGTGAACCGGGGAAAGCGATCGAAGTATTTAAGAACGCACTAACAATAGATCCGCGCCATGAACAGGCGCGATTTAAGCTGGCTGTCACCTATCATAAAGCCGGAAACATCACAGAGGCTTTGGCTGAATACCGCAAATTATTACGAACAAATCCGGGCCACTTTAAATCCCTGTACAACTCTGGAATTATTTATTTGGCCCTCGGGCAATACGAAAACGCCGGCACTCATCTAAACGCAGCACTTCGACTTCAACCCGAGGATCCAGACATTCACGTGCGTTTGGGCGAATTATATTCGCATTCGCAAAAGCTCAGTACTGCGATCACTGCGTATGAATCGGCACTCGCGATTGATCCGGGCCGTATAGAGGCCCACAAAGGGCTGGGAGAAATTCTGTATCGGCTCGGAAGAAATGAAGATGCGTCTAGACACTTGCGGATAGTACTTCAGGAAGGGGGTACCGTGGATAAAGATATTATTCTGAATTTGGTAGAGCGAGGGACATTCGAGCTGCCGAAGACGCCCTGATAAACTGTTTGGTGGCTCATACGGAACTAATATATTACCCCGCAACCTTTTAGCCTGATTAATTCACTCGATTCGTCGCAAGAGAACTTAACTCGTTCATAATAATACGATTGCAGAAGGCGTCACGGGTGAAAGTGAATTTTCATTCACTAAGATGTGAAGTCAAGCCAATCGGATTATTTGAGCAGAGATAAGGGCTCGTAGCAGAATACTGGTGAATTATTTAGGTTAGGTGATCAATTCCGAATCGTCTTTTTCTGTACTCTCTGAGAGAGAAACCGTCTGATCCAACTGAAACGAAATCGACCTCACGCAGCCTACTCGGTTTTCTTGTATGGATACGGAACGCGCAGTATGAACTGGTGTTCATTCCCGACAACACCTTTTTCGAATCTCAGTTTAACCCATGCCGCTTCGGGGTACACCAGGATACCATCTTCTATCAAAGTAAATATTTTATAATAATGCTTTCGACCATATCGAATCGGAGTGCGCCATCGTCCCTTGGCCTCATCGATTTTCTTGATTCCGATGTTATATGGATTCCTAAACATATCGGTAAGAAAGATGGTGGGAAGATCACGCCGAATAAATCTTGGCCTAATAACAACGTCATTGCAATGTACCTGTATATCGAATGATATAAACGTTTGCTCATCCGTTGCCTCAACTGACCTTACGATGAGAATAATATTCTGATCCCAGTAAGTATCGATTATATCGCTACCGGATATTTCACGACTGACCCCGCGCGCACCGGCGAAGTCCTCGGCGTCCCAGTATAGAAAATCTTGATCCCTATCGCTAGGACCACTCTCTACATCAGGCGCTGGAGCCGCCTCGGATTCCGGTTCGTCGAAGGTCTCATAGCTGACCGCCGGTATTTCAAGTGCTGGCTTTGCAATGAGCTCGATCGCCTCTGTTTCAAGATCAGAAATTGGAATTGTATCGATGACAACTGCAGGAGTAGGCAACCGGGCCTCGGCATCGAAATACACCTTTAACGGGTTCCCGACAGCATCTGTAAATCGAAAACCACTGTTGGCGTAAGTCTGAGAGCCTTTAACTATTTCATACCGCAATAGGCGAGAGAAGGATGACGGCCCGATTCTAACTTTGTTTTTCCGCCATTGGCCGGTTCCAGATACTTGTAACTTGTGACGCTTCAGTGGCGATAGCAAAAACGGTTTCCCACCTCGGTCCATATCATAATTTTCTTCGATGATCGTCGACACGTTTTCAGGCACCTCGACTTCGAACGACATGGTGGACCCGTGGATTTCATTTAACCTCACCGTTGTATTATAACTGAAGACCTCCGCCGACGTAGGAGTCACTGCGGTGCGGAAAGAGTTTCCCAAAGACCCTGAGTATCCGAATACGCTGAGCTTGAAGTATACGTAGTCACCGACGGTCTCACCTTGACTGCTACTGAAAGATCCCAACTTAACCCACTGATCGCTATACTCATCAGAGTACTCCTCACTGGTTAAGACAGTTCCCGGTTGGTCGTGTGTCGGCACTATGCTCTGCGACGCGAAATCCGTAAATGCGCCGCTACCGCCGTAAACCGTAAAGCGGGTTACCGAATTACTCATCGTCAGCTGATCGCTGCTGTCCATAATCCCCCCCACGCCCGGGTCGAAAACGTAAATATCAATGTTTCCCTGGACACTTTTGGGAAAGCGATAGAACAATATCTGAAGACCGTCTTCACGGCCATCAGTGCGGCGCGCGCCTGGACCAAAAACGTAGAAATATTCGAGATTATTAAACTCTCCAGGGATAACCTTAGCATCGCCTATCGCTCCACGCGCAGTGATCCCCAACAGACCAAAGTTGAGACATACCAACGTGATCGCCAATATCTTAGTTATACTACTTTTCACACCGTTCACCTCTATTGAGTATATAAAGTAGGTCCAAAGCCGTCATTGGCAGACCCAGCTACACTGGCATTTGCAGAACTGCGGACGTCAATTCGAAGGAGTCGAAGAACCTCGGTTTTGTCGAATTATTACCAGATTCGATTCAAAACCAATAGTGAGCCGTCGTTATCGGCGTTCAAACGGGGGCATGTGGTCTTTTAGAAGCTATCTATTCGACTTGAAAAAGAGGACTCCACCAGCGCCAAGAATCAATTCTTCCTGACATCTCGTAAAACACGGCTACCCCCATTAAGTTATTTATAGCTTGGTCAAATTCAACACGAGTCGACCTAAATATACCGAACGTCTTCAGGTTTTCGAAATATTGTTCGATAGCCCTTAGGTAATGAATTCAAAGTCGTCTCCGCACGAGCGGAGTCCGTCCATACGGATCAAAAATTGTAATGCTTGTTGATAAATCCCGATTCAGAATGTCTGAGACTCGCGCTTATGCGGTCCGCACAAGCGGACTCCGAGAATACGGCGAGAGATCACGGGCAGTATAGCTTCTCTCGAGATTGAAGTCTCAACGCTTGGAACGTCTGCGATATAACGAATGTCACTCAATGCAATGTAAGATTAGGAGAAACTGCACGTGAAGAAACTATTTAAGATCGCATTAGTGATCATACCTATCGGCTTCGTTATTCTGTTAATTGCCGGTTACCTATGCCTGAACAGTGCTGTCAAGAAAGGTATCGGAGTAGTTGGTCCTAAACTCACTAAGACTGCCGTCTCGGTAGAGAGCGTCAAATTATCGCCGTTTTCCGGGCGCGGCGAACTCCGCGACCTTTTCGTGGGTAATCCGGATGGGTTCAAGTCTTCATCGTTATTTGAGCTGGGCCGCGTCGTGGTTGACATCGACTTAACTTCGGTCATGTCCGACTGTATCGTGGTAAACGAGATTATAGTGGAGAGTCCCGTCGTAACCTATGAGAGGTCGTTGCGAACAAGCAACATAAAAACGCTGCTCGAGACGATCGAAGCGATCTCCGACCCGGCCAGCAGCGAATCATCACCTGAACCGGCACCTGATACAGAAGGATCCCGTAAAATTCGAATAGATAAATTCATATTTCAGGGCGGTACGGTGAGATTCAGCGCGCCATTGCTTCAAGGCCAATCGATTGATATTCCGCTTCCGAACATCGAATTAACCGACATAGGCAAGGCCTCCGGAGGAACCGACCCGGCTTCGGCTTTTAAGGAAATAATCCGGGCAATTTCTCAAGCGGCGACGAACGTTGTCGGCAAATCCGGTGCACTCCTGAAAGACAATACGAAAGCCCTTTCAGATGCGGCGAAGAAGACTGGAAGTGCCGTTACCGAGGAAGCGTCGAAGGTATTGGGTGGCGTAAAAAATCTATTTAAGTAACGAGGCCGCTTCTGAGACGTAAAGTTTTTGGCGGCGAAGTCGGAATCGCTATCGAGTTACCCTCGATCCTGGGACGATTTGGCGTGTCCCGGCGTGGCGCCCCAAAAATTACGCTGAATCTTATTCATTTTAATCTATTCGGTAATTATTCCGAACATCATCGCGTTTTCGACCAGGCGTTCTGCCGGCCAGCAGCAATCCCTGTTAAAAAATATCGTTTCCGCCGCGGCGTATTTCGCTAGGCTCAACATAGATCTTGGCTGACAAATTCGAAGCGATCCAAAAATCGTACTGCTTGTTCTCCAATCCCGATTCAGAATGTACGAGACTCACGCTTATGCGGTCCGCGCGAGCGGACTCCGAGAATACGGTCCGGATGACCGAGACTCCGCTCATGCGGAGAGTAGAGAAAAAGAGACCGTGGACAGTATACTTCTAAACTGTCCGCACTTGGACTGCATGCAGTCTGCTTCCCAAAAAGGCATTACAGCATACGTGATTTCCGCGTCGATACTTAAGAACACCATACAAGAATATGCATGGGGGTCTCGAACAGCGATTTCAGCCTTGACCGGCGCTCCGGTTCCGTCTAAAACTCCACAGGCTGAACTCTGGATGGGCGCTCATATCAAAGCGCCTTCCTCAGTGTTACACGATGGAAACTGGATTTCTATTACGGAGTGGATTGAATCTGCTCCCGTCGAAACTCTCGGGCAATCGGTCGCAGCGAAATTCGATTCAAAACTCCCCTTCCTTATGAAGTTCCTTGCGGCAGAGCAACCACTGTCAATCCAAGTACACCCAAATCTGGCCCAGGCCAAGTCGGGTTTCGACTCGGAAAACCAATTTGGGATTCCCTGGGATTCGGCTCAACGGAATTATCGAGACGAGAACCATAAGCCTGAAATTATTTGCGCAGTAACCCCGTTCTGGGCACTCAACGGTTTTCGATGCCGAGATGAGATCACAGAGTTACTAAACCATATTGGCGCTCACCGCGTGAGGAAACTGTGGGAGGAGTGCATTGAGTCGTCAGAGGCCGATGCTACGTGCCTGTTCTTCTTTAGGATTCTGGAATTGGACTCAGGTTCGTTGGCATCAGTGATTCACGACCTCATTAAAGCGATCGCAACGGTTCCGCCCGAAGATGACCCAATCATCCAGTGGATCCCAAGGTTAAATGCCTCATACCCTAATGATGTCGGACTTCTATGTGCGTTGATCCTTAACGTAGTACGCTTGTCGCCGGGAGAAGCGATGTACCTACCTGCCGGAAGACTACATGCATATTTGGAAGGCGCCGCAATCGAATTGATGGCGAGCTCAGACAACGTTTTGCGTGGAGGCCTGACGAACAAGCACGTAGATATCCCTGCCTTGAAGGCTGTCGTCGACCTCAAACCGACACCCATTGAAATAATGCGACCGGCCAGTATTTCGAGAACTGAAGAGGTCTATAAAACGGCCGTTGAGGAATTTCGATTGTCACGCATTCTTGTCTCCCGGAAAACTCATTTTCGAGCCACAGGTAACCTCAGCGTTGCGATATTCTTGTGTATCGAAGGTGAAGCAATGTTTCACGATCGTTCCTCTGGCCAGGAACTCCCGATTGAGAAAGGTCAGAGTTTTATAGTACCGGGATCATCCCCGGATTACGAGATCTGCGGCCAGGCAACGTTATTCAGAGCCGACGTAGACTGCAGGTAGGGGGGATAGTCCAATCTTAGGTCGTTATGCACGGAGAGATGCCTTAAACTTTAATTCCGCTCATATTTTCAACCGGCATCATGTCGCGCCATGATTCTAGTGTCAAGCATGAACAACGGCGGAAGTTTATCCCAAGCAATTGAACAGCGCCGGGTCGAAAACAGGAAGGCGCCCGGATTCGGGTGATCCAAGGCTTCCGAATAAACCGCCGAACGTTTACGCTATGTCAACTATCGTTACACCGTATTGCCAACGACTGAATCGTCATAAAACACCTAACCAATTCAAAATAAATCATTTATCTATCCCAATCGATCGATTGGCACCAAAACTGATAGTCCAATGCCGTTCCCGTCCGAAGTAACTGGGCACGAGATCAATTTTCCCAATATATAAAATGTCCTTTTCAACGGCACTTACTCCGGCGAACCACGAAGATGGGACATATACCATACAGCATATAGGATTTCATTATGGATAGAACGATCAGCGAAAAGGAGAGCGTTGTTTTCGAGCGCCGCACACAGGAAAAGGATGAGGTATCAGGAGAACACAGCGCGGATACGCGTGATATGAATAGCTCGATCGCCCACAATTCGCTTTTGGACTATCGCATATTCGAAAAAGCCAGTTGGTTCGCGTTGCGCCACCGAATTGACGTTTTTGCTGAACACACGGTATGGATAATTGAGGATATTAAAGAGTCTGCACCGAAAAGGAACGGTCAATTATTAGCAGGTTACGGAAGCGAACTACGTAATGCCTGCAGCCCCGTCGGGGCCGCCGGGCTTGCGCGACTCGCGAACGTCGTTACCAAGCGGGGACAGTTTTATGACTTCGAAGATATCGATACGTTAATCGTAAAACTGGAACGCTGCTTTGGTCGAACCGTTGAGAACCTGTACGGAAAAATGCTGAAACGGGATACCGCGAGTTTAAGAAACTAGCCTGATCTATGCACGAACTTTCTACTGCGAGCACGCATTGCACATGACCTAAATGAGTTATGGAGGTTGTCGGGGTGAAAGAATATTGAAATATTTCGAGATCCGACGTTCTTCATAACTCTTTTAGATGAAACACGATACGTATTCGCAATAGAAAGTTTATGCATAATGTAGGCTAGCCCCAGATCCAGCGAACTTTTCGACGGATATTTTTCGGTATACAAGAGAGTCCGGGTGGCAAATTGAAAACTCGGAAGCGATTAGTATAACAGTCCCGGTTTCTATACCGAACGTCTTCATCCCGCGTGCGGGACCAAACATCGTTTCCACCGCGGCGGATTTCGCTAGGCTCAACATAGATCTTAGGTAATGAATTCAAAGTCGTCTCTCTCCGCATGAGCGGAGTCTCGGTCATCCGGACCATATCCTCGGAGTCCGTCCATACGGAACAAAAATCGTACTGCTTGCAGTATAATTGTCGATTCAAAGGTTCAACAGTTTGGAACGATGTAGCCAAAACGACAGCCTTCACCCTCCGATTTTAAGGGGGAATTTTTCACCCACTGAACTGCAAATCGAAGTGGCAACAAAAACTCTCTTTTTACACCAAATTAACCGCGGAGTTTTCGAAAATTGACCGAGACTCTGACATTTTAATGCCTCGCCGACCTTCGAGAAATAGACTGTGTGCGGTATGCATTTGCTTATCGTTTGTTTTTAGTCTATGCGTCCTCATCGGAAAATCTAAAGGTATACCATTTGTCGGGCAGGAACGCGAATGGGCTATCGGCATTTACACCGGCTCCTCTCCACACTCACTCTCCTCCCCGCAGGGCATATCGAATCCTGTAATTACCAAGGCCGACATCACTGATGTAAACGCCAAGTTCGTTGCCGACCCGTTCGTTGTCCATATCGGGCCGGTCTGGCACATGTTCTTCGAAGTTTACGATTCTGATTCAAACCGTGGAGTTATCGGGCTTGCGGAGAGCGACGATGGAATAACGTGGACCTATGCGAAAGTCGTACTCGCGGAATCATTTCACCTATCCTACCCGTGCATAGTTAAGTGGAAGAACGATTATTACATGGTTCCTGAAAGCCACGAAGCCAACGAGTTACGAATCTATAAAGCCGATAATTTTCCGCACGACTGGTCGCTGTACGCCCGCCCATTGAGCGGCCGTTTCGATGACCCTACGCTTGTTCGGGATAAAAATAAGTGGTGGCTGTTCGCCGAAACAAACCCCGACAAAGAAAATACCCTTTGCCTCTATTATGCTGATACCCTGAAAGGGCCGTGGATCGAACATCCTGCAAGTCCCGTAGTTCAACAAAATCCGACCATAGCGAGACCCGCCGGACGTCCTGTGAAAGTTGCGGATAGGATTATTCGATTTGCTCAGGACTCGACTCCGACATACGGCAGTCAGGTTATCGCGCTCGAAATTCTCAGATTAACAACGACGCATTACGAGGAAAGAAGAATGAGCAAGAATCCTGTCATTACCGCAGCCGGCCACGGCTGGAATGCCGATGGGATGCATCATATCGACTGTCTTAAAATTTCTGACAAGCATTGGCGAGGATATGTGGATGGGTATGAGAAGCGACTGGTATTCGGCTGGCAGTATTAGGGGCCTTGAAAGTCCAAAACCGACATCCCGCTCAGCCGAAGATGAGTTTGATGCAGTTCTTCCCTCACGACGTCGATACTCGATCCTGGATACTAGACCTAAAATAAGCGAACATTCCCATTCGTAATCGTACTCATAATCGTAATCTTTCTGGTTTTTCGAGGTGAGATTTGGAAAGGGATTACGATTATGATTACGAGTACGATTACGAAAAAAATCCAACGAAAAGTTCGCTGGCATTGGGACTAGACACCTTTAAAGGGCGAAACCGACACAAAACGGATGAGTTTTGTGCGGCTCTGCCTTAAAGATATTGATACTGGATGCCTGATTCTGGAGACTAGCTGGAAGCTGCTTTCTTTATCCGGCATCTAGCAACCAGTATCCAGGATCGCGAAAACTTGTCGGTTTGAGGCGAAGCTTCGCTAG
>JAJFLP010000059.1 GCA_021772635.1 Verrucomicrobiota bacterium | reverse complement strand
ACTCGTTCATAATAAGATGATTGGAGAAGGCGCCACGGTGAAAGTGAATTTTCATTCACTAAGATGTGAAGCCAAGCCAATCGGTTTATTTGAGCAGAGATTAGGGCTCGTAGCAGAATACTGGTGAATTATTCAGGCTAGCGTGCTACGAGGTAGTTCTACCAACTCCAGTCAGGTTTTTGACATGTTTTCTAAAATCTTTACCTACCTTGATAAGAGATCGTCGAAATTTCGACTGCTTGCAGTCTCCCTTGAAACTTGGCGGAAATCTTCAATATTGTGAGCCCGTTTCGTATTGTATAATATGGGTTAAAAAGGAAACCCACTGGTGGGCTTATTAGTGATAAGTACAATACTCGTGACCATACCGCCGTCAAGCCTACCCGCATCAGCACCCGTCGGGAATTCACAGGTCGCATATCCTGTCGTGATTTCAAATCAACTGCCTCGGGGCAAGCCCGCGAGGTATGAAAGACTCTTAGAGCTTTGCTACGTTCGTTCTGGCCAGCAGCACGGGGAATTAAACCCACTGGTGGGATTAATTTTTGCATCACTACTCTTAAAATCATAATGATGAGGCTGCTTATCGCATTCAATATCGGCTCGATTGTACGGCTTTTGGAGTTCAAGCTTCAGCGCTATTTGTTGATTGGCAGAAGCAATCCCGCATGCGGGATTGAACTCCAAAATGCCGCCGAACCCAAGTTTCCTATTGTATTAACCGACTCAGCGGAGCGCGTCGGTCGACGCTCCTCTGAAACTTGAACCGGTTTGAGGCTGTTTTTAATGTAGGAGGCTGATCCCGCAGGCGATCTTATTTTTTTTCGGTATCGTTCCGAAATAATCGTTATCGCCTGCCGGAGCAGCCTCCTACATTAGGGCTACCTGGAACCCAAGTTTCCTGTTATATTAACAGAGGCAGCGAAGCGGCCTCGGCGGATTGCTCCTCTGAAACTTCGTGGATTGTCGATTTGCGATTGCCGATTTTCGATTTGGATTATTTCGGAATTTCAGCAAAGGGCTACGGTAAAATCGTTTCGTTATGTCGTAAATAGGTTAAAAAGGAAACCCACTGGTGGGCTCCTACGAAACTTGGTCATTCTGACACACTAAAGTGTGAACTCCAACGGGCGCTACTCGCATACCAAAAGATTAGTGTTGTTAAGGTCCCCCGTTGGAGTTCACGCTATAGCGTCCCTTACCTCGAGTTTCGTCACGTATTAACCGGGCCGGTACGATCCACGGTTGCTCTCGCAAAAGTCATAAAAACAGAGTAGGTGGCGTGAACTGACTGGAAAATAAAGTATACTGCCAGCAGTACAATTTTGGGACGACTTTGAATTCATTACCTAAGGGATATCGAACGAGATTTCTCTCCGTATTCTTCGGAGTCCGCTCGTGCGGACCGCGTAAGCGTGCGTCTCGGTAATCCGGACGAAATCCTGAAAACGTTCGATAAATTATGAAATAAAACACCGCTGTCCAAGAATTACCCATACTGAAGGTTGTTTCAAACACGACATAACAGGGGTTAGCAGTCCTTGTCAGAGTGCTATTCTTAAGATTCCGTCGATTATCATTCAGACAATAGAGGAAACTATGGACTATAATATCATTGTCATTGGAGCCGGATCCGGCGGCTTGGTTTCCGCGTATATCGCTTCCGCCGTCAAGGCAAAAGTCGCATTGATCGAAAGACACAGAATGGGGGGTGACTGTCTCAATACCGGATGTGTCCCGAGCAAAGCGCTGATCCGCACTGCTTCAATTGTATCGATGATCAATCGACACCGAGAATTCGGGCTCAAATCAGCGACTACGGAGTTCGAATTTAGCGAAATAATGGAACGCGTTCAGCGTGTAATTAAAAAAATCGAACCGCACGACTCCGTCGCGCGTTATTCATCTCTTGGAGTCGACTGCATCACCGGTGATGCCAAAATTCGATCCGCACATGACGTTGAAGTCAATGGCAGAGTTTTAACGACCAAAAATATTATTCTCGCGGCGGGGGCATCTCCGTTTATACCCAATATTCCCGGCCTGAATAAATTGGACTATCTACACACGGACAATATCTGGGATATTCGGGAACAGCCGCGACGATTACTTGTGCTCGGTGGTGGCCCCATCGGGAGCGAATTAGCACAGACCTTCAGCCGCCTTGGCACGCAGGTCACGCAGGTCGAAATGGCTTCGCAAATTCTAATTCGCGAAGATGACGAGGTGATAAAGATCCTCAGTGATCGTTTTAGGTCGGAGGGAGTCGACTTACGGGTAAACGCCAAGGCAGTAGAAGTCTTGAGCCGAGGCGGGGAGCATTCCCTGGTTGTCGAAGAAAACGGGGCGCGTTCTGAAATTGAATTTGATAAAATTCTGGTCGCTGTTGGCCGAAAACCGAATGTATCGGGATTCGGTTTGGAAGAGCTAGGCGTCAAGCTAACCGACCGGGGTGCTGTTGAAATAGACCGGACAGGACGTACAAATATACCCAATATTTACGCTTGCGGTGACATTGCGAGCCCTTACCAATTTACACATATGGCGGCGCACTACGCATGGTACGCCGCCGTAAATTCGTTATTCGCGCCGTTTAAGAGATTTAAAATAGACTTGAGCATAATCCCCTGGTGCACCTATACTGACCCTGAAATTGCACGCGTTGGGGTTAATGAGAAGGACGCGAAAATCGCCGGCATAGACTACGAAGTCACTACTTACCCCGTCGACGATTTGGATCGTGCAATTACGGACGAAGAAGATCTCGGCCTTGTTAAAGTTCTAACAGTCCCCGGGAAAGATACAATATTGGGTGTGACGATATGCTCGCACCATGCTGGAGAGCTTCTGCCAGAGTTTATCCTCGCGATGAAAAATGGGTTGGGACTTAACAGTATACTCAATACGATTCATATATACCCGACCATGGCGGAAGCCAATAAATTCACTGCTGGAATGTGGAAGAAGTCCCACGCTCCGAAAAGGATCCTGCAATACCTTCAGAAATTTCATCAGTTTCGTCGACGATAATACCGCCTTCTCCCTAAACTCCCGTTGAAATCCACTTGAACTCCGCCGAAACGGCTACACTGTTGCGTCCTATGGGTACTTCTAGCGACACAACACAACGAAACTTAACGTTTTGGAACGCGACAGCGATCGGAGTCGGGGCGATCGTGGGTGGTGGAATATTGGCACTGTCCGGTGTCGCATTTTCAACTGCAGGCCCTGGCGCCATTGTTGCATTTACCCTTAACGGTCTAATCGCACTCATTACGGCGATGAGTTTTGCCGAATTATCAACTCGGTTTCCGGAATCTGGCGGCACTTATACATACGCAAGAAAAACCTTGTCGGTAGAGGCAGCGTTTGGCGTCGGTTGGGTCGTCTGGTTTGCGTCGATTGTAGCATCCGTGCTTTATGCTATAGGATTTGCGAGTTTTTCGATCCCCCTGATCGAAGTTCTATTTAAGACGACATCCGGAGTCGTTCCTGAGGGCCTATATTCCCGTGGTACTATGCATCTCATCGCCGTTTCCGTGACGTTGTTTTACGCCAGTCTACTTCTGTGGAAAAGTTCTGGCGGTGGCCAATGGTCGACCATTGGCAAAGTTATTCTCTTCTCCGTTCTCATCGTAGGTGGTATTGGAATTTGTTGTAAAAGAGGGGCAACCGGATTCGGGCCACAATTCGTCCCATTCCTACCCCATGGTTATATAGGACTCTTTCAAGCCATGGGCTATACGTTTATTGCCCTACAAGGCTTCGACCTCATTGCTGCAGTTGCGGGTGAAATTCGTGATCCCGAACGGAATGTGCCGCGCGCAATGTTCATGTCCCTCGCCACTGCTTTGGCAATTTACATTCCGCTACTGTTTATCGTTACTGCTATAGGCACTGAGGCCGGTGGATCCATAACGGCTCTAGGTACTGAGAACCCCGAAACTGTCATCGCGATCGCGGCCCGAAACTACCTCGGACCGTTCGGATTCTGGTTGGTGATTGTCGCCGCGATCATGTCGATGATTTCAGCTTTGTCTGCAAACCTCTTCGCCGCTTCCCGAATTGCACTTGCAATGGGCCAGGATCGGACGCTTCCGCGCTCCGTTGGAATAATCCATTTTCGGCTGGGAACGCCCGTGAACTCTATTGGTATGAGTACGCTCTTAATCGTCGCTATAATACTTTTAATTCCCAATGTTGCCGCGGCCGGTGCCGCGGCGAGTCTAATATTTCTGATTTCGTTTACACTGGTACAGATCATTTGCATCCTCGCCCGGCGCCGTGCGGAAAAGGCCGCACCATTTCAACTGCCCGGATACCCGGCGGTCCCGGTAATCGGCGGGGTTGCGTGCCTGTCTCTTGCAATTTTTCAGGGGTTGGCAGTTCCGGTGGCGGGTGTAATTACGATCGGTTGGATTACAATTGGCGTCCTCCTGTTCTGGTTTAATTTTTCACATCGAGCGAAGGTCTTCGACGCACGAACCGAGGCATTTGACCCACAACTTGTACGACTCCGAGGACGCAGTCCTTTGGTGCTTGTACCGATTGCTAATCCTGCAAATACCGCTTCGATGCTAACGGTTGCGGATGCGCTCACTCCGAGGAACGTTGGAAGAGTGCTCCTGTTAAACGTCGTCTCGATGCGTGGAGATATTGAGAACGAAGATTATCACGACCAACTTAAGAACCCCCAGGCGGTACTTCGCGCGTCACTATGCGAGTCGACACGCTCTGGACTCGCCCCAGAAACATTGACCACAATCGCTTTGAACCCGTGGGACGAAATCAGGAGAGTCGCGCAAATCCATCGCTGCGAAAGCCTTGTCCTTGGATTCACCAGTCTTTCAAGCGATAAAATCAATTCGCATTTAGAGGAACTTCTAGGCGCGGTTGATTGCGACGTAGTCGTTCTCCGAGCACCACAAGGCTGGAAACTATCGGATACACGCAGCGTATTGGTGCCAGTCGGAGGACGGAGCGGACATAGAGAATTACGCG
Source organism: Verrucomicrobiota bacterium (assembly GCA_021772635.1). Lineage (GTDB taxonomy): Bacteria > Verrucomicrobiota > Lentisphaeria > JABSQK01 > JAJFLO01 > JAJFLP01. Next base: position 67,777 of record JAJFLP010000059.1, on the reverse strand, counting down.
CTCGGCTTCTTGGAAGCCTGCACCGAACGGTGAGTAAAACAATCAATTTTCTCCAGGTAGTCTCACCGAAAACTCAGGAATCGGCGCGAGTAAAGGTTGAACGGGAGTTAAGTCGATTCGCGCAAGATGAGGTCAGCGGGACATTTACTGCGACTGTTGTTCGAAGCGACGACCCGATCTCAGAAATAGTAAAGAATGCCCAGCACAATGACCTCGTCATCCTCGGCCTTCGTCACACAGCCGGCAATAAAAAGGCTTTCGGTGAAATTGCTAACCGAATCGTACGGGAAACAACCGGTGCAGTGGTTATTATTGATCAACGGGACTAGAGAGTCACAATTTTGGATTTGAAAACGTGAGATGTAGTAATTAGTGTCATCAACCAAGAACCCCTATTAACGGACCCATTATGGCAGAATTAACGAACCACCTCTACTCCATTATATATCCAACTCACGCCCTCATCGCGTCGCAGCTAAACCCGACTGATTTCGGAAAACATTATGCAGTGGGGAGTGCGAAGCACTTTAACGGAAAAGTGGTATTCGTTGAGGTAGATACGAGCTTGGAGAGTGAATATCTGTCGCTCCCAGAGATTTGGGCCGAAGTGCGCCCACACGAAGACGGCACACCCAAAAGAACAAAATTCGTATCCAATTACCGCGTCCTCGAGAATATTCCGATGGATAAATTCAGGGACATGTATTTGGTCACCGTGGACGGTCACAGCTTGCGGTTGGAGAAATCTGCTTATACAACAATTAACGAACCGGGATTGATCAGGATTTTTCAGCAATTAAATCCAATTCAAATGCTGGTTGCAAGCAATCTGGATCAGCGGAACTTCGGCGATTATTATACTCTGAAAAATAAGAATAAGGGGTGTCCGAAGTTATGTTATACTCAAATAAGATTGAGTATAGACGAATTTGAGCGTTGCTACAACGATCCAGAACACTTCGAAATGGCGTTTCCCAACATCCCGAATAACAAGTTATACGAATGCATCAGGGAACTGCAGGATAAGCCCACTAAGAAAAGCAAAACCATCAGTATCGCGTCCATATTTCACCATCTGCATTACAAATCTATACGCCACGGGTTCTGGATCGCGGGTGATGGTCAACTCATATTCTACCCGCTGCCGTCGAATAAAGACCTCCGTGAAAAGCATTATCGCTGGTATAAGTCAGCATAGATATACCAAACACCTTCGGGTTTTCGACCAGGCATCGCCCAGGCGGCTATTCCGGTTAAAAATATACCGTTAGATATCTCGTGCGTGATAGTTTGAAGTCGTCCCAAAACTGTACTGCTTGTTTCTTAATCCCGATTCAGGATCTCCGCGAGTTGAGAGTGAGGTTAGAATCTCGCCTAAGCACGCCTGATGTGACAAAACCGGTGGTTTACCAATTGGATTAGCCTTCCGCCGCGAGAAACCCAACAATTTCCTGTGCCGCTCCTTTGCTTGCGTTCTGGGGGCCTTCAAGTCCTGCGACCGCCTTTTTCATTCCTACTAAGACGGCCTCATGCCTGTCGCCACCTGGAAGAATTGCTTCCACAGCCGGTACGAGGTTAGATGCTCTAATATTGTTTTGAAGAAACTCCTGATAAATCTCGGCTCCAGCGATTAGGTTGATCATTGTAACGTAAGGAACATCGACCAACCACCTGCCAATCATATAAGTTAGTGGGTTTACCCGGTAGATCACGACTAGCGGCAGCCCCAGAATCGCGCTCTGAACCGTAACCGTTCCCGACGCAGCAATTCCGGCCACAGCCTTCTGCATCAAAATCTCGGTCTCACCGACAACAATCTGAATCGAGGCTTGTAAATCACTTCCACGCTCGATACCTGCCAAAACTCCTCGAATCCGGTCGGCGATTCCTGCCCTTGGCGCTGCTACTACGAACTTAAAGTCGGGGTTCTTTTTATGTAGTTTATCTGCAACGTCGACCATTGGTCTTACAAGGCGATCAACCTCACTAAATCGGCTGCCCGGAAGAAGGAGGATGAGTTTTTCGTCTTTCTTCACGTTATTGTCAACTTTTTTTCTCAGGATTTCAACGAGCGGGTGACCAACAAAAACCGTATCCAGTCCCACGTCCTTGTATACGTCCTTTTCGAACGGAAAAATCACCAGCATCTTCTTTATCGTGCTCTTTATCAGCGGTATTCGTCGCGCGCCCCATGCCCATACCTGAGGGCTGATGTAGTATATTAACGGGACTCCGGCCTTGTGCATTTTCTTTGCAAAACGCAGATTGAATCCCGGATAATCTATTAGAACGATTAGATCCGGTCGACTGGCACGCGCTTCGCGGACCAAGAATCGAAAGATTCGAAGGAATGTCGGATATTTCTTCAGGACCTCAACGAAACCGACTACCCCCAGCTCAGTGGAGTCTACGAGAATGTTTACCCCGGCATTTCGCATTTCGATGCCCCCCATTCCGGCGACTGTTAATTCTGGGGATAATTTTCTTAGTTCCCTGACTAACTCTGCGCCGTATAAGTCACCGGATTCTTCGCCTGCGATTATCCAAACGGTTTTTGTAATTGTGTGAGGGCTTGCGTCTTGCATTTTAGCTCTTTTTAACTATTGTTGGGCGAGGGCGGCTACCGGAGGTTATCGGATAATTTCTAGGTACACGGGACCTGTTCCGCTTTAGCTGACAGGGGTCCGTGCTGCTAAGTAACAGTGGAATATAAATTGGCTTTACCTTTTAACAAGAATCTCAATTGGGTGCTTGGCTCAAATCCCCGATACCTTTACATCGGATGGTCAGGCACGACAGACCAAGGAATAACTTGAATGGAGAATAACGAACGAAACCAACTAATAGCAAAACTCCTTTCGGAAGGACTCTCGCTATCCGATGTCCAGAAAATCTTAAAAGATCAACACCAGATCCAAATGACGTATATGGATTTGCGGCTAATTTCAACAGAGCTGGAGGTGAATTGGAAGAAGTTCGATGTTAAAAAAGAGAAGGAATCCGCAAAAGCATTAGAGAACGATAAAGCCAGTGGGGTCGGCGACAATACTGGAGCAACCGGCGCGTCTGATGGCGGAACAGTTGTGAATGTGAGTAAACTGGTCCGTCCCGGAGCAGCTGTGAGCGGCGACGTCAAGTTCAAGTCAGGCGGTACCGCAGAGTGGTATCTGGATGCTATGGGAAGACTGGGGTTGAATCCGACCGGGAATTCGGCTAAGCCGACGGAAGAGGATCTCCAGGATTTTCAGCGTGAACTCCAGAAATCCCTACAGGGCCCGGCGTAGAAACGGGTCTAACACTGGAGTACCGCCAGAGGGCGTCGTCCCGACAAAATCACGCCCTCAGCGGCGAGCAGTCGATTCGGCTAAAGCCGGACAGGATAGCAAGATGCAATACTTCCCCCCTGCTTTTGACAGGGAGAGAAATAGCAATACAACTCAGGAAATATTTCAATGAGTGATAAAGACTCTAAAAAATCCGCAGAGGACCTGCAAAATCAGATACAATCGTTGCTGCGGAACATGAACGTCCAGGCCGGCTTCGTTCCGATCACTTCGAAACCGTCGGAGGAGGATATTGACGAGGCGTTCGACGACGACGAGCTACTCGACAAGATCCGAGAGTTCAGCCTGAAGCCTCGCGAAATAAGAGACCACTTAAATCGTTTCGTAATTCAGCAGGAAGAGGCGAAAAAAGTGCTTTCCGTTGCGATCTGCGATCATTACAATCATGTACGCCAATGTCTCACAAATCCGGAGAGTAAAGAGAACGAGTACTATAAACAGAACATTATCCTTCTTGGCCCGACAGGCGTCGGCAAGACCTACCTGATTCGCTGCATAGCGAAGTTGATCGGCGTACCATTTGTAAAAGCAGATGCAACAAAGTTTTCCGAGACCGGATATGTGGGTCATGATGTGGAAGACCTTGTTCGCGATCTCGTTAAACTCGCCGATGGCGATACTGAGCTTGCCCAATACGGGATCATTTATATTGATGAAATTGACAAGATCGCGGCGAAGAATACAGGTGGTTTCAAGGACGTCTCCGGTCGTGGCGTACAAATAAATCTATTGAAATTAATGGAGGACACACAGGTTTTACTGCAAAGTCAGTCGGATTTCGCCGGGCAGATGGAAGCTATGATGGACATGGTGAATAAGAAGTCTTCAAACAAGAACCGAACTATCAATACGGCACATATTTTGTTTATCGTTAGCGGTGCATTTGATAATTTATCGGAGTTAATTCGTCGACGCGTCAAGGGCGGCCAGATTGGATTCGAACCCGCAGAGCAGAGGAATAAAGAGCTGTCGAGTTATCTCACCCAAGTGCAAACAAAGGATCTAATCGACTACGGTTTCGAACCAGAGTTTATAGGAAGACTTCCCGTTCGCGTTGCCTGTTCATCGTTGACGGCTGCTGATCTTGAGAAGATTCTGACGGAGTCCGAAGGCAGCATACTTGGCCAATATCGGGGGGACTTTGCCGGATACGGGATTGACCTTGACGTGCAGCCGAGCGCCATCTCGGAAATCGCACAGCTCGCAGAGAAAGAGAATACGGGCGCGCGGGGACTGATGACAGTACTTGAAGGTATTTTTAGAAATTTTAAGTTCGAATTACCATCGACTTCGATCAAGTCCTTCTCGCTTACTAAAAAGATAATACTTGCTCCCGAAGCCGAATTGAAGAAGTTGATCAACAAGGGGGCTAAAACAGAACTCGATCACGTCAAACCTAGTGTAAAAAAATATTGCGATCGATTCAACAATCTGCACGGGCTCAAATTAGTTTTTGACAATGAAGCAATCGCGAAGATCTCCGAGATTTCTCGCGATACGGGCAAGACAATCGAAGGCATATGCGATGAAAAATTTAAGGACTTCGAATTCGGGCTACGATTGGTTGCCGGTCAAAGACAAAAATCTACTTTCACGGTTACAAAATCTGTTATAGAGAATCCGGACGCGGAACTTTCGAAATGGGTTGTGGAAAGTTTTCGTGACTAAGGTATCGTGACCGCGCGTGTCAGCCGCGTTACCGGTGTTGCTAACCGCAAATTATCAACCCAGATATACTGAGGTGATCGATGGTGAATACCAATATTCTAACGGATTTCTCAGATGATTGCCGGATTTGGATTTACGGGTTCAGATCCGACCTCTCACCTTCACAGTCGGACATAATCAACAAGGCGCTGAACAACTTCGAAGAAAATTGGATGTCTCACCAATCGAAGGTTCGTGGCGCACATACGATAGAATACAGTCGCTTTCTAATCTTGACGGGGGAATGCACCACAGGTATATCGGGGTGTGCGATCGACGCGAGCGTTCGAGCGCTTAAAGAAATTCGAGACCATCACCAACTCGACGGTCTTAATTGTGATCTGATTTACTTCCGGAACCCGAAGGACGGTATCAGCTCCGTCGAGCGAGTCGAATTTCAGAGACTTATTGATGCCGGGAAGGTAGATTCAAGCACAGTGGTCTTTAATACCAGTATACAGATTCTGGGGGAACTCCGGAGTGGTATGTGGGAGACTTGTTTGACTAACAGTTGGCACGGCCGTGCCTTCAATAGATTACCGAATACGCACCAGAAGGTAGTCTAGCCTGGTTCCTGTCCTGAAATAGCCGATTCGTGTTGATCTGGCGAGTCAAAAGTAGCTCGGCCCCCGCGGTCGCGGGGCCAAGCCTCGCTATGGCGCAGGCTGGCAGCTGAGTAAAAAAAAAAACACGCAGTCAGGAGCCGAGCCCCGCAGGCGGGGCGAGACGGGCTGTCCGCGGGACAGAATGAACGCTGTGAATGACAATGACCGCGTTACTTTTCTATTTCAGGACAGAAACTAGTCTAGCTCGGCCGAATGACTGGCATTGAACTGAATGTCGGTTACGTCATCTCCGGGGAATCGTCTTCAGTGGTGTCAATATCGACAGCCACCCGCGGCCCCTTTACTTCGCGGACAATGATTTTTTCCCCCTCATCAATGTAGTCACCTAGGCTGACTACATCCACCCGTGCATCATCAATGGTGGCTATCCCCGCCGGTCGAAGAGGTGTTATCGCGATACCCGAACGACCAAGGAGCTTCATGTTTTTCTCTACGTTGGTCGCGATATAACCGTCCGCAGTGCTAGTGCTTCCCGCAAGTATCAATTCCCTGTAAATTCCCGTTGTCGGCAGAAATTTCGACAGAAAATAGCAGGTGACCACTGTGATAACTGCGGTAATAGTAAAGTTAACAAAGGCTTCGTGCAGAAAGGGTTGAAGGTTTAGTGTGGGCATTGTCCCTTCGGGGAAGGTAGGAACTGATGGTAAATGCGGGACCATTGCCAATAATACGCCACCAAAGAACGCGACGAGTCCCAGAATCCCGAAAATCCCGAACCCGGGTATTATAAATACTTCCGCAATGATCAAAATAATGCCGATCAGAACCAAGAGTATGTCTACTTTGCCGGCGAGCCCCGCTATATAATGGCCGAATAGAAACAATGCCAAGCTTGCGACGCCGATAAGACCGGGAACCCCGAATCCAGGCGTTTTGATCTCCGTATAAATCCCGATAAATGCCGCTGCCATCAGCAATGGCGCCAGCATTGTTATCCACCGGGCGAAACGTTCCGATCCCAACGGCTCGATGCGAATGACCTCTGCCCCGGATAACCCTTGGCTCTCCATTAGCTCGGCAATATCCTTAACGATTGATTGCGCGAGGATCGGAGTCTCCATCGGTGGAATTATCTCAACGGCTTCCATGGCCGTCAGATTCAATAGATCGCCTTCAGCCGAAATCACCCGATCGCCTACTTTAACCTCCACGCTGGCGTCAACGAAGGCTGCAGCCAGTTCCGGAAGGTATCCGTTCTCCTGGGCTAATCCTCGTACCAATGCACGGGTATCCGAGAGAATTTTTTCTTTCACGTCGTCCGGAACTTCCTGAACACCGCCCGCAGGCCCCATTAAAATCGGGGCGGCGCTACCAATACGACTTCCGGGGGCCATGAATATTTTCTCAGACGCGAGGCCGATAATCGCGCCGGCACTTTGAGCTCGAGGATTCACAAAGGTATAAATCTTAATTCCGCTATCAGCGAGGGAGCGCATCCAGGAGACGATCTCTTCAGTCGACTTCAACTCCCCGCCGGGTGTATCCATATCGATTACAACTGCGGTTATGCCGGCAGTATCCTGCGCTAACTGAAAACCGCGACGCAGGAAATAGAGGTGTGCCTTATCTATTTGATCTTTTAAGGGAATGATAAGAACTTTATCGTTTTCGCCTGCGGACGTTGTTACGGGTAATACACAGAAAAGTGCGCAAGTTAAAATCGATGCGAAAACAGTGAGACTACGTGCAGCTGAATTTAATTGACTACCTAAAGGTGCCATGTGTTAGACCTAGTCGCAGAATTTTCGGAGAACGACCGGAAACCGTATCCGCCGATCTTTGAGAAATAGAATGCATGCAGCATTGTAGCGTCGCCGAGGCCTTACTCCTGGGCAGGAGCTTCACTCGGTTGGTTGGGAGCCACCGGAGGCAGGGTGGATACGTCTTTTTCGGGCTTACCTTTACCAGTTATTAATCGTTCCAGAAGAATCAAAATAAAGAAAAGTATGCCGTGCGCAATCGCCATGCCAGGCCACAGTTTGTAGCTAACCAGGCCGAAACCTTTCGCAGAGGTAACAACCATTGCAACAATAATCCACGAAATTGTTAAACTAAAAACCCCGTCGAACTGCCAGCGATAACGGCGCAATAAATCTATTACCATCCAAAAGAATGATATAGATAATAAAATTGTTATCGGAGGTAGTTCCAATAAGAAAATCGCGGATATAAAATCGATGAACTGGTAGAATGAAAATGAAATTGGAGAACCTGCCATAAGTACAAATAGGATATGCATTGTATATCGATCTGTAATTGTATAGTCACCACTCTTCAAGGCTTTATTCATTCGTCGATTTTTCATAATAAGGACCCCCGCTGCGATCGTATAAATAGCGAAGTTAACAGCCCCTAGAACAATAAGGTCGGATGGGTTCTGAGCTTTCGCGATAACAATCAGAAAAGAAGTCTTGCAAGCGGGATAAATCCATACGGTAGCCAATAAAATCAGTGTCCGCTTGATCAGCTTATTCATGCGTGTCTGGATCAGATGGCGTTTCCGCTTAGGAAACTCAATGCCGTACTGCCAAAGATGCGACGGGCAATAGTGCTCCGGCACCGATAGAAAGTCGGACCAAGCCATATTTGCCTGGGCGAGCCGTCCCTTCGTTTCAAGCTGAACAGCGTCATTATACAGCGTCGCGATTTTCTTGTTAATTCGATTCTTTAAGTCCTCACGTAGCCGCTTCCACGTCCCGGAATCTTCATTGCCGCCCTTTAACGCATTGACGGCCTGGTCGATTGTGTCCCAATCATTGTTGGCTATCCACTCAGGAATATGTTGTTCGAATTTCTGGGTCAATAGCTTATCTACCTGTACGATGCGTTCGTGTGCCGCCAAATCGTCATGATCCGGCTCCATCTCGCTATAATTGGGCGGCAGCCGAAACTGTTCAGTCTGCCGAATATATTGCAGCGATTCTGAATACTGGCTTCGTCGAATAGTTTCCTCGAGGTTGTCTATCAGTTCCTCTCTCTTGTCCAGTAGTTCCTCGCAATGAGTAACCATCGTTTCCCGTCGTTTGCCTAAATTACTTCCTGTCCACGGAGCAGCTGACAAAAGCATATCATAGGCACGGGAAATGCAATTCATCCCGAGCGCCAATCCTGCATTGGTTACCAGTTTATCCAGATCTTTGTTAACATTTTGGAGTTCTGTGTTAATCGTCAGGCATGCTTCAATACCGCAAACCTTATTCAATTGGTCGATGCTGTCCGCGTAATTTTCAAGATTATAATCGTCCTGCGCCCGCGCAGCTGAGTCTCGCAATAACTCTTTCAACTCGGTGACCAGTGATGAGTATTTTACTACGACATCGAAATCCGCACTTTCGGATAAACACTCTTCAGGAATCAGTGGTTTTATCGCGGCTTGAATCTCTATCGCCTTTTCCATACTGTACACACGAATCGCCGAATCAAATTCTGTCAAAAGATTGCGGCGGTTTAGAACGATATTGCGCCACTCTTTCGCCAGGTCCGATACTTCTGGATGTGCTCTACTATCCAAATCTTTTACCGCGTTAAGCGCCGACTCATACTCGTTGAACTCCGCAAAATTCTTCGCCTCCGCGACGAACGAGGCTGATTTCTCAGCTTGCTTGACATCGATTCCGCAATTGGGGCAAAACTGGATTCCGACACGGACCTCACTTTCGCAGACCGGACAGGCTTCCAGTCCGTACGTTCCGCATTTCACACAGTATTTCGCGGCATCTGGATTCACCTTTCTGCAGGTAGGACATTGCCATTTGTCGCTCGCTATTTCATCTTCATGCACCGGATCTGGTCCGGATCCTGGTTCCTGTTGTGCCTGGGTTGTAGGGTCAAAAGCAGCGGTAAAGGCCTGAACCGTTCTGTATCGCTCGCTCGGCTTGTGACATAACGCCGTGGCCAGGGGTTTCTGTAAATCAGCTGGAACAATCGCCTCGTCGAATTCCTTGGGCGTTTTCCCCGTCAACATGAACCACATCACGCCGCCCAATGCATAAATATCAACCCGCTCATCGACCTCGGAATCGGTCCATTGTTCGGGAGCAATATATTCGGACGCGCGGGACATGCCGCTGATCAGGGTGATCTCCACGCTGCCGCCGTGCCCAATAGGCTTGGATAGTCCGAAGTCAGTCAGCTTGGGCTCAAACTCTTCGTCCAAAAGGATATTAGAAGGATTAAGATCACGATGCACAACCCCACGCGCGTGTGCGTATTCCAGCGCGCGAGAAATCTTCGTTATCATGCCCTTAACATCCTGCTCATTCATCGTACCACGCGCTTCGATCAGATCCCGTAACGTAACCGGCGGCAATGGTGTAACGTCCTCAACGTCATCTAAAAGTTTAGGGCCTGGAACATATTCCATCGCTATATAGTACGCGGTTTCGTCCTTGCCTATGTCGTGGATATTTACGATGTGCATATGCCCCAACGACGCGACCATTTGTGCCTCGCGCAGAAAACGACGTTGAATCGCGACCGTCGTACGGCTATTGGTCTTATCTAAGCGCTTAATCGCCACATATCGATTGAGTTTCTGGTCTTGTGCAAGATAAACACTGCCAACCGTACCCTCCCCAATTTCTCTAATGATCTTGTAGCGACTTGCGAGAGTATCGGGAAGGACCTTCCCCCCATCCACCAATGCGGCGCGGTTATCGGAAGCGGGAACTTCGGAAGGGTTGGCGTCGTTGTGATTAGAAAATTCAGTACTCATTATAATCTGGAATTAAGTATTTTTGTTGTTAACAACTATCGTTCTGACTCATCGATGCCGGTAGGTTTATACTTGCTGCCAGGGCCGGTTTAGAATATCTTGCACTAGTAATTCGAAGTCAACCGGAATGCCAACCGTTTGCCGCGGGGATATCCCCGTCTTCTGCAAAATCCCGGGGACATCCATAGCTACTGGAATGACATTTACCCTGCTCATTAAAAATAACGTTTTAAATGGAATATACAACTAGGCAAACTGTGGTTAAACTATAAGTTTCAGTTTGCTCTTTACACTGAGTCTTCGCTTTCAGAAACAAAGTCATTCCCACTCAAAAAACTCGATTTATGCACTATAGAATTGAAATCATACCTTTGACCCAGGATCTCGATATCACCGGCAAGAAGGTCGCGAAAAAAATCTCTACCATCCTTGGTATCGCAATCCAAAGGGTCGCGACTCGAACGGTATACTCCCTTTATTCGGATATTCTAGAACCTGACGCCCGAAAGTTTGGTGAGGAGATCGTAAATTCAGTCACCGAGAAAGTTAATTTGGGTGAGGTTAGCGACAATCAATGGACTTGGGCAATAGTTATTGGTTTTCTGCCAGGCGTAACAGATAATGTATCAAATACCGCGTTGGTTGCCCTCGGTGACATACTCGGAAAAGACGCGCAGGATGTAACTCGGATCTATAGTTCGATGGAGTATTTGTTTTACGGAACGGACCTCGATCGACCGAAAGTTGAGTCGATCGCAACCGGACTACTCGCCAACCCGTTGATTAATTCAATTCTTTGCCTGCCTCGGGACGAGTGTACAAGCAAGGGATTTCCGGTCAATCAACCAGAATACATCATTTCAACGGAGACAAATGTAGAGAAAATTAATCTGGATACTGACGATGACTGTCTCAGAAGTCTCAGCGCCGACCGCCAGTGGGCATTGTCATTAGGCGAAATGAAAGCAATACGGGACTATCTAATGCGGATTGGCGATACCGCTGGACGCCAATCAGTCGGACTCGATAAGCGCGCAACGGACGTTGAACTGGAAGTGCTGGCCCAAACCTGGTCCGAACACTGTAAACATAAAATTTTCGACGCTGTTATTGAGTACGTTGACGAGAATGGCAATAAAGAGATCATCGACAGTTTGTACAAAACGTACATTAAGAAAAGCACCTTTGAAATCGCGGACACCGTGGACTGGCTACTATCAGTCTTCAAAGACAATGCCGGGGTTATCGCATTTAATGACGACCTGGATTTGGTCTACAAAGTCGAGACCCACAACAGTCCGTCTGCACTCGACCCTTACGGCGGTGCGATGACCGGAATCGTTGGAGTAAACAGGGATCCACTCGGGACCGGAATGGGCGCTAATCTGTTATTGAACGTTTGGGGTTATTGTTTCGGTTCGCCTTTTACAGCGTCTGAGGAAGTTCCCGCTGGCCTGCTTCATCCAGAGCGTATACGTGATGGCGTTCACCAGGGAGTCATTGAAGGCGGCAATCAAAGCGGGATTCCATACGCTTTGGGATGGGAGTATTTCGATGAACGTTTTATCGGAAAACCACTCGTCTTCTGCGGAACTGTAGGGACCTTGCCCAAACGAATCAATGGAAGTCTCGGCTACGAAAAGGACATCCTGCCAGGCGATCTTATAGTGATGGCTGGCGGACGCATCGGGAAAGATGGAATTCACGGTGCAACATTCTCCAGCGAAGTACTTACTCAGGAGTCGCCATCGCAAGCGGTCCAGATCGGAGATCCGATTACGCAAAAGATGCTCTCAGATTTTATCATTGAAGCGCGAGATTTGGGGTTGTATAGATTTATTACCGATAACGGCGCCGGTGGTTTATCTTCAAGCATCGGCGAAATTTCAGCGGTTAGCAATGGCTGTAAGCTCGATCTCAGCAACGCTCCGCTTAAATATCCGGGCCTTCAACCTTGGGAAATTTTATTGTCCGAGTCCCAGGAAAGAATGTCTCTTGCTGTACCCACCGATAAGATTGAGGAATTCAGTGCTTTAGCGAAAAGCCGCGATGTCGAGATCAGTGTCCTCGGCGAGTTTACGGATACCGGTAAGTTTCACGTCGTGTACAAAGAGCAGACGATCGCATACCTGGATCTTGAGTTCATGCACGAAGGGTGCCCGCGAATGCAATTAACCGCCAAGTGGGACTGTCCTCAACTTAACGACCCGGCGACTACTGATACTGTGCCAGAATCAAATTTAGAACAGCTGATTTTGAACCTCTTAGCGCGCTTGAATATTTGTTCTAACGAGTTCAAAGCTCGTCAATACGATCATGAAGTAAAGGCGTTAAGTATCATTAAGCCATTTGTCGGAGTTGCCTGCGATGTCGTGTCAGATGCGACAGTGAATATGATCGCGCCGTTGTCGAAAGAAGGCATTGTCCTTGCTCACGGCGTCCTGCCAAGGTATTCAGATATCGACACATATCATATGGCCGCGTCCGTTATAGACCTTGCTGTGCGCCGGATCATAGCAGTCGGTGGTAGTTTAGATAGAATCGCAGCGATCGATAATTTCTGTTGGCCGGATCCCGTTAAGGCGGCTGGAAATCCTGATGGCGAATATAAATTGGCGCAACTTGTCCGCGCGAATAAGGCATTATACGACTTTACAAAACTCTATAACGTCCCTTGTATTTCAGGCAAGGACAGCATGAAGAATGACAGCACAAAGGGCGGCGTAAAAATATCAGTGCCACCCACGCTGTTATTTTCGACGGTCGGAAAAATGAACGATGTCTCTCTTGCCGTCACCTTGGATGCGAAGAAAGTTGGAGACCTTGTCTATATCATCGGAACGACCGGCCGGGAAATGGGTGGCAGCGAGTACCACGCCATGTGCGATCTGACGAGCGGAGCGGTGCCCGGCGTAGACGCGATCTCAGCGATTAGGACGTATAAGGCGCTTTCAAGCGCAACGACTGAAGAACTGTGTCATTCTATTCATACTCCGGCAATAGGCGGTTTAGCTGCCGGATTCGCGAAGGTCGCGATAGCCGGGCGCCTCGGACTTCGGATCAATGTCGATGCCATTCCCGTATCAGAGACCTTGAATTTGATTGAATTGTTATTCTCGGAGAGCAACAGCCGCTTTATCGTCACTATACCGCCACGAAACCAGAGTCGGTTCGAGACCGTTATGGCGGACACGAAGATCGCGTGTGTCGGCGAGGTGGTCGGCGATGAAAAGCTTATGTTTGTTCGAAACAGAGACCTGGTCGTCTCATTACAGATCAGTGACATGATTAAATCATATAAAACTACACTCGACTCGCGGTGACCGTGGAAAATGGATATTAATGTATGAGTAGCAAAGTAAAAGTCATCATCATTACGGGGTACGGGCTTAACTGCGAGAACGAAACCTCAATAGGATTTGAAATTTGCGGTGCCACAACGACAAAGATCCATTTTAAAGATCTTGTCGCGGACTCCGGGAAGCTACGCGAGCATCACATCCTCGCATTCGTGGGGGGATTTTCTTTTGGCGACCACTTGGGCGCAGGTACAGTTCTCGCCAATCGGACGAAGTACCGCCTGGGAGCGCCTCTGACGGAATTCATAAATGATGGAAAACTGATTATTGGAATTTGCAATGGATTCCAAACGATAACACGAATGGGGCTCGTCCCGGCTCTGGGAGCCGGGGATTTCGAGTCAGAGGTAGCTTTAACGACGAATAGTCAAGGGACTTTTCGCGACGCGTGGGTAAATCTTAAGTGCGATCCGGCCTCGCCTTGCGTATTCACGAAAGGCATCGATAAAATTTCTTTACCGATTCGACATGGTGAAGGTAAGTTCGTAGCAAAGAATACGGCTACGATCGAAAAACTGGAAGAAAAAAAACTGGTTGCTCTGCGTTATGCCTCAGCTGACACTACAAAAATCGCAACTGAGTTTCCGGATAACCCGAATGGGTCTGAAAATGCGATCGCCGGTATTTGCAATTCCTCCGGTCGTATATTCGGCTTAATGCCACATCCAGAGGCGTATTTATCTCCATACAATCACCCCCATTGGGGCCGTCAGAAGATAGATGGGACACTGCCGCCCGACGGTTCGGGAAAGCAGATATTCGATAACGCCGTAAATTTCGCAAAGGACAACTTAGTCTAGGCCCAAGCCCAGCGAACTTTTCGTTGGATTTTCTTCGTACTCGTAATCATAATCGTAAACCCTTTCAAATCTCTCCTCAAAAATCAGAAAAATCACGAGTAAGATTACGAATCGGAATGTCCGCTTATTTTAGGTCTAAACTACAGACTCCCCCTTCAATATCGTTATATCCCGTCGCGGATATGGTATCGATATTCCCGCTTCAAGAAGTGCGTTAAACACAGCTAGATTTACTTTGTATTGTGTTTGGTGAAATTTCTGAGTCGGAACCCAATAGCGCACACCAATATTTATAGATGAGTCGCCGAATTCCTCTATTCCAACCTGTGCACCTGGAGAGCCCCCAATCTCGGAGAATTCCGCGAGCACCGCTTTTATCACTTCTATCGCCTTTTCCGGGCTGCTCGAATAGTCAATCCCGATCGTAGCTTCAGCTATGCGGTTCTCGAATGAATTATGCAAAATTTCGCCGATGATATGTTTGTTTGGTATTGTTATTACTTCGTCATCTTCGTTTGTTAATATCGTCCAACTCAACTTGATCTCAGTCACGACGCCGGACACGCCCAGGACACGGATCGTATTACCTACGATAAATGGGCGGGTGATAATAATGGTTATACCGGCACCATAATTGGACAACAGCCCCTGAATTGCCAGGCCCGCACCAAACGTTAAAGCGCCGATCGCGGCAATGAACGGGGTCACCGTTATGCCGATTTTTCCCAGGCTGATAATAATAACAAAACCAAGGATAATTAACCTCACGATGCCAGCTATAAAATTCCGGAGCGTCACGTCGACATTGTGCTTCTCACATAGCTTCAGCGCGAACTTCGATACGAACACTGCGATAAATATCCCAACAATCAGTACAATCAGGGCCCCGAAGAGCTGAAAACTGTAGTTCACGCCGAACTCGATCAAAATATCCGCCAACTTTTGGAGCTTTATAACATCTCCCAAACCAAAATCATTCATTTGCTTCCTCGGGTTCTAGTGTTAAAATCATAGACGACAACGGCCATACGGTAGTAACTCGCCTGGGGACAGTCAAGAAAGGCAAACTGATTGTTGCCGATAGTAACTCTTGGAGTAAATATCAGTCCCCCCCTCAGCAGTCCGAATTTCACGACGTTCAGGATAGTACAACTCGTCAGCGATAGGAATACCGTCCGGCTACGACGGTTCGTGAGAAACGGAACTCAACAGTCGAATTATAAAACGTTCGGTCAATCATGTCTTCGGCAGACTCTGTTGATTAATCGCCGGATCGCTGTATTTTAATCAACTCTGAAATTTGTACCAGCTGGAACTGAAATTTACGAGGAGACGATGGGTAGTTTAAGTAGAAGGGGTACCGCTTGTTTTTTTACCGCCGCGTTGCTGGTATTCAGCTATTCTGACACGACGTCTGCTATTGACGTTGCAGATGCTCAATACGTGGTCATCGACGGTGAACACTATCTGGAAGACACAGAAAGCTTGGGTGTTAAGACGATGAAAGTCGTTTTCTTCCCCGTGACAGCGGTCTTGGTCGACGTTGAAACCGTTGGCGAAGAAGTCGTGTACTTCAGTAGACACCCAACCGTTCATTGGTGGAACTTCCTTAAGCCGAAGTTGAAATATCCGTGGCGAGTCTGGCACTATCCCGTAGACGTTGTGATTACGAGTCCATATTGGATCGGACACGGTATAAGTGAAGTCGGGCGAAAATTATCCGCGCACAATGTGGTTCGCGATCGCAACCTTTTTACCGGAGCAGCTTCAATGCTAGCTGAAGTACTATTGGTTTTCGACGCAGCACAGGTGCCCGTGGAGTGGACAGGAATCGTTGTACGCGATTTTGCCCGGCTCTTACTACTGAAGCCGTTTAATATAAACGAGCATATTTCAACAGTACCCCAGGATCAAATTCATTCGAAATACTGGAAGTAGGCTAGCCTATATTATGCACAAATTTCGTCATGAGAATACATAGCTTGTTTTAGGTTAATGAGTCATGGAGGTTGTCGGGGTGAAAAAATATTGAAATATTTCGAGATCCGACGTTCTTCATAACTCTTTTAGATGAAATAAGATACGTATTCGCAATAGAAATTTTATGCATAATGTAGGCTACCCTGCAAATTCTTAACGCACGCAAGTTAAGAGTACAGGTACTAATCCCAAGTTAACAGGACTAAACCCCCTCCCCCCGAAATTCAACTCACTACGTCGGCCTTAAGTCCGTTTCGCTTTACTGTTCAAGTGGTCACCGCGGCAGAGCCCTGTACGAAAATTACAAGAAAACTCCCGATTTGAACTGCGTCACCTTCCTTTAAATAGTGATATTCTTTCCTCTCGCTGTTAATGAACACCCCATTTCGCGACCCAGTGTCTCGAACTTCCCAATCGGTACCGTCAAACTCAATAATACAATGTTTCTTTGATACCCAGGGGTGGCCAAGTACGAGATCAGCCTCTTCTGTACGACCAATGATTGTCTTATCACTAAGATGATACCAGTAAGGTTGCTCGCTCATACTGACGACCAAAAGAAATCCTCCGGCCTGTTGCGGCGGCGCATTTGCGATTAGCAGCTTTCGTGTTTTGTCAAGGCGAGTTTTGTTGAAGGTAATAGGAGCAATGGTTTCACGGGCGCTATAGGCATCAACCAGATCGCTTTCAAGTTTACGTTTCACGCTTATTCTCCCCACTCGTTACGTAATAGCGCCACTTCTTTCTGCAATAATTCAGTGAGTCGACGTCGATGTTCATATATATTGTCCTTGGGGATATTCAGAGACCTGGAGACTTCATCTGCTGAACGCTTCTCCAAGACGTACATTCGAAACGAATTGTAGATATGGGGCTTTACACGCTCCTTAACCTTCTTGAGTGCCTCCAAAAGGAGGTTATTCTCCCATTCCCTATCCCATTCCGCCTCCCAGTCATTTGTCGAGGTGGCACATTCTGATAAATCCATGCCAGGCAACCCGTCTGGTATAATTCGGCCAAGTTTCGTATGTTTATTCTCGCGTCTATAGGCATCCACGATCCGGCTTTTTACGATTACGAGCAGAAATCCGCGAAACTTTCCTTTTAGTCTGTCGTATTCAAACGATGGCATTTTCTTTGTAAGAGTAATGAATGTTTCCTGAAGAACGTCCTGTGCCATCTGCTCCGTACATCCCTTGCGCCTCGCATAGCTAAGGATTAAGCCTTTGTACGTGTTATAAAACCTGTCCCATGCACGTCCGTCGTGGACATCTTTCAGCCGTAAGAGGAGACTTTCGTGTGTAACCTGATGATGTACTGTTGTCATAGTCTTCATTACTTCGCGCCGTGCCTGAGTAGACAGTCCATCCTCTCTACTGCGGACAGCGCTTATATTGGCATTGCTGCCGTTTTCGGAATGGCTCACTCCAATATTTCATACTGCAAGCAGTACAATTTTGGGGATCGCGAATGAGTCGCGAAAAGCATAGTCTCGGATACGCTCCCTATGAGGGCTTTGTTACGACCTGAATATCGGAAAAATATCGTCACTGCGAATCCCAGTTGTCCGCTTGCCATACCATGCAATTCCCGTCATCGCTACTACTTATAATATACCGTCCATTCGATGAAAACTCAGCATAGTGAACCGCGTCTCCGTGGTTGAGTGTCACGAGCTCTAACCCAGTTTGTGTACTCCATAGTTTCGCGGTCTTGTCCTTTCCAGCAGTCAAAATCCTTCTCCCATCCGGGGAAAATGTTGCATGGACAACCTCGTCAGTGTGGCCTTCCAGAGAGAATAGTTCGTTCCCATTCAGGGCATCCCATAATTGTATCTGCCGATCTGATGTATTGATCAGCACTTGGCTTCCATCGGGCGAGTAAGTTGGTTTTAGTTTTCGGCCATCTTTGCCGGACTCAGGAATACTGTCTATCAACGCTAACGCTTGCAATATCTCATTGTTCCTGCTTACGGCGACCTCCCGAACTTTTTCGGGAATCCTGTCGACACTGCTTATATCGCCAAGCCCGTTTAATCTGTATAAAAAGGCCCCCGATCCACTATCCCAAAAGTTTACAGATCGATCTGAATTCACACTGCATATCAAACTGGAGTTCGTGGCGACGAATACGGCAACAACCGACTCCTCCACGCCTCGAATGGTTCTCGATTTTCGACCTGTTTGATAATCCCATATTCGCAGAGTACCATCATTGCATCCCGTTATGACCCTGCGCCCATCCCGGAAAAATGCGGTAGCCGTGACTCGCGACGTGTGTCCTCCAAGTAATTTCTCAACTTCGTTTATTGGCATTGACCATAAAATTGCGCGACCAACCCGATCACCCGTCAGGAACGAATTGCCGGTCGCGGAGAATCCGACTGCCGTAACGTTTTCCCCTGTAACAGGCAGCACCATGATTGTTTTACCATATGTCGTTTCCCAAACTCGAGCAGTACCGTCATCGCTCCCCGTTAATATCCGCCGTCCATTGGGCGAAATCACAGCGGCCCGAATTCCACCAGTGTGTCCGGTAAGTGATAGCAGTAATTCGCCCGTTGCCGTGTCCCACATGCGGCCCATGTTATCCTCGCCGGCCGCAAAAATACGATCGCCGCGTGGCGACAAAGTTACAGCTGTAACCACTGCGGTGTAATCGAATATGTTTTTGGTCGCAGCTCGTTGTGTGTTTTCACGGTAAGTAATTTCAATATTCCCCATTCCAACGACCCCGGGCACCCGCGGGTTTGCGAGTTCACGCCGCTCTTGAATCGGGGAAATATTGTCTACGTTAGCTTCAACCGCTGCATTAATACCGTTAGTCTCAAGATAGATTTCAGCGGTCCTCATCACGATTGGGGTCTCCCAGACTCTCACCCGGCGATCCCTGCTTCCTGTGACAATAGTCCTCTTATCCGCCGAACAACTGACTGATGTGACGGCTCCGCGGTGGCCGGGTAGTCTTATAGGACGTGTGCGGGAATGAATCCTCCAAATTTCACTATCCCCACTCCCGTATCCGGCTATACAGAACTCTCCGTCTGGCGAAATCGACATAGCAGAGATTCTGGGATTAGGACCGGTTATTTCAGAGAGCTGATCCCCCGACTTCGCATCCCAAATATTTACGCTCCCGTCACCCCCCGCAACAACGAGTTGGTTCCCGTCGCGCACAAACACTGCGGACCTAACTCCCTCGCTTTCCACTCGCACGGATCCCAACATATCGCCGGTAGTCGCATCCCACAGCTTAACCGTATTATCTAAACTTGCGGTGATGATTTTGCTGTCGTTTTCACTAAAATTCACCGCCGTTATTTTGTCTATATGCCCGGACAACTCAACCGCGCGCGGTCGACACAAATATCGAAAACGGCCCCACTCCCAATTTCTTACTTCCTTTGGACACTCCGATAAGAGCTTCTCTGCCTCGTAGAACGCCGACTCCTTAATCTTATTATTGATAAGCGCGAGGGTCGCTATATAGATAGCATCGAGGTTCTGGCGTTGAGCTTCAGCCGCGCGTGCCTCCGCGGACAGCGTTTTCAAACTCTGCCTGGTAAGGGTATCCCGAGCTTCCTCGATCGCGTGCTCGGCGATCTTCGTCTTTTCGCGTTGTCGAATTTCGGATAACTGTGCCGCCAGCGCTTTCTCGGTTTCTTGCTCGGCACGTACGCGCTGCGCTTCCGCCAGTCGTCGTTGTTCTTCTGCTCGCTTGCGTTGCTCTTCTTCAGCGATCCGCGCTGCAATCGCCTTTTCCTTTTCATGCTCTGCATTGCGTCGGTGGATAACCTCGGCGTTTCTAGCGTTTTCAGAGACGATTCGCGCAGCATCCGCTTTGTTCTTTTCCTGTTTTATCCAGAAAATCGCGATCGTGAGAGTAAGTAGAATCAGGAATACAAGGCCACGTACGAGCCGCAAAATTAAACTAAGCCGATTTTTTCGTGCCCGCTGAACGTCGCGGGCTTTGGTGATTTTCTTCAGTAGCTTAGCGTGCTGCCCATCGTCGGCCGACAACAATGTGCTCGCTAAATCATAGTCTCCCTTTCGATAAGCACACTCGGCGTAGGCGTATCTCGCTTCCAGTTCCCCGGTCTCAGCTTCCCGATTCCCAGTCCAAAGCGACAACGCCTCGCGAAACCCGAAAAGCGTAAGTACGAAATCATCATACTCGCGACTTGCCTTTGCACGCGCCAAATCTTTCGTTGCACGATTAGTCCGGATTATACTCTCCGCATGAGAAAGGTAGCGGCGGACGGCAGTTTGAAATGCCTGCACGTTCTCAAAGCGCTCGTCGACGTTTGTTTTTAGTGATGTCAATGCAACGTTGACGAGTTCGCCAACGCCTTCCAAGTCGGTGTCGACCGATTGAACTTCGTTGTCTACTGCAGACTGGAGATACTCTGACACGGTAGTACCGTCGTGCGGAGGTCTGCCGGTAAGAATCTCATAAAGAATCGCGCCAAGTAAATAAATGTCACTCCCCGGCCCTATTTTCGAGACATCTCCTTTGGCCATTTCCGGCGGCATATAGGCGGGGGTTCCGCCTATGCTCTCTATATTTCCGAGACTTTCTGCTTTGCCGCGGCCAACAGTCGATACCGCCATTCCCCAGTCCATAACAAGGACCTCGCCATAGTCTCCAAGCATAACGTTTTCTGGCTTGAGGTCCCGGTGGATAATTGTCCGGGAGTGGGCAAACGCGACCGCGTCGGCTACACGAAGCAGGATCTCGATATTCTCGACGACCGACCTTTTCTGCATAACGTCTTTCCAAGGAACGCCCTTGACGTATTTCATCGCGTAGAAAAGTCGGCCGTCATCATTCACGCCGACGTCGTATATCGGAACAATATTAGGATGATCCAGATCGCCTGTTACGACCGCCTCTGACAGAAACTTCGCGCGAACCTTCGCACTCCTCGCCAGATCAGGCTTCATCATCTTCAGCGCAATTATTCGATCGACAGAGGTCTGACGGGCCTCGTATACCGTTCCCATACCGCCTTTTCCCAACACCCGGATCAATTCAAAGTCGGTGTCGTCAGAACCTGTCTCATCTATATCGGATAAAGCCCGTGACTTCACAGCGATTCGAGAGCCCAAATCTGTGTGGCTCTCGATGGCAGCGGCATCACCCTCGGGCATTGCCCAGGTCGTTAGAAGCTTATCCCAGAGGTTACTGGCGTCCGCTGGCATCGTAACGGTATCATGCAACGCAGCTAACGAATTGCCGCACTCGGGGCACAAACTATCTGGCAATTCTCTCTGAGTTAAGTCACAATCACACGAGGGACATGAGGACATAGGAGTAACTCCATTAAACAGTCAGTCATCAGTTCTAATAAGCAAAGTCTGCCGTAGCAAGCAAACAGGTGTAGCGATTATAGTATACCGAACGCCTTAGAGTTTTCGGAAAATCGTTCGATATTTCTTGCGTACTTGGTTTGAAGTTATCCGATCGCGGTATTCTCGAACACTTCCGGGGAACTCTGGTCCTCCGACCAGGAATATATCGCAGCGGAAATCCGTACGGCGATTATGAGACAACGGAAAAACAGGGCATCGGCCACAAGAAACCTGCTTTACGAAAACTCTACGATGCTGAAAAGGTTGGATTCCACCCGAAAGAACGCGTGCTCGGAATAAGCATGGGAAAACAAATCCGCCGAATTTATCCGTATTCAGAACTCCACAAGCGGTTAGGTAAGGACGGAGGAAAATTCACGGACCGTGTTGATGACCAGGAAGTCATCATAGAGTTCCGGCCAGAGTACCAGTGGGCACAGGCCCGTGATGCGAACGGAACCGTCTTAAATCGCCCGTACTCGTATATCTTCGCTGTATACCAGCATATCCCCGATATTGAGATCTACCGCAATGATTTGCCCAATTGATCAATCATGAGGCGTCATGCTTGACATGGAGTAGTAATCATTGCCCCGACGGTCATTCGATTTGCGTTCTCGCAACGTACAATGATGTTCAAATAATCACTTTCTTCAACCGACGACTGTGCCCTCTAGAATTTGTAGACCACGTCAAGCTGGTACAGTTTTCCATCGCCTTCACTACTCTGCGCGGCACCGCCGATTCCGCGTTCGATTTCCTCAACGTCCATCAAGATCCCTTGGAGCAACATTGTTTTAGTGAAATTATACGTCGCTGAAATCCTTAATCCTTCTATGTTAGTGATGCTCGTACCTGCGCCATCACCGAAAGCGCCATCCTTGACCGGAGCGAACACTGAGTCGGCTTCAATATGCGCATAATCAACGCCGAATTCGGTTTTGCCCCATTTAACTGTACCACCAACCAACCACGCAGTATCTTCGTCTTCTGCCCTCAAACCGCGCCCCCCCTGGCTCCCGCCGAGATCGTCTGCTCCGAAGTTTTTCACCCAGTGACCATGAAGGCTTAATTTTGTGTTCTCGGTTTTTGTGTGAATTTTGGCAAACAACTCGCCGAGATTGAAGTCCGCCTTATTCGTCAACGTGAGAGCCGCCCCGTCTACCGTTACTTCCGAATTGACGGCTTCATAGGCCTGACTATTGTAGTCTTGGTATCCGACAGCCAGTATGACTCCACTATCGTCGTTATCAAATTGAAACCCCGCTTGCCCGCCGACCATGAAAACCTCGGCGTTCTCGCCGCCGGCACTTGCGCTTTCGGCGCCTAAGACGTCGTAGACACCACCCTTTATAAAGAAACCCTCAACTTTATAGTCTCCGGTGATCCCGACCGGGCGCACATCGTTGTCCCAGACCATGAATGTAGTCGTTTTCTCCCATGGATGAATTTGTTGCCCCAGGACTAAATCAAGTTCCCCGGCTTCCAGGTCCCAGCTGTGACGGGCGTAGACATAGTCCAGATTTATTTCATTCGATTGAAACACCCCGTTGTTCGAGAACGACTGATTCGTGCTAGTCGAAGATCTCGGGCCTGAACTGCCCGTCGCAAGACCGACGCCGATCTCCCAGCTATCGTCTACGTTGTGCCAGACTCCGCCGATGCGCAACCGGACACGGTAGCGATCACGTGACTGCTCAACCGTTGAACCTGCGAGCGTCCTCTCTTGCGCCTCGTAGCGTAATCGGAGGTCCCCTTTAATCGATAAGCCATCAATCATTTTTCCGAGTTGAACCCCGGCGGTTTCTTTGATCGCTGCGTGACTGTCTGGAATACGATCAAGATCCGCGTCGTCATGAGACGAGCCGGCGGGAAACCCGACCGCCGGTAGCGAATTAAACGTCCTTTGCGCTGTTACCGGTTCCATTTCGTCGATTCCTTCCACACCCTTATTCTCGACTAACGCCCGCAAGGACTGAATCTCTTTCTGCTGTTGATTCACTTGCTCTTGAAGGTTCCGAATAAGCCGTATCAGCTCGCCCTCATTTATTTCGGCCGCGTAACCGATACAAGTACTGAGAAAAATGAATAGTACCAGACCATTCCTATTCGTGGATTTCATTCCCTGCGTTCTCCTTATTATTTGCATTGCTTGCGTGGTCCCACTCTGATAATTGATTTTGAAATCACCTCGAAGATATTCCCACCCGCGTTTTCCAATTTCGTCATGCCACCACTGAGCCCCTCCCCTTCTGATTCGGCCCCATTGCGGTGCAAATGAAAGCATGAATTGAGATGCGGAATCAGGCGGGGCATTGGTGCCGAGATAAGCCCCCGGGGAGAATACACTGAATCCTCGCACTCATTCTATTGGTAAAATTACCCCGCGGTAATTTTATTCCAATCCCGATTTAATTATCATAGTTATTTAAGGAAACTCCCGATCACGCTCCGGCCCCTGGATAAAAAATTCGTCAATTAGAATGCCGCGTGAAGGTCAACTCTATGCAATCAACCGTTTAAGCCTGTGCACATTGGTTGTACGATTATACACGCGATATAGAAACTGTAGGAATAAGAAAGAAGCAAGAGGGTAAGAGAAACTAACAACTGGAAGCCTCGGAAAAAGCAATGTATCCGGGGCGGAAAGGAGAGAAGTCGGTCAAGCAGATAACACTGGTTGGTCTATTCTGGGATCGTCTACTGCTATAGGGAGACGAACGAAAAAACAACTGCCTTTACCTGGGGTACTTTCGACCCCGATTGTACCGCCATGCACTTGGATTATATGCTTTGCAATAGCTAATCCCAAACCGCTTCCTCCTGTGCTTCGGTCACGTGAGGAATCAGCACGGTAGAAGCGCTGAAAGATTCGTCGTTGGTGGGATGCTGCTATACCAATTCCCGCATCTTGCACTCGAAGCTCCAGTGAGTTATCTACTATCCTTGATTCCAACGAAATAATCGAATTCCTTTTACTGTATTTGGCTGCGTTATCGATCAGGTTCGAGAGTGCCTGCTCGAGAAGACGATGATTTCCTAAAATTACTTCGTCCTCTATTTTAATTTTCACCTCTATTTCTTTTTGGCTCAACGTCGTTTTACAGGCCGCAACCGCATCTGCCACAGTCTCGGCAATCCCCCGGCTATAAAATTCGTCTCTGCTCTGGGAGTCGTCCTGTTCCAGATTTGCCAGACATAACAAATCATCAATGATTCTATTTATTCTGTCGGTGTTCCTGTCGATAGTATCGACAAAATTTGCGGCCCGCGCAGGGTCGTCCTGTATACAGTCGGATAAAGACTCCACAACTCCCTTAATTACCGTTATCGGTGTCTTCAGTTCATGAGAGACATTCGCTACAAAATCTTTTCTCACCCGCTCTAGCTTACGTATTCGAGTAATGTCACGAAGTACGAGTAAATAGCCCATTGGCTGTTCTGGGTTAACCTTCAAACGCGTTCCGGAAATAACGTAGTAGCTCTTATCTCCTGTGTCTATTTCTATATCGGATTCTTCGTATTGATCCCCTTCTGAAAGACTTCTGATGATGGCATTTAACTCCGGATGTCTAATTACGTCCAACAAGGATACGCCGAGATAATCTCTTCTTGCCGTTAACCCCAAATACTCGATCGCGGCGTCATTTAGAATACGAAGTTTGTAATCATAATCAAGGACCAGGACGCCTTCTCGCATACTGGCGAAAATCCCCTCCCACTGATTCATGTTCTGCTGAAGTATTTCCCGGTTATTTTTCAGGGTTTCAGCCATCCTTGTCAGGGCATCGCCTAAATATTGGATCTCCATGAATTCGGAGCTTGGAATTCGGTGCCGCAGGTCGCCCGATTGGAACTTTATCACGGAGGTAACGACGCGAGATATAGCGCCGTCGATTTTGCTCGAGATGATTGCTGAGCAAAGTATGATCAAACACACGAATGACAGAACCGCCAGTCCCGACTCTTGAAAGAAGATCTTTATCTTCTCCCTGTCACCGATAATTGGGCGCGAAAGGCGCAGATATACCTTCTTCATACCTTCCGGCCCGGAAATCAGAGTCGAGTGACTCATTATCTCACCGCCGGTCGATGGATCAAATTTGGTCGAATACTCCTGTGAAAGGGTCATTTCATCCACGCGATAGTTGGACCCGTACAGCGAATCGCCTAGGACTATTCCCTCCTCGGTAATTAGTGTTACACGAGATCGACTTCTCAATGCGAGGTCCCGGCATATATCGTTCCCCGCGGAACGCGACTTCTTTATTCGTTGGAACTGAGCCGTAATGACGCGACGAGACAAATTTCCATATTCTTTTAGCCTTTCGGATTGCGACAGAGATTCGAGCCTATGGTAGATTTGGAATTGGTAGTATGAAAAAATAAGAACCCCTAGTGTCATGGAAATACTGAGACAGCCGAAAGTCCACCAGAATAATTTCATCCCCCTCACGGCCTCTCCCGAAATCGATAGCCAACACCGTGAACGGTTTCTATCAACGACGACAGGGCCCCCATTTTCTTGCGAAGTGCGGCTATATGTACGTCTACAGTACGTTTAGAGATATAGACATCGCCGCCACGAACGGCTTCGATAATTTGATTTCGATTATATACCCGACCGGATCGCCGGATCAATAAACACAAGATTTGAAATTCGACTGATGTTATCGTCAACTTTCGCTCACCGATAGACACCCGGTGACGGCGTAGATCAACAATCAGATCGCCGTAGATAAGAATCTCATCGCCCCCGTCCGCATCCTCTAGTCGTTGTCGAACGCGTCGTAAAATCGCTCCAACCCGGGCGACGAGAACTCTGGGGCTAAAAGGTTTTGTCACATAATCGTCTGCACCAATTTTCAGTCCGACAACCTGGTCAGTTTCGTCGGACTTAGCGGTCAGGAGAATGATTGGGATATGCTTATATCTTTCGTCTGTCTTGAGCCGATAACACACCTGATGGCCGTCGATTCCAGGGAGCATGATGTCAAGGATAATCAGGTCAGGGACGATTTCGCTGCACATAGCCAAGGCGCGCTCTCCATCGAGTGCCGTAGAAATATCGTATCCCTCTCTCTCAAGTGGATACTTAAGCATTTCGAGTATATCCACCTCATCATCGACCAACAGAATTTTATCTTTACTCATAGCCGGTATCTATACTGCAAGCAGTACGATTTTTGGATGACTTTCAAGTTTCTACCTAAGCAATTTCGAACGATATTTTTTAACCCGTATAGTTATTCAGACGACGCTTGGTCGAAGACTCGAAGACGATCAGTATAACTAAATGTTAAACCTTCGACCGGCTCAAAATAATAACCGCGCCGTAAAATATGCCAAAAATTGTCAGGTTTTCGAAATATCGTTCGAATTCTCTTGCGCGGTTAGTTGAGAGTTATCCCAAAATTGCACTGCTTGCAGTATAGGTTTCGTCCCGCATAAATTCAGCATCAATCACTACAGCAAATGGTGTCGCACAATCTCCCCATCGCGCATATAAATAACGTCTTCCGATATATTCGTAGCACTGTCTGCAATTCGCTCGACACTTCGAGAAATCGAAATCAGAAACATTAGGGAGCGAAGTCTTTCGGGATCTTTACGTATTTCAGCCTGAACTTCCTCAATAATATCGACATTTAGTCTGTCAACAATGTCGTCTGATTCACAAACCCTTCGGGCCAATGTGTAATCCTGATTGACTAAAGCATCGAGGCTGTCGCGTAACATTTTTCGGGCTTCGTTAAAAATCTCGTCAAATTTGTCGGAAACGACGACTCTGGGCCCCTTTGAAATTTCTATGACGTATTCGGCTATATTCGCAGCGAGATCGCCCATTCTTTCGAGATCGTTATTCATCTTCAGCAACCCGATTACCATGCGTAAATCACTCGCGACCGGCTGGTAAAGCGCCATAATTTTCAGACACTCCTCTTCGATATCAACTTCTCGCTGGTCAATTTCCGTGTCGTTCTCGATAATCTGTTGCGCCAGGTCGACTTTTACTCCTTTTAATGCCTTGTAGGCGTTATCAATACTCACCTCCACTTCGCCGCCGAGTGAGAGAAGATGCTGCTTAAGGTTGCTGATTTCGCGCTGTAAATGTGTTTCCATTCTTAAATACCTTGTTTCTAGTGAAGGATTGATGCCGCCGCTGCTCGTTCCGGTTACGTCAACAGCTAACCGATTCGGCCGGTGATGTAGTCCTCTGTGCGTTTTTCGCGAGGCCGGCTGTAGAGGGCATGCGTTTCGTTGTACTCGATCAACTCGCCCAGATAAAAGAAAGCCGTTCGGTCCGAGATTCGTGATGCTTGCTGCATATTGTGTGTGACAATCACTATCGTGTAATTCTCCTTGAGTTGAAGGATCATTTCCTCGATTTTGCTAGTCGCGACAGGGTCAAGCGCCGAGCACGGCTCGTCCATGAGAATAATCTCAGGCTCGTTCGCGATTGCCCGAGCGATACAAAGGCGCTGCATTTGGCCGCCTGATAGCCCGAAGGCGCTACTATCCAACCTGTCCTTGACTTCATCCCAAAGAGCTGCCCGCTTAAGACTTTCCTCGGCTACAGCGTCAAGTTCTTCCCGTTTATTGCGCCCCGCTATCCGGAGGCCGAATACGACGTTTTCATAAATTGATTTCGGGAAGGGGTTCGATTTTTGAAAAACCATCCCCACTTTCTTTCTTAGAGAAATAACATCGAGGGTCGGGTCAAATATGCTTTGGTCATTAATTCGTACGTCACCGCAATAACTGATGCCCGCGATCAAATCGTTCATCCGATTAATACTGCGCAAGAGCGTAGATTTTCCACATCCCGAGGGGCCGATGAACGCGACGATCTCCTTCTCGGGAACCTGAAGGTTAATATTAAAAAGCACTTGATTGCCGCCGTATGAAAAATCGAAATCACGAATCGAAATAACAGGCTGTTGCCCGGTGCGATTCGACACGTCTCCCTCGGAAGTCATTGAAGGTTCGGCTACATTATTAACTGTTTGCATTGCTTAACTCGCTATTTCTTACGAATCGATCGTGTTCAAGTCTCTTCTCCACCTAAGCCGGCAGCAACCCGTCGGCAGTGGCACTCCGCGCGAGCGGAGGCCATCCAACCGGACCGCCGTAGCCTTGTCCGTCCACTGGCGCGGCAGGTGAACTTTCTGTCTCAATGCGTCGCCTCAAGTTTTCCCCGAAGCTTTTCACGTAAGTAAATCGCAATTAAGTTTAGTCCGATAACCAACATGATCAAAAGGAAAGTAGTCGCAAAAACGACCGGTTTCGCAGCTTCTGAGTCTGGAGATTGAAATCCCAGGTCGTAAATGTGAAATCCGAGGTGCATAAACTTTTGTTCAAAGTGTAGATAGGGAAATGTAGCGTTAATCGGAAGGGTAGGAGCCGACTTAACGACACCGACAAGCATCAACGGTGCGACCTCACCGGCACCACGCGCTACGGCTAGGATTATCCCAGTCAGGATTCCGGGAGCGGCTGCTGGAAGCACAATCCTTTGTATACATTGCCACTTCGACGCACCACAAGCCAAACCAGCTTCCCGCATACCCCTTGACACGGCAGCGAGCCCCTCCTCGGTCGCAACAACCACCACGGGCACGGTCAGTAATGCAAGCGTCAATGATGCCCACAAAACCCCACCTGTTCCAAACGTTGGCGTTGGCAGTCTATCCGAGAAAAAAATCTGATCAATATTTCCGCCAACGAAATAAACAAAGAATCCCAGCCCGAATACACCGAATACAATCGATGGAACGCCGGCAAGGTTGTTGACCGCTATTCTGACCAATCGAACGAACAGTCCGTTCTTCGCGTATTCACTTAGATAAATCGCGGCCATCACTCCGAAGGGCGTGACGATCAGGCTCATAATTAAGGTCATCACAAACGTCCCGAAAATTGCCGGATATATTCCGCCCTCGGTGTTTGCTTCCCGTGGATATTCCACCGCAAATCGATAACTACGTTGGAACAGCAACCCGATTTTCTGGAGCGGCCCCAATCGATTCGGGTAGGTATAATCAATAATTTCACCGACAGAAATATCGCGCTCTTCTCCGGATGAAAGCCGATAGCGAAGCTGAAATTCGTCCTGTTGCGCCCTCAACTCTCGTGCACGCTGTTCCAATACTCCATATTCAACAGTCAATTCAGCGCTGGTCTCGCGTAAAATCTGAATGTCACCAGATTCTTCGGATAAATCCAATTTTCCATCGGAAGCAGCCCGCTTCAATTTTAACCGAATCGACTCCATCGCGGCATTGACTCGACCAATTTCTACTCTTTCAATGCGATTAATCTCACGTCGACGCTCCTCTGTCTGCCTTAGCTTATCATTTAGCGTCTGATCAAATTCGCGAGCACCTGCCTCAACGACGCGGACATTCCCTTTGTTCAATGCGATCGCGTAACCGATCGCACGACCGTATTCTTGCCGTTCAAGTACTATAATATCCGCCGGTTTCGCGACTTTCGTTATAGAGTTGTAGTCAACATACACGAATGAGAATCCGAATACGTCTTTATTACCAACGAATAATTGCCACTCAATGTCCGGATCGTCGCCTTGCGACGGTGTTCGGCGAACCTTTTTGTTCTGCTTTTTTGCGATCTCTCCACTGACTACTCTGGAATTCGGGAGACTTCCGACCGAGGAAGGTTCTACATGTAATTCAAGAACATCCTTGGGCCAGAATGAAATTATCCCCTGGTAGACGACTAGCAGAAGGATACCTGAAATCATAATTAAACCAACAGCTAATCCCATCGCATTCAACCAGATAAAAACCTCTCCAGCCGGTGTCGATCGAATAGAAGATATTTTCTTTCTTTTGGGTTCCATACAGGTGCCTACGATTTCATTCGACTTATAACCATAATTTTGCCCGCCTCAAACTGTTTTAAATCGGGACCTGAGATGTTCCCGCAGTGTGACCGCGAGAGTATTGATAAAGAATGTAAAAATGAATAGAATCAGTGCACCCAGAAAAAGAGTTCGATAAAGCGTCCCGCCGTGCGGTGCCTCCGGTAATTCGACGGCGATATTAGCCGAAAGTGTTCGCATTCCCGTAAACATGTTGAAATCGAGAACGGGTGTATTTCCGGTTACCATGAGTACAATCATTGTTTCCCCGACGGCACGGCCTAACCCCATCATCAACGCTGAGAAAATCCCCGCAGATGCAGTCGGAATAACGATTCGAACCGCTGTTTGCCAGCGGCTGGCACCCAACGCAAGAGCGCCTGAACTCAGCGCCGTCGGCACATTTGACAACGATTCCTCCGCGATCGAGAAAACGATCGGGATTACCGCAAACCCCATCACAAATCCAACAATTAGAGAATTCCGCTGTTCGAACGGAGTATTGGTGGTAAGACGCCACCACTCTCTGAAATCAGAGACTACTTGACCATTGACGGGATCGACGACGGAAAAAAACCGGCGTTCAACAGTTGGTGCAAGATACCAGCAGGCGACAAACCCGATCACGAATATTCCGAGCATTACGAGGAATTCGTTACCGGCCGGTACGCCGCGCTGAATTTTCATCGGCAATCTTGACCAGCAATAGCCGGTCAGAATTGCGCCGACTGGTAATAATACGATGAGCAAAAAAATAAAAACCAACCGCGTTTCTATCAACGGCGCTAACCACAGGGCACCGAGAAATCCCAGCACCACGGAAGGGAGCGAGGCCATGGTCTCCATAGTCGGTTTAACAATTGTCCGGATTCGCCGGTCAAGAAACTGTGACGTATAGAGAGCCGCCGATAATGCGAGTGGTGTCGCAAACAGCATTGCGTAGAAAGTCCCCTTAAGCGTTCCGATAATCAACGGAATCATTGAGAGTTTCGGCTCGTAGTCATCCGATGCACCGGTAGACTGCCATTCGAACTTTGGAAACGGTGATCCCTCGAACCATTGCCGTGAAAAAAACGCGGAAATTCCGCTCGTTGGATGTGGATCATGCAGATTGTAAACGTGAAGGTTGCTATCATCGCTTAAAACCATCAATCGATCGTACTTGCTACTTATTACCGTATCACGAATGTTATAATCAAGTTGCGCCTCCCACCTGATCGAACTGTTGGTGGCGAACCGTAAACTCAATGTACGATCACTACTTAGTAGGAACGCCTTATTGCGAAGACTCGGAGAGTAATTAGTGACCGGTTCGGTGAAATTCGGGAACGACTTGGTGTGGCCGAATAGGCGACTGGTACCGTTCGCTGGAATAAATAGACTGAAAACACGATTCTCACCAGTCGCGGCGGTTATAACGATAGATACGCCGCCAAAAAGGTAGTCCAACGTATTGATCGCCGGATCCGCTAAGTCTGCGAACGGTTGAAAAACCTGCATCAATTCACAGTCTTCATCGTCGATGTTGAAGTACGAAATTCTGCCTTCATCCGTCGCAATCAGTAAGGCGTCAGCTTGAGTTCCTGCTAGTAGTAGAACTGGAGTACCTTCGAATTGATTAGTTAGATCATATTCTTCGTCGATTGTCACTGCACCGGAACCAAGCAATGTTTGTTCTTGCATTAGCCGCACGAGAGAAACGGTCGCCCTTGCCCCAGTATCCTGCACGACAGCAATTATTTTCTGATCTCCTGAGTCCGCATAGGTAATAGACTCAATAGGATGTCCCGTTCGACCGATGCGATAAATTTCACTTCGTTTGATCGATGGCTCGAGTTCTCGGACCCCATCAATAAATCGTTCCGAATATTCGACATTGAATAGACAAAAGCGTCCATCATCAAATCCACAAACAAGCGTCCCCCCTTCTTGACTGTAATCATAAGCAGTGACTCTGACGCTGTCGGGGAGCTGCGCCGGAATTGTTGTGATTTGACCGGTATCTAGCGTAAGGAAATGAAAGTTGGACTCTGTATCCAGGAAAAACGGCTTCTTCCCCCATTGATCGACACCCATTTCCAAATACTCCCGCTGCGGCATGCTCACCACCCCGATTTCTTTGACTTCTGGCCACTGAAACAGGGGCAGTATTTCCAGAAAAATAAAAACGAATATCCCGCTGACCGCAGCAATCACACCAATACCGCCGATCTTAATAAACCGCTCCATGACGTAGTCAATGACCTTTACAGTCGTAGATACGGAAAACCGCGCATCCAATTTCACAGAAATGTTTTTTTGCTGTATAGGCATATTGCAGGATATCTATTGAATCAACGACGAAACTTCGTCACATACGGACGCGGGGAGCGGGTAATAACCGTCTTTTAAGACGATCTCCTGCCCGGCCTTCGACGCGACGAACTTTAGAAATTCGACGGTTAACTTATCAATCGCCTCGCCGGGCTTCTTGTTTATATACACGTAAAGAAAGCGGGCAAGCGGATAATCTCCAGTTAGGCAGTTGGTCATGGTCGGCTCGAAAATCGCTGATTCTTTTTTCCCCAGTGGAACCGTTCGAACCCCGGAAGTCTTATACCCAATTCCCGAATAGCCGATACCCCCGAGTTCACTGGCAACCCCCTGAACAACCGCCGAAGAGCCCGGCTGCTCTTTGACAGTGATCTTGTAGTCGCCTTTCTTCATCGCGACTTTCTTGAAGTATCCATAAGTCCCGGAGGCACTGTTGCGGCCGTATATGGTGATGGGACTGTTACTCCATTGTCCAGAAAGCCCCGCGTCTCCCCATTTCACGATGTCGAGACCACCGAATTTGCGCGTGCTCGAAAAGATGGAGTCAACCTGTTTCAGCGTTAACCCGGGTATAGGATTATCTTTGTGAACGAAAACGGCCAGTGCATCAATTGCAACTTTTACCGGTGTCGGCCTGTAACCGAAGCGCGCTTCGAACTTGTCGATCTCCTCCGATTTCATCTGTCGGCTCATCGGACCGAGTTGCGCCGTCCCTTCAATTAAGGCCGGCGGCGCTGTCGACGACCCCTTCCCCTCGATCTGAACCTTTACGTTCGGATAAATCTCAGCGAAACTCTCTGCCCAAAGGGTCATCAGGTTATTCAACGTGTCGGAACCGATACTGTTTAGGCTTCCTGAAACGCCCGAAACCTTCTCATAGGTCCTGATATCGGGGTCAACGGTTACTGTCTGTGAATACGAATTAAGTGTCCATAATGCAACTGAGAATCCGAATAGAATGTTGAGAAATATTTTCATTTTGATCCTTAATTTTAGTTTGTAGTTGTTAAGCATTAATCTTTTGCGAAAATTCCGAAAAAATCAAATCGACAATCCAACAATCGTTCCCGCAGTCGCGGGACCCCGCCTATTGCGGGGCAATCCTCTCAGCCGAGCTTGCGAGACAGTCGGTGGCAATCCGTTAGGTTTCAGAGGGGCCCGGATCCCTCAGCGCTGTAGATAATTTCCGCGAATTCCGATCTAGAATTTGTAGACGAGGTCAAGTTGATATAACTCTCCTTCGCCTTCGCTCGATAAAGTGCCTTTCTCAATTTCTTCAACATCCAGGAAGGTGCCGTTTAGCGAAATCGTCTCGGCAAGCATATATTTTACCGACAGCTTTAATCCTTCTATATTCGTAACACTGACACCTGCAGTATCGCCGAAGTCACTATCTTTGATCGGACCGAATACTGAGTCAGCTTCAATATGGGCGTAGTCGATACCCAATTCGACTTTGCCGCATTTGACCTTACCGCCAATCAACCAAGCTGTATCCTCGTCCTCTGCCCTCAAGCCGCGACCACCCTGGCTGCCACCAAGATTGTCCGCTGCAAAATTCCTCGCCCAGTGCCCGTGCAAGCGAAACGCCGCGCTTTCGGTTTTCGTATCAAACTTCGCGAACAGCTCGCCAATGCTGAACTCAGCACGATTCGTCAAAGCCAGAGCTGCGCCATCCACCTCAATTTCCGAATTTACAGCCTCGTACGCCTGATCGTTGTAATCTTGGTATCCGATCGCTACTATCAGTCCGCCGTCATCGCCCTTGATTCTATAACCCGCCTGACCGCCAACCATGAATACCTCAGCGTTCTCGTTTCCGGCGCTAGAGCTTTCA
Organism: Verrucomicrobiota bacterium; assembly: GCA_021772635.1. Taxonomy (GTDB): domain Bacteria; phylum Verrucomicrobiota; class Lentisphaeria; order JABSQK01; family JAJFLO01; genus JAJFLP01. The sequence goes on along the minus strand of JAJFLP010000059.1, from coordinate 32,862 downwards.
GCGCCGAGAACATCGTAAACACCGCCCGTGAGGAAGAAGCATCCCGCGTCATAATCTGCCGTAACACCGACTGGGCGCACATCGCCGTCCCACATCATAAATGTCGTCGTTTCCTCCCATGGATTCTTCTGCTGCCCCAGGATCAGATCAAGATCTCCCGACTCCAAATCCCAACTGTGTCGAGCATAGACGTAATCCAGGTTAATATCGTTGGTCTGAAATACCCCGGTTTTTGAGAACGACTGATTGGTACTGGTCGAGGACCCTGCTTTGTTCGCATCGCCCGTCGCAATACCCACGCCAACTTCCCAGTTGTCCTCGACATTATGCCAGGTTCCACCGATGCGGAGTCGAACACGATAACGATCACGAGACTGTTCTTTGCTGGACCCCGCCGCAGTTTTCTCCTGGGCTTCATAGCGAAAACGAGCATCTCCCTTGATAGTGAGACCGTCGATGAGCTTCCCGAGTTTAACGCCAGCGACTTCCTTTATCGCTGCATGGCTTCCGGGAATACGGTCAAAGTCATCCTCGTCAGCAATTAGCTTACGATCCGAAGACAGGCCGTGAACCGAATTCAGGTCTCGCTGCGCCGTCGTCGAACGAACTTCGCGTTGAATTTCATCGCGATTACTCTCAACCATTGATCGCAAGGATTGGATCTCCTCTTGCTGCTGAGTTACTTGTTCTTGGAGCTGTTTAATGATATCGATTAAATCACTCTCCAAAATTTCAGCCGCGTGGCTGATTGAACAGGCAAAGCCCGCGAGCACTATGGTATTAAATAATTTCCTGAATTTCATTTCTTTCTTCTCCTTTAGAATTGGTTAAATTTGAACTGCTCCATTGGTTTATCGTTTAGATATCTATTTTGGTGCCGCTGCCTTGCGGTTATCCCGATATCATAGGTGTGTACCCTCCCTCAAATGTCGAAATTTAGATTCATACCGTTTTCTTATTTTACCTAGTATAAACTTAAGCCGTTAAGGAAAAATTAATGGTTTGTTAAGAAATTATTAAATTTGAGAAATTACGTTTTTCCTTCTAATCCCTGCCTTTGGCCAACCCATTGACATAAAGCATGCCACACCTAAAGTATCCGAAGCACGCACCTTCAAGCCGATCGACGTTCCGAATTGAGTAGCACGTCGGGCCGACGCGTCTACTTACCTAATCGAACTAAGAGATTCAATCGAGATTTGATAACAATCAAGCAAAAGCTCCTTTTATGATGTCCCGTAAACTGAAAACTGCTGTATTATCAGTCGCTGTAGTCAGTATTTGTATCCTGGCTGGGCGGGAACTATCGGTGTTAAACGCTGGTGAGAAAGCGGAGAGGATGCAGGCACGACAACCCCTACCCCAGAAAGAGGAAGTAATGAAGTTATCTGCTGACGGCGGTGAAAAATTCAATCGTCTTGTTCACGAAAAAAGCCCCTATCTACTGCAACACGCTCGCAATCCCGTAGATTGGTATCCGTGGGGCGAGGAAGCATTCGCAAAAGCGAAAGCCGAGGACAAACCGATTTTCCTCTCGGTCGGTTATTCAACCTGCCACTGGTGTCACGTCATGGAGCACGAGTCCTTCGAGAGTAAAGAAATCGCTGCGATTATGAATGAGCATTTCGTTTGTATCAAAGTCGACAGGGAGGAGCGGCCGGATGTAGATAAAGTCTACATGAATTTCGTCCAGGCAACAACGGGCGGGGGTGGCTGGCCGATGAGTGTTTGGCTCACGCCGAACCTTAAACCGTTTTACGGCGGCACCTATTACCCACCCGAGGACAAATGGGGTCGTCCAGGGTTCGCAAGCATTCTCAAACAGCTCGCTGACGGTTGGAAGAGTAACAAGCAAAATGTAATTAACTCGAGCGAGGGTGTTACAGCGCAACTCGAACAATATTTTGTAATTAAAAAAGCCGAAGACTTCAGTCCAAGCAAGACTCTTCTCGATACCGGATACAGCCAAATAAAGGCATCCTACGAACCCCGATTTGGTGGATTCGGAAGTGCACCAAAATTCCCGCGGCCAGTGTCTTATAATTTCATGCTGCGCTACTATCACCGGACCCGCACTCAGGACGCCTTGGATATGACACTCTTCACGCTCCAGAAAATGGCCGACGGGGGGATGCATGACCACTTGGGCGGCGGTTTCCATCGATACTCGACCGATGATCGTTGGCATATCCCGCATTTCGAAAAAATGCTCTATGACCAGGCACAACTTGTGTGGTCTTATCTTGAGGCATACCAGATTACTAAGGATAAATCGTACTCGAGAGTTTGCGACGATATCCTTCAGTATGTTATCCGGGATATGACCGCAAAGGACGGTGCTTTTTATTCCGCGGAAGACGCGGACAGTCCGATCCCTGAAAATCCCGGCGAACAGGCAGAAGGTGCTTTTTACGTATGGGAATACGACCAGATCAAAGCCGTTCTTGGCGCAGAGGACGCAAAAATATTTAATTACATCTACGAGGTTAAAAAAAGCGGGAACGCTCGAAGTGATCCACATGGCGAGTTCAAGAAGAAAAATACGCTAATTGTTGTCCACACGTTAAAAGAGGCCGCCGACAAGTTCGGGAGTTCACCCGGGGAGATAGAGGACAAACTTCAGAGTTCCAGGGATAAACTCTTTAACATTCGGGAACAACGACCACGGCCGCATCTGGATGACAAGGTCTTAACCTCATGGAATGGTTTGATTATTTCCGGATTCGCCCGCGCCTATCAGGTACTTGAGAATGAAAAATATAGAGATGCCGCGCTCAAGGCTGTTAGCTTTATCCGACGTGAACTTTACGATTCCGACACCGGTATCTTGACCCGCCGTTATCGTGACGGAGAGTCCGCTATAGATGGTTACTTAGATGACTACGCGTACCTTATTCAGGGGTTATTGGATGTCTATGAAGCGACGTTCGATATTTCGCATCTAGAATGGGCGAGCGACCTGCAAGGGCAACAAAACGCGTTGTTCTGGGACGAAGACAACGGGGGATTTTTCAGTACATCGGGGAAAGATTCAAGCATTCTCATGCGATTAAAGAACGACTACGACGGTGCTGAGCCGTCGGCGAACTCTATCGCATTGACGAATCTTCTGCGGCTCGCGCAAATGACTGATAATACAGAGTACCGAACCATGGCTGAGGCGACAATTAAGGGATTCGGAAGTCGGTTAAAAAACACGCCAAGCGCCATGCCTCAGATGCTCGCTGCAATCGAATTCTTCATGGACACGCCTAAGCAGATTGTCATTGCCGGAGCGGTCGATGATCCGAGGACAAGGGAGATGCTGCGCTCGATCCATAGTCGGTTTATTCCAAATAAGATACTTTTAGTCGTGGACAGGAAAAAAGGCGCGGGGTATCTCGAGAACCATCTTGAATTCGTCAAGAATTTAAAGATGATAGATGATAGGCCGACGGCATACGTGTGTGAAAACTATGTCTGCCAGCTGCCGACAAGTGATCTCAAAACATTGGAAAATCTACTGGCACGGAAGAAATAGATACTGCAGGCAGTATATTCTATCGTTTGCATGTTAAACTGCAAGCAGTTGAATTTTTGGACATCTTTATTTTAACCACCGAAGAGATATCGAACGATATTTCGAAAACCTGAGTGCGTTGGGTATAGTTGGCTCATCAGATCAACCTCTGACAACCGTCTATACGAACAGGCAGAGAGGTATGACACAAATACCCCCAAGTTAAGCCTGAACTCCGATTTTCACCATTGAATCGCGGAACGCTGTTTCTGAATGTCGGAGGCGCTGTCCCCAGCGGCGATTAAGCTAGAAAGAAAACTGTCTAAGGACAGTCGGCGCTGGGGACAGCGCCACCCACATTCAGAAACAGACCGCCTGCAACGCAGCCTCCGAAAAATTACTCATTGTTGAGGTCAAAAGACCCTTAACTTGGGGGGCATCGGTATGACACCGATTATGAGTACGAGTGAAATTACGAGTAAGAAAAGTACGCAGTTGTGTTAATGCTCGTTATCCATCTCTTAGAACATTGAAATAAAGCAGTTTAAGAAATTCTTCAGGATCGTCTAACAAAGGAACTACGATCATCATGTTAAATAAATACAGTTCAAAGTTAACTCAGCAACGTTCTCAGGTCGGATCTCAAGCGATGCTTTATGGCGTGGGCCTGACTGAAGCGGACATGAATAAGGCACAAGTGGGTATTGCCAGCACCGGATGGGAAGGGAATACCTGTAATATGCATCTAAACGACCTGGCGGTTGAAGTTAAGAAGAGCGTGCAGGCCGCTGATCTGATCGGACTGATCTTTCACACCATAGGCGTGAGTGACGGGATATCCATGGGTACCGAAGGAATGAACTACTCGCTTCCATCCCGCGATATTATCGCCGACTCAATAGAAACAGTTATGCGTGCCCAATGGTATGACGCGAACATATCAGTAGTTGGTTGCGATAAGAACATGCCAGGGTCTGTAATCGCGATGGGACGTCTTAATCGGCCGAGCATTATGGTTTATGGCGGCACAATCCACCCGGGATTTCACAACGGTCGGAAACTTGACATTGTTTCGGCGTTTGAGAGTTACGGCCAGTTTGTCGCCAAAGAAACCGATTTGAAAGATCTGAAGAACGTTCTCAAGCATGCATGCCCCGGTGCGGGAGCCTGTGGCGGCATGTACACCGCCAATACCATGGCGTCGGCGATCGAGACACTTGGCATGTCACTGCCGTACAGTTCATCAAATCCAGCGATTAGCGACGAAAAGCAGCGAGAGTGCCAAAGCATAGGAAACGCGATACGCACGATTCTTGAGAAAGACATTAAACCAAAAGACGTAATGACGCGACAGGCATTCGAAAATGCAATCGCAGTCATCATCGCTCTCGGCGGTTCGACCAATGCTGTTATGCATTTGATCGCGATGGCGAAGGCGGTTGATGTTGTCTTGACAATAGACGACTTTCAAACAATTAGCAACCGCACACCGTACCTCGCAGACCTCAAGCCTAGCGGGAAGTATGTAATGGAAGAGCTGCATAAAGTGGGCGGCGTACCAGCTGTGCAAAAATTGCTCCTGAAAGAGCAGCTTATCGACGGCTCATGCCTAACGGTAACCGGAAACTCGCTGGCAGAAAACATAGACGCGCTACCCGGTCTGATGGAGGGGCAAACCGTTATATTCCCGGTGTCGAACCCTATAAAGAAAACGGGACACTTGCAGATCTTATACGGAAACCTTGCTCGGGAAGGCGCCGTCGCAAAGATTACAGGTAAAGAAGGGACCCATTTTTCGGGACCTGCCAAAGTGTTTGACTCCGAAGAAGCTTGCCTGAAGGCAATTGAAGACGGAAAAGTCGCTTCAGGCGACGTCGTAATAATACGCTATGAAGGCCCTAAAGGCGGCCCGGGAATGCGTGAGATGTTATCTATTACAGCGGCGATAATGGGCGCGGGGCTAGGGAAATCGGTGGCGTTAATCACTGATGGTCGCTTTTCCGGTGGAACCCACGGTTTTGTCGTCGGGCACGTTACACCAGAGGCCCAATTGGGCGGGGCTATAGCGGTTATTAAAAATGGCGACCAGATCACCATTGACGTTGATAACCATACGATGGATCTGAATATCTCAGAACAGGAACTTGAGGATCGGCTTTCGCAGTGGACCGCACCTGGGTTAAAAGCCTCTAAAGGGGTCCTGTACAAGTATATCAAGACCGTCTCATCCGCCTCAGAAGGATGTGTAACTGATGAGTGAGGGGATTTTCGATTTTCGATTTGCGAATTGCGATTTGGCTCAGAGTGTTCGAGGCACTATCTGGAAAGCAGTTAATCAAACCAGTCTTTGGTGTATTTTGGAAAAATCGGAGCTTTTAAGGCCGTAGCTTACCTAGTAAAATACCGAAATATATCAAATCGAATTTCAAAAGCCTGTCTCGCCTCAGCCGCATAGGCGACGGCGGATCGAAAATCGAAAATTCCTTAAGGTTCAGACGAGCCCACCAGTGGGATTCCTTTTTAACCCACATTTTACAATACGAAACGGGCTCACAATATCGAAGATTTCCGCCAAGTTTCAGAGGAGCAACCTGCCAACCAAAAATGCTTTACAACCATGAAGGACATGAAGAGCATGAAGGGGAAAATATATAAAGTCTTTACTTCATGCTCTTCATGTCCTTCATGGTGAAAACATCAGTCAAATCCACGAAGTTTCAAGGGAGAAAATTTTCTATGCGTAAGGAAAAGGATGCACTTGGGGAAGTCCTCGTTCCGGAAGATAAATATTTCGGTGCCCAAACTCAGCGGGCATACGAGAACTTCAAGGTCGGTGACCAACGTCTGCCGAAAGAATTCATTGTCGCCCATGCACTCGTAAAAAAAGCGGCCGCAACGGTGAACTGCGAACTCGGGTCACTGGATGAGAAACTTGCCGATACGATTCGAGCTGCAGCGGACGAAGTGATTCAAGGAAAGCTGGACGATCATTTTCCACTCGTTATCTGGCAAAGTGGTAGCGGGACGCAGTCAAATATGAATGTCAACGAGGTAATCGCGAATCGCGGAATCGAAATGCTCGGCGGCGATATGGGCTCAAAATCACCTGTGCACCCGAACGACCATGTGAACATGGCGCAGTCAACGAATGACACTGTCCCAACATCGATACACATTTCTGCGGTAGTGGCTATCAATGAAAGCCTGTTACCCGCAATCGATCGATTAGCGGATATGTTAGAAATGAAAGCGAACGAGTTCGCCGAAATTGTAAAAATCGGCCGAACACATCTGCAGGACGCTACCCCGTTAACCTTGGGCCAGGAATTCGGCGGGTACGTTGCGCAACTACGGCACGCGAAAGCGGCTATCGGAAATTCACTGGACCATCTGAGTGAACTTTGTGTCGGCGGGACAGCGGTCGGAACAGGCATTAATACGAAAGCCGGATATGCAGAGAAAATGGCTGCCGAGATCTCGAAGTTGACCGGTCACGAATTTCGAACAGCGCCGAATAAATTCGCTGCCATGGCTGCACACGACGCAGTTGTCGAAGCCTCGGGCGCACTTAAAACCTTGGCGGCAGCGCTGATGAAGATTGCGAATGATGTTCGCTGGCTTGGAAGCGGGCCCCGCAGCGGTTTGGGCGAGATCAATCTGCCGGCGAATGAACCCGGAAGTTCAATTATGCCCGGTAAAGTTAACCCCACACAATGCGAGATGGTCACCATGGTCGCATGCCAAATCTACGGGAATGATACGACTATCGGCATGGCGGGCGCGATGGGGAATTTCGAATTAAACGTATTCAAGCCGTTACTTGCTTATACAATCATTCAATCGATTAATCTACTAACAGACGCATGTAATTCTTTCACTGTCAACTGCGTCGCCGGTATCGAAGCGAACAGGAAGAATATCGATGAGAATCTAAATAACTCATTAATGCTCGTAACCGCTTTGAATAAGCATATCGGATACGACAAGGCTGCGAAGATCGCCCTGAAAGCCTGGCGCGAGGACACAACACTCAAAGAAGCCGCATTGGACTTAGAGTTCCTGACTGAGGATGAATTCGACGACTGGGTACGTCCGGAGGAGATGGTCCGTCCAGAAGAGTGATTCGTGTTACGTGGGTCGTGTTGCGTGTTGCGTGTTGCGTGTTGCGTGTTGCGTGTTAAGAAAAATCGTGCGCGCGCGTTCAAAATGCAACCCCGATTACATATCCTCTCTCAGATTGAACTCTGATCTACCGTAAACTGCTAAACACGCAACACGTCTTCACGTCTTCACGTCACACGAATCACGCAACACGCAACAGGAACCACGCAACACGAATCACTCCACTATCTTCACCAAATCGTCACGCTTCGTAATGCCCTGCAACTTCTTCTCAAGTTCTGCAAGCTTTGCGAGTGCAGTTATCTCCGGAAACTGAGCCGCCTCATTCCGAAGGTCGTAGCAGCTAACTTTCTCTAAACCTGAAATCCTGGCCTCCTCCGCTGCGGCGAGACGATACTTAATGACAGTGGTGGATCTATCGAGTATCGTTCGAAAGGCGACTGGTTTGACGGAAGCGGCTCTGCGTGCCTGCACGGCAATATGTCTCTGGCTCCTGATCGACTCCTCTAACCCCTCTCGCAGGTCGCTATCTCGCATCCAACCACGAACTTCCTCCAGTTCCTCTTCTTTAAGCTGTAGACGGTAGTCTCCTGCTTTGATTGTGTACTGCGGAAAGTGAACAAGTACCAGGCCGTCCTCATAGATTCGCAACGGCGGTATTGGATCCTTGTTCTTGATACGCCCGGACTCATATTCAAGCTGCAAAAGAATGCTGCCGATAGCATTAGTGATAGACGATTCAGTTGACGAAGAGTTGGTCTGATCGTTCTCTCCCCGGTTCACGCTAACAAGGCATACTAGGGCTATTATCCCGAAAATAACCGGAAACACGTATCTATGTTTAACGACATTCATATCACTGTCTGACACCAGAAACCTCCGAAAGATGCCTGAAAAAAGGCGTTGGAAGTCAGAAAATCAACCACCCGCAGCAGAGAAGGAGGCTTACAGAAATATAATTCTTGGGGAACCTCAGAGCGAATACCAGGTTTACTTGTAGTCCAGCTTTACCTGAGTTACTCTTTTAACACTTCGTCTGCTTTTAATGCCCCTGCGTATTCTTTTCATTCACCACCGCAACGATAAACCACGTCTCTATGTCTACCGTCATAAAAATAGTCCGACTCCCTTTCGATTTAATCTTACTAACGCTCCATTTTTTCAGGATCCTGATTTGGCAAATAAGTTATACGCTCAAGGACATGTTCGAACTACCTGACAAAAGGGATTCGCCATTTTCTCCTTTCCGGGAGAGTGTCGGGCCAGATCTTAAGATTTGCGTACCGGCAACGAAATACGGCAACCCGGTTTTGTTTAAGTTGCTATACCCGCATATCGAATACAACGCACAGGTGAAATGCTATTGCCTTGACACCGACGCATCTTCCGACAGCGACTGGATCGGTTCCTGGAAGCGCCAGATTATTGCTGGAGCTGCCTTGATCGCTTTATGGGCGGTACCCGGCTACGCTACTCTCTCGGCCTTGCGTACGTACCTCCCGGCTACGGTTAAATCCGAACTTAGGGCAACGTGGATGCCGCCGAACGCTTCAACGAAACCGGGTCAACCGAAGACGCCTGCGAAGGATCCCCAAGTAAAAATTAAAACGTTTCTCGCGAACGCGAATCGGCTTTTCGCCCTTGGTAACTATCAGGAAGCGCTTCTTGAGTACAGTAACGCGATCAGGAATGCCCCGACGAACGCATCGGCATATCTCGGACGCGGAAAATGTCTCGCCGAGCTAAAACATACACTCCCGGCATCAGACGCGTTTCGTAAAGCGGTTGAACTCAATCCTAAATCGGCAGAGGCGCATTCAGGTTTGGCGATGCTCCTCGTAAAACTCAGCAACTACCAGCAAGCAATGTCCCATGCCATCGAGGCCGAAAAACTGGCTCCGAAAATGGCGGAACCGCACTTGGTTAAGGCATTGTGTTACAACACCGAAAGGAAGCGTGACGATGCCCGGAACGCGCTTGATACCGCGGTCAACTTATCCATTAACGGGGAAGAAAACTTCATTCTGGCGGCTACGCTTTATTTCACACTTAACGTCCCGGAGACAGCGGAGACATACTACCGCAAAGCGCTCGACGTCAATCAGAAATCCGTGGAAGCCAGAATTGGGTTGGCATCGTTGCACGGTATTCGCAAAGAGTATGAATTAGCCGAGCAGCAGCTTGAAAGCGTGTTTGACATCGACCCGAGCAACCCTTTGGCTTTGTCATGTCTGGCAGAAATACTCATTCTTAAAGGCGAGTCTGACAGGGCAATCGAGATATACAAGAAACGCATCAAAGCGTATTCCTCGTCGCCGACTGCGAAAGTGCGGTTGGCTGAGATTCTCTATAACAAAGGTCTAACAAATGACGCAATGGAAATGTTTAAATCGGTGGTCGAGGAATACCCGGGCAATCTGAAAGCCAACCTAATTCTAGCTGGCATGCATCTCCAGCTCAGGTTGTACTCTCCAGCCATTAAATATGCAAAATCAGTAATTAACACTGACAAAGATCATGTTGAGTCGAGGGTTATAATCGCTCGCGCGTATGTGGCCATGGAGAATTACCACGAGGCAATCGCACAGATCGAAGAAATATTAAGACTACGCCCTAACCTGCTCGAGATGCAGATGGTGATGGCAGCCTGTCACCAAAAACTCGGATTGAAGGACGAAGCGATTGCTATCTATAAGGCCGCATCAATCGCACACCCGGAGTCGCCCCACCCGGAAAGGCAACTGGGGCTTCTCTATCGGTTTTATGGGGACTTGGATAATGCGATTGCCATTTATCGCGGCGCATTAAAAAAATTCCCGAGTGATCCAATAATCGCGAATGATCTGGCAATGTTTCTCCTCGAAAAGAATGGAGTTTCAGAAGAAGCTCTTAACCTTGCGAAAAATCTTTTGACCCGTTATCCCGACAGCCCCCTTTATGCGGACACCCTTGGATGCGCTCTTTACGGACAGGAAGACTATAGAGGCTCACAAGAGATGTTCTCCACGTCTATCACCAGAAATCCACGAAATCCGATCGTGCATTATCACCTCGCACAATCATTGTATCAGCTTGGCGATCCCACCGCCGCTGAGATCGCTCTCAGGAATGCCCTGTCACTCTCTCAGGATTTTGAAGGTGCAGACAAGGCAAAATTATTATTGGCAAAAATTATAACCCGCGAAGAAAAAGATTGATCTTTTCCGGTTTTCATTTTGACCCGGTGAGATTTTTAGTTAGAGTACGTTTGTTACTGTTATTCCACATATAGACGATTCTACGAACCGTTAAATTCCAGTCCGTATTAAGGAAACCGCCATGACACCAACGAACCGCGCTGCTACTCTTTCTTCGAAATCAAGGACTTCTGTCCTCACCCGATTAATCACGTCTGCGACAGTTATCGTACTCGCAGTTATAAGTTTAACCCTACACCCGGAAGCGTCCGCCGCATTATCATTCAACTTCATCTATCCGGGTGCTATCGGGAGCGCGGCGGGGGGATTCGAGGACGCAACGGAGGGGCAAGCTCGTCGGGACTCTCTTGAATCCGCGGCCCTCACACTTGGCGGCTTTTTCACCCATACTGCGACCATTGACATCTCCGTGACGTCGTTCAACGATATGAGTGACACATTGGCTAGCGCGGGTACCCAATTCGGGGATCCCAGTGATCCCGGCTTTAACGAGCGCGGCGTCGTCGGCACTAAAGCGATTACCAACGGTGCGACAGACCTCAACGGGTCAACAGCGGATGGGACAGTTAACGTCAACTTCGGACAGCCATGGGATTTGGATGACGATATAGACGGCAGTAAGTTCGACTTCAAGTCAACGATGATACATGAACTGGCCCATACCCTCGGATTTGCCAGTGATATTTTAGAGGCTGGCACGGACGGGTTCGGTAACACCACGAACGGTCGTTGGCGGCCGTTTGATAATTTTATCACCGACGTAAACGGCACACCCATTATCGATGACGGATCTTTCGATATCAATTCCAGCCTCTGGACCACCGCAAGCGTCGGCGGAGCCTCGCCGACAGGTGGATTATTTTTCGATGGCCCGAATACCAACGCTGCTAACGGCGGAAACCGTGTTGGCATTTACAGTCCTAATCCTTGGGAGCAAGGAAGTAGTGGCAGTCATCTCGACGACCAAAACGCGATGCTGTCCGGGCTTTTGATGCTCGCCGCTACCGATACCGGACCGGGACCACGAAACTTCAGCGCTATCGAAGAGGGGATATTCAAAGATATCGGCTTCAGTCTGAGTGTTATTCCGGAGCCAAGTACTTACGTTTTATTTCTAGCGATGATTTCCGGCATCTATGCGTACAACCGCCGAAAATCGACCGGCGCATGTACCTCCAAATGCGCACCTGCTACCCAAGCGTAAGATAATACCTCCGACTTCTTGCCATCACAAATAAGCCCTTGAAGCATCTCCTCGGTCAGGAAACGTCGCGATATTCGGATCCTGACTTATCGAGTTACCGTATTTAGAGCAGTGCGCCTAAAACCTCCACCCGGTAGCCAAGAAATCCGTCTCCGTTATAAATTTTACATACTCATCGCCTTGGTTCCGCATGCGGGACGAAATATCGTTCCAAACCACCCGACTGACAGCCTTTAATTGTACTGTTTGCAGTATAAGGAAAAGTGTGCGCGCGTTCAAAATGCAACCCCGATTACATATCCCCTCTCAGATTGAACTCTGATCGACCGTAAACTGCTAAACACGCAACACGCCTTCACGTCATACGAACCACGCAACACGTAGCACGCAACACGAATCACTTCACTACTTGCCGAAGGTCATTCCTTTTCGTCAGCGTCAGTAACTTCTTTTCAAGTTCCGCAAGCTTTACCAGCGCAGTGACCTCTGGATAATGGCTCGCCTCATTCTGAAGGTCGTACCAGCTAATTTTAGCCGGCATCAGGAAATCGACGTCGCCGACCGATGCCCGACGATATTTAATGACAGTCGTCGCTCCATCGAGTACCCTGCGCATAGCAGTCGGCTTGACCCCGGCGGACTTGCGGGCCAGCATAGCGATCTGCTTCTGGGTTATAATTGAATCTTGTAAGCTGCTCCCGAGATCACTCGCCTTCATCCAACCTCGAATTTCCGCAAGCTCCTTCTCGTTTAACTGTACGCCATAATCGCCTGCCCTGACGGTGTAGTCCGGATAATGAACAAGTACCTGCCCGTTTACGTAAACGCGGAGAAGTGGGGTCGTGTCCTGGTCCGCAATCATCGGCGCATCGTATTCCAGCTGAATCAGGATTCTGGGGAGAGCCTTTCGCGAAGCGGAAGACTGTCCACATGCGATATTGACGCTTATTAGTCCGGAAACGGCCAAGACAAGAATAACACTATGACAAAAAGTAGAAAAGTCGGTTTTCATGACAGTACAGAACCACAGCGAGATATTATAAGGAAAGATATCGGCTACACTCAGCAAAGATATGTGCGGCTCTAAGAACTTCTGCCGGATGCCTTACGGCGAACGGCAAATATACTGCAGAACGTCAAAACCGCCAGGGCCCATGTTGACGGCTCAGGGACGTTCAGCGATGCCGAAGCGGACGCGCTTAGATTCCACCCGATATCCGCGAGGATCCCAAGGTCCGCCGTTGTATACTCGCGTTTGGATACTCCAGTCCCAACCGTAGGATTCATGACAGCAGTTGACAAACTGGAATCAATATGAGAGATGCTCGATCCCTCTTGAAACGATCCCGGTGCAAAAATTTTTATCGGTTGCCCGCCATTACCCTGGCGAGCGTTTGTCCCGTCAAAGAAAATATCGTCGCTGATTAAGTCTCCGGTCGATCCGTCAAAGTTTCCGCCTGCTGAAAATAACGGCGTTCCATTACCTAATTCCAGAAAAGTGTCGTATACGGAAAAAATCCCGGGATTCGTCCCCGGCTCCCCGATCCCACTGATTCCAGTTGAAGTCACAAGGCTGGAGAATCCCATGCCATGGGTAATTTCATGGAGCGCGACAGTAAACAAGTCGAACTCTGACCCGCTTGGCGCTGACGTATCGGAATTCCAGTTGAAGCCGAAGTCAAAGGTTACGCCCATGTCCGAACCGGTAAACAGCCCAGTTCCATTGGCCCCGCGAAAAACTTCGCCGTTCTCGAATCCCGGGGGACTGGTAGGATACGCGGCTCCGGCCGCTGCAAGAAAACCATCGCCGTCCGTTTGTGACTCTTTCACCTCCACTTCGACCGTTCCTGAATGGTCGACCACCGTATTGATGTAAGTGAAAACTGACTCAAACGTCGACTGGCGTGTTGCGCCAAGAGTAGCGTCATTGAACCCGTTCCCAGTCGTATTGGTGACATCCAGATACGTGACATTAAACGCAACCTCAGCAGTGGCTGTTGGCGGTTCTGCTAAGAAGACGAGACTAAGCGCAACGGAGACCAGCGCCATTCGTGTCTTTACTACACGTAGCGCCAAACTGAGGGAGAATGGAAAGCTTTTATTAGGAAGTGGCATGAAAGAAACCATTTAAGCCTTTATACTTTTTTGCTTGCAAATCATCCGAAAGGCAACTCCTTACTATTGAATAGATCTGCCGTAGGATCAAGCGCAACCTTGCAAAATTTAAGTATACCGCAAGCGGTACAATTTTCGGTCCGGATTACCCGTCCAACGTCAATCGGTTTATTTGAGCAGAGATTAGGGCTCGCAGCAGAATACGGCATGAATTATTCAGGTTAGCCCTAATTCTGCCCCAATTCCACAATTATCGCTTGTGCGTCCATGGCTCCATCGAATCGGTTTGAAAGGAGCAATGCAGTCTTAAACACCTCCTTTGCACGAACCTCGTCATTCAATTCCATCAATACCTTCCCTAGATGATAGTAGAGGATAGGAGACCTGTTGTCCCGCTCTACCGATTCCTCCAAAATGTTCCGCGCAAGTTCGTATTCGTCCCGGTGATAGAGTGCCCATGCGAATGCATCGGCGGCAACGACGTTGTCTGGAAACAGCGCGTGTGCTTCTTTCGCCAACTCAAAAGCCTCTGTGTATTCGGACGCTTTAATCAGTAGCATAGCCAGTGCACTTATTAAAACCGGGTTTCGCTGTTCAATCTGAATCGCCTTCCGCAGACAAGAAATCGCGGCGGCAACATCGCTGTCGGCCTTGTACAATTCACTCAGTTTTAGCCATGGGACAGCCGAATTAGAGTGTTCACGGGAAGCTGATTTGCACATCGAAATCGCCTCGCTATTTCGATTCATCTTTGAGTATTGGTCGACGATAAATAGTTTTATCCGCAATGAATCCGGGGAATGCTCCAACATCTCCTCCCCTACCCTCAATGCGGCGTCATAATTCTTCTGAGCCGATAATGCCCCAGCAAGAATATAGGCAGTAGGGATGTGTTTCGGAACTTTGTCCAGCACCTTGCGTGCTTCAGCGACGGCCAGTGAATATAGGCGATGAAAATAGTACGTCTTTGCGAGGTAAATTCGTGCCTCGAGGTAATTCGGGGCGTCGGCCAGCACCTTCTTCAGCAGCTCCGCAGCCTCGTCTGATTTACCCGAATCGATGAGTAACATCGCCATACGGGTTCTTACATAGATACTTGGTGGACGGAGCTTAATAATCTTTCTGTATTGCTCGAGAGCCGCGTCATTGTCCCCTTTTTGGACATAAAGTTCGGCAAGCGAAACGTGTGCACCCAGATTCTCCTCATCTTTCTCGAAAATTCTGTTCAACTGACTTATGGAAGATTCCCAGTCATTCACGGCAGCAAGGACATTCGCTAATCCAATTCGGGCACCGTTATTATCCGGGTCGGCGTCCAGTGCTTTCCGAAAATAGGTTTCTGCACCACGGACATCATTAATGAGCGCATAACAATGCGCCGCCATTAAGAAGTGCTCGACGGTTGTAAGCAGTAAGCTTACGGCAACAGTTAATGCATTACTGCCATCCTCAAACCGCTTTGACGTGAAATAACAATAGCTTAAGATTAAATACGCTTCGGGAAGCTCCTTCTTGAGGTCACGCGCTTTCTCGGCAAACTCGATCGCTTTCTCAATATTCTTCGACCGTTGCGCGAGCTTTGCTAGATGCAGAAATGCCTCATGACTTTGGGCATCTATTAAAATTGTTCGTAAAAACGCGGTCCGTGCGTCAAGTTCATGGTTTCCCAACTTAAGGAGACTGACGCCACGACCAAAGTGGCCCTTCGAGTTACCGGGGTCCCGCCTCACGGCGTTACTGTACTCCAATAGCGCTTCCTGATACTTGCTCTGCCTCGCTAACTCATCCCCGCGGGAGATGAACGCCTCGGCTTGTTTCTTCTTGTCTGGCGAAACAGACTGACGATTTTCAAGTAATCGGTTATCGCTACCGTAGAGAGCTGCATACACGGGTGCTTTGATCGAATCCGGCGTGTATTTTTTTAGGCAGAGAAAGACTCCATAGCCAACCCCTCCCCAAACACAACACCCCAGTACCCCGATTACGATCATTCGCCCCCACGACAGCTCCCAGTTACCATCTTGATCCGCGCCATCGTCGAGACGATAGCAATTCTCAATTTCATCGGCTTCAAGGTGGGGGTATAAGAACTTAAACAGGATCGGATTACCGTATCGCGTCGCAGGAAGACAAATCCGGCGTCCACCGGCAGTCTCACGGACAAAGTATTTGAACGGCGACCAGCCGATATCCGCTAAATCGAACATGTCCTTGAACGTGGTAGTGAAATGCCACAATAGAACGCGCAGGTAATCGAAGGAAAAAAGAATGAGGTCGAAGGGGATTCTAACCAGCTTAATCACGGCCATGTCTTGTCAGTTTAGAAGCGGAGCGTAGGTACACTGCGAGCGGAATTTCAGGGGCAACGCGTGTAAAGATCTTCGAAGTGCCAATCTGATCTTTCTCGAGTCAGCGGGATACTGTCGAAGATCTATCCGGGGATCATATTTTTCAAGACCGAAATAGTTTTATCCGCATCAATATGGAAGTCGCAGAAAATGATCTTACCCGATGCGTCGATGATAATATGCCAAGGGGTTCCACGTGATCGATAGTCACGCATCAATAAAGATCCCTTTCCGCCACCGTCGTCATGCCCGAATGGAAGGTCAAGGGCATAGTCGCTTCGGGTTTTTTCGATCTTGTCAGCAGTGTTCGTTCCGAACCCCTCAAAGACAGTTTGAACGACAAGGAATACAATGTCGTCACTCCCTTCAAACGCGTCACTGACTTTCTTTACTGCCGGGAATCCTCGACTATGACAGCCTGGGCACCAACTCTGATAACAAAAGATATAAACGACTTTACCGCTATAATCGCTTATTCTTGGCGTTTTCTCCCCTGACTTAAGGTTATACCATTCCTTTACTCGAAGCTCTGGCGCTTGCGCCCCAATCAATGCGTGGGGTGCAGCATCGATATCGTACACCGCCGCTAGCTGAGCAATGACGCACAACACAACTATTTTCCTGCCAAAATCAGTCATGCTAAGTTCCTGTTCACATATTGGCTTCCGCAGCCGGCATGGTTTTATTTCCGCGTGTAGGTTATTTCCATTGACTTGAACTCTTCGCCAGTCGCTATATCCGGGCCGTACATCTCCATGGTGTAGCTGTTAGCATTTGTAATGATAGTATTCGTACGGAATTTCGACTCGCCGCCGCGGAATGGACATGAGAATGTCCCTTTCTCCGTTAGCGTTTTCGATTTCGTATCGAATGTGCCGGTTCCACGCATCATGCCAGTTCCCATACTGTCAATCCACATCGAATCGTACTCGCCTTTGGCATTGTCATACCCGATGATTCCTATTCCTTCGAACTGCTGCCCCATGGATACTCCAGAAACGGATTGCTGAACGAAACGACCGCCAAGTATCCACTTACTTTCACTCGTGCCTTCTGAGATCTCAGGTTTCGCGTCCGGTGACATGCGCATAGACACTTTGTATTTCCATGAGCCGACAAAAGCGTCAAGGGTTTTGTGATTCTCGGCCGGAGTTGCGTACTGATGCCACTTCGCCATCATCGCATCCTGTGCTGCTTTTGCCGCATCTGCGTTGTCGCCACTATGCGAGCCCTCTGCATGTTTTTTGTGCGATCCTTCCGAGTGTTTCTTATGAGATCCTTCTGCATGTTTTTTATGAGATCCTTCCGAGTGTTTATGAGCCCCCTCGTGATGGTCAGCATAGGCGGATTGCAACGATGAATGATTCAGGGTGAATATTACAGCGGCAGATAGGATGGTAGTGGTTGAGATTGACGTTTTCATGTTCGTTCCTTTCGGGTTTGGGGTCTCTGTTTCTTGAAAATATTGATCGGTCTGAAATTCTCTTTATTCGTGCTCCGGATCGTAAACATAATCTTTGATTTTCTGACCTTTTGTTCGGGGATCGGTCTATCCGATTGAAATAATTCATTTAAGAAGATCGGGCCTGTAGTCTCTAATATTCAGTTCCGGAACATTTTTATGTCAGCGTTACTATCCGAAAATGTTCCACTGGATATAACAGTTGACTCCTGTGTTGATTGGCACACGGTATAATATACCCATCATCATCGGGTTTTCGACCCGGCATTCTGCTGGTCAGCAGAATGCCGGTTAAAAATCTGTCGTTCGGAATCGTATACGCTGGCACGAGCGGAGTCTCAGCTATCCGGACCCAAAGTTGTACTGCTTGCAGTATAGACCGAATAAAGAAGTAGCACAATAACGGCAGTTACGGAAGTGCCGATCAATGAACACTCCTTAATAAAAACCTAATCTGAGCATATTATGTAAATCAATTTCTCCAATCTTTCCCCTTAAAAGGCGAATTATGAATTTCGAACAGCCGAGTGTCGACGAGACGGCCGAACCAAGGTTCGGAGTGTAGCGGAGCGAAACGACAACTCGAATATCCAGGGCTGAAGTTTCTTCTTTCCTTCATCTCGCCATTTTCGACATTGGATATTCGTTATTTAGCCTGATTAATTCACGCGATTCGTCGCGAGAGAACTTAACTCGTTCATAATAACACGATTTAGAGGATTCTGGATCGAGTCGCTCCGGGGCGTCTGGCATTCCAAGAACGCTAGATATACCTTAGCCGAATAAGCGGCTATATGGGATGGCAATAAGGGGGTTCGGATTTGCTTAAGATCGCAGTGTCTGCCTTGGATGCCACCCGCCTCTTTGGACGCAAATGATTCAGATATTCAAAAAACTCACCGTGATAGCTTAATTTACGTCAAACGAATATTTCGAATGGACATAGGTAGTATGGAAAGTAAAGGGAAAGAGGTTCTTATTGGCGATAATGAAGAAGTCGTCTACGCAGAAGAGGAGATTTCGTTCGCGGAGGCGGGATCACGCGATGATGTCGTCAGCGATGGCTGGAAAATCATGCTCGTCGATGACGAGCACGAGATTCATGATGTAACAAAACTCGCGTTGTCGGAATTTATCTTTGACGGTAGGGGACTTACTTTTATCAGTGCTTATAATGCCGAAGAAGCGATGTTGTTGATCAAGGAAAATCCGGATGTATCGGTGATCCTCCTGGACGTAGTTATGGAAACGGATGACGCGGGGTTGCGGGTAGCCAAGTATATTCGCGAAGATTTGGGTAACAGGATGACTCGCATCGTCTTGCGAACCGGTCAGCCAGGTGTGGCACCTGAGGAGAAAGTAATCGTTGCGTATGATATCAATGATTATAAGGAAAAGACGGAGCTAACCCGGCAGAAACTATTTACCACCGTCGTCTCTTCCTTGAGATCGTACAGTTACATCACATCCATAGATAATAGCCGTAATGGACTTATAAAGATTATCGAAGCGTCCTCGTCGATCTTCAAAATGCGCTCGTTAGAAAAGTTCGTTACGGGTGTATTGGATCAATTGGTTACCGTTCTTCAACTAAGTAAGAATTCTCTCTACTGCCAAACTTCCGGCTTCCAAACCGCGTTTAGCAAAGAGGACCCGACTATTCTTACGGCTACCGGCGTATTTAAAGAACAGGTTAACAAGAACGTAAGCGAAGTTGTTCCACAGAGAATTTTAGAGGACTTAAAGGAAGCGGTACAGTCAGATCAAAGTGTCTATTACGATGACCGATGTGTTCTGTATTTCCACACGTTGGATAGCGGGGATCATATGATTTATCTTGAAGGTGATTCAAGTACCATTGAGTGGGATAAGGAATTACTGGAATTGTTCCGTGACAATATTGGCATCGCGTTCGAAAACGTCTACGAATTCGAGCAGATGAAACGCGAACTAAAGTCAGTAGAACGAAATCGTTTTTTGAATAAGGATCTGGACATTTAGACTACCCACGATCTCTCTCCGTATTCTCGGAGTCCGCTCGTGCGGACCGCATAGGCGTCCCGCACTATCGGGATCCTCGCTCATGCGGGAAGAGAGTCGCGGACATCCTGAATCGGGATTAGGAAACAAGCAGTCGAATTTTCGATCCCCGCATGCTCGATCACGGTGGGTAAAGATTTTAGAAAACTTGTCCACGTGCATCGCGATTTTCGCCGCGACGAATCACGCGAAAACCTGTCTGAAGTTATAACGAACATCATGGAGTTTTCGGCCAGGCATTGTCCGTGTGACTATGCCGATAAAAAAATATCGTTGGGAAATTCTTGGCTGAAAAATTTGAGGTTATCCCAAAATTGTACTGCTTGCAGTATAGTATAATCGATAGTAAGGAGAATTTTAAAATTAAAACTGACATCGACGATGATGCGATAGATCAAGACGAGTTGATATTCAACGATGAAGTCGAGGAATCAGCTAGCGATGAGAAAAACTGTTGGAAGATAATGGTTGTGGACGATGAACAGGAAATCCACAATGTAACCCGTCTTGCTCTTCAGGATTTCAGCTACGGCGAGAAAGGATTGGATATCATCAGTGCTTTCTCAGGCCGTCAAGCCCGCCAGATGATCAATGACCACCCTGATACGGCAGTCATTTTTCTGGACGTAATTATGGAAGAGGATAGCTCGGGGCTGGATGTTGCCAGGTACATTCGGGAAGAACTTGGGAATGATATTGTACGGATCATTCTACGCACCGGACAACCGGGACAGGCACCTGAGCGACGCATCATTGTCGATTACGATATCAATGACTACAAGGCAAAGACTGAACTTACAAACCAAAAACTTTTTACAACACTCGTCGCGTCATTGCGATCTTACCAACATTTACTTAACATCGACGCCAGTCGCCGGGGATTGGAAAAGATAATCGAAGCGTTTTCGTCGTTGTATAAGCTGCAATCCCTGGAAAATTTCATATCAGGAG
Organism: Verrucomicrobiota bacterium; assembly: GCA_021772635.1. GTDB lineage: Bacteria > Verrucomicrobiota > Lentisphaeria > JABSQK01 > JAJFLO01 > JAJFLP01. The sequence goes on along the minus strand of JAJFLP010000059.1, from coordinate 11,924 downwards.
TCCTTACCCAACTCGTTGTTCTTCTCGACTTGAACGAGAGTTCGATGTACTGTCAAACCACGGGTTTCGCGACCCGCTTTTCCGAAGGGGACTTAAAAATTATCGCAGGTACAGGTGTTTATGCCGGGAAGATTAATGACAAAGTAATCAATGTCGCATCGGAAGACACAATGAAAGAGCTGGCATCCGTTGTGAATGCAAAGTGCAGCCTCTTCCTGGATGACCGTTGCATTATATATTTCCATACGAAGGACAGTGGTTACAATATTATCTACCTCGAAAAAACGCCGCGATTGACGAAATGTGACAAATATCTATTGGAGTTATTCTCTAAGAATATCAATGTCGCCTTAGAAAATCTTCATTTTCATTGAAACCTTGTATAAGAATCAGGAGTCTGTCGGGCTTTCGTTATATGTTTTAGACTCAGCCTTGCCATTTCGTTCCTTCCTGATAATTCCGCCGTCCCAATTAGAAATCAGGCCCGCCCGATTCCGTCCCTAAACCACTATCGACTTTCGGTAAGTTAACGGTGAAGACGCTCCCGTGATCCGATTGACTCTCTACGGTGATTCGGCCGCCCACGGATTTCAATAACCCCAAGCATGTATGCAACCCGAGACCGGTGCCGGTTGGTTTGTCAGTTTCTTCGCCCCCATCGCCCTCAGCCGGTTTAGTGGTATAAAACGGATCGAAAATCAATTCGATTTCATTCTCCGTAATACCGCAACCAGTATCCACGACATCAATATACACCAACGTCTCATTCTGCCGGGTTCGTATCGTAAGCTTCGGGTTATCGATGCCGAACATCGCGTCCATCGCATTGTGAATTAAATTGTGAAGAACCTGTGAAATATCGGAGTATACGAGTGGAATATCGGGTAGTGATTCGTCGAATATGTATTCCTTGTGAATTTGATTTTTAAACACTGAGTGGGCTTCCAACAATTCCAATTCATTTTTAATCAAATTATTGATGTTAATCGGCTTTCGGAGGTCCACCTGGTCCATTCGACTCTTAGCCATCAGCCGTTCCATCATTGCATTCATGCCCTTGCAAATTTCGTCTATCTTTAAACTCCGTTCGTTAATCACCTCGTCGGACCTGCGTGCAGCCTCCACGTGTATCAAATAACTTATTCCACGGATAGCGGTCAATGGCGATCGTAAGTTGTGCACGAATCCCTGTAGCAGGCGACCGACGATGGCTGACTTCTCCTGCCTGACCAAAAGTTTGCTTTTCTCTTGAACCAGCCTTTCCAGATTCGCGTTCAAATCCACCAGCTCCTGAGTTCGATCTTCTACCATTTTCTCCAAATTTCCACTATACTCTGTCAGTTCAGAATATAGACCACGGATCTCTACCTGGTTGGCCTCAATGATGTTTAAATGATCGTAGGCGCGCAGTGCAGAAATGATTGATGTCAGAAGTTTCTGAGCTGTCAGCTCCGTCTTCGCTTTATAATCGTTGATGTCATAGTTGATCACTACATTACGCTCAGGAGCATGGCCGGGTTGACCCGTTCGCAGAATAATTCGAACACAGTGACGATTCGCCGTTTTGCGTATAAATTCCACGACCCTAAGTCCCGTTTCATCATCTTCCATTACTACATCCAGCAGTATGATCGCCAGATCCGGATGAGTGAGGATTAGTTCTTCAGCCTCCTTGCCCGAATACGCGTCGATGAATTCAATCGGCTTGCCGTCGAATACCACGTCGGCGAGAGCCAGCTTCGTGACGTCATGGACTTCGTGTTCGTCGTCGACGATCAGAATCTTCCAGGCGCCTACGGTGGGACCCCGCTCTTCAGTGGTGGCCTCTGCATAGACGACTTTATCATTCATATTCTTCTCATTTTCCACTGCTGAATAGCCCTCGCTTCAATTTTATGCCTAGCGTACCGTAACAGAAATTCCTTTACATTTGATTGCTCTTATTTTGCTGCTGGGGTAGGCAGCGAAAAAGGCGTTCATACCCGTAGGTACGGACCTTTTCGCTAACGCCGTCCAGCGGTCAAATAAGTGCAACCCCTTCGGGGCGAGTGTTTTTTGGCGCACAGTAAACATTAAAATGAAACAACGATGCTCTGCATCGCTTTTTTCATTTTAATGCAACTGAGGCACCAATATACATCTCGTCAAATGTATAGGAATTTTTGTTACGGCACACTAGCCTGCATAGATCAGGCTAGCTCGTCTCATCTCCGAATATTCGGAGACCCGCATTGTAATAAATTTTCCAATGTCGACCGAATTTCGGCAATAAACGGCCGGTCCAGGGGTGCTGGAGCAAGCATATTGTCAATTAAGCCGGAAAGCGTCGGGTTGATTGACCTGTCAATATCACAACCCGAAGTCGGTTGCTCTTCGATCGGTGAGTTGCAAAGTTCTATCATTGAATTGCGTCTGAACGGTTTGATTCCGGTCAGTGAATAGTATAGCGCCGCACCCAAAGAAAATATATCCGCGGAGATGTCGATCTCTGAATGCAGTCTTAAGCTTTCCGGGGCGGCAAAATCCAGAGTTCCTCTGAATATTGTATCCATTGGTACTGTCTGCTTTTTATTATGTCGCGCCAACCCGAAATCCAGGAGCTTGACGGTACCGTCGTTTGTCCGCATGATGTTCGCCGGCTTAATATCACGATGGGTCATTTCGGAAGATGCAAGGTACTCCAATGCTTTTGCTACGCCATAGCCGATTTCCACCACTTCGATTTCAGTTAATTTCCTTTCCCGAGTGATGATGTCCTGCAGTGTTTCGCCGGTCAAGAATTCCATCGCCAGATAGTAGTAAATCTCAGAAGATCCAAAGTCGTACAGGGTAACAATATTCGGATGACCCAGTTTCGAGTGCTCCCGTGCTTCTCGCAAGAATAACGCAACGAACTCCTCGTTATTCTGTTTAGATGGAGTCAGATGGAATACTTTCAAAGCTGTACTTTTAAGGGGTTCGACGCTTACATCGTTGGCGTAGTAGACGGTGCTGAATCCGCCTTTTCCGATCCTTCGGACGATCTCGTAGCGACCGACAAATCGAGATCCTAGCGGTAATCCAAGTTCCATAGCACTCGGCGTTTCCTGCCGGCACAGCAATGTTGCTGTCTTAGCCAGCAATTCCGGCGGCTTAAAGGGTTTAACGATGTAATCGTTCGCCCCAGCGTTCAACCCGCGTAGAATATCTTCTTCACTGTCTTTACCCGACACCAGGATTATGGGGACTTTGAAACCGTCAGTGGATCGTCGTAATTCCCGGCACACGTCCAACCCGGATCGGCCTGGCATGTCGATATCCAGTATCAACAGATTCGCTGTATCATCTCTATACGCGTCCAGAACCTCGACGCCATTACTGAAGGTTCGTAGCGAATACTTGTCGGTTGAGAACAATGCCCGATACAGATTGCGCATATATTGATCGTCATCGGCACATATAATTGAAGTCATAACGGAATAATCTCAGATATACCGCAAACAGTAATATTTTGCTCCGTATAGACGGACTCTCCGCATGAGCGGGAAGAGTCGTCGCGTACGCACAGGATCCACGCTGGTGCGGTACGGCTATCCGGACCGCTTTTGCGGAAACGACCTTTAACGTATTGTTTTAGGATTTCCGTTCGATATCTTATAGCTGATAAATTCAAAGTCGTCCGAAAATTCGACTGCTTGCAGTCTATATGAACGCGCGTCTCAAGCACGCGGTCACCAACAGTGAGTGTTACAAAGCGAAGATTGTCATTTCCCGTCAACTTGTCGTGGGCGTCAAAAGGCACTCACTCATCGACGGTACAATTACGAATCGCAGTGCTAATATATGAGTTCGATCGGATAGATACGAACAGGATCTTCGCCGTTTTACGGAAGACCGCGAACTTGTTCACCAACGTATCGAACGGTATACTGCGTTTGGAAGCAGGGGTTGTGCACCGTGTCCCCCCCCCGTATTGAAACAGGAATCCGTTAGAATCTATGCCAAGATTAGAGGAGTTACGATGTACTCAGTGATCTGCGCCGATGATGATGCCGACATACTGGATATCTATGGTGGCGTACTGCGTTCGAGGGGTTATGAAGTCCGCTTGTTTCCAGATGGTAACACAGCATTAAAATCGTTCCGCGAAAAACCGGCTGATATCCTGATTCTTGATGTTGATATGCCTGTAAAATCGGGTGTAGAAGTATGTCGGGAACTACGACAGGGCGCCGACAGCTTTACTGTCCCAATCATAATGGTTTCGGGGCGGGATAGCGAAGAAGATATCGTAAATGGTTTGATGGCAGGTGCGGATGATTACATCGTAAAGTCCTTTCGTCCTCCCGAATTATTGGCCAAAATCTCAGCTATCCTCAAAAAGCGAAGGTCGACGAGCAGAAATATGGGAATCGCCGTCGGCAGCATTTTTTCTGGACGTTACAAACTCCTAAGCAAAATAGGGAGGGGTGGCTCAAGTAACGTATATTATGGCAAAGACATCACCTTGGACCCGCCAACGGAGGTGGCAATAAAGATCTTTGAATCCACATTCGGGAACTCGAATAACGACCATTTTCTTCCATTGTTCTTGCGCGAAGCCTATGGACTTTCCAAACTGGATCACCCGAATATAGTCAAGCTTATCAGTTTCGGGCACGAGAACTTGATTCACTATCTGGTCATGGAGTACGTACAAGGACTGGATCTCGCAACAATACAGAGGCGTCGGGGTCGGCTTCCCGTTGATGCGGTAATTGCCATTACTTACCAAATCGCAGACGCCTTACGCTATTTGAATCAGGAGCGACTTATACATCGTGATGTGACGCCTAAAAATATTATAATAAACTACGATGGAAAGGCAAAACTCGTCGATTTTGGTTTAGCCAAGAACATAGACGAGAGCTCAATTACCGCCTCGAAGAATATCAAAGGGACCATACATTTTGCCTCACCCGAATGCATTTCCGGAAAACGCCGAGTGGATATACGAAGCGATATTTTCTCTTTGGCAGCGACAATGTACGCGATGTGTACGGACGTTCTCCCTTTTGACGATGTTGATGAAAAAGAGGTGGTAAAGAAGCATCTTTCAGAAGTGCTACCATCAATTAGCACGCAGATCCCGGAGGCTAACCAGAGTTTCTCTGATCTGATCGATGATATGCTGGCGAAGAAACCGGAGGATCGGCCGACGATAGGCGACGTCGTATCGACGCTTGGGCGATTAAGTGCCCAAACCGGGACAAACCTGCAATCCTTTCGTAAGATACTACTCCCGGAATTCTTTTAACGACTTAGGAGTCGCCGGAATCGATGTCACTCAATTAAGAACACAGACATGTTCAAGGCGCATGTTGGAGTTCGCACTTTAGTGTGTCTGCCGAGGATTAGCACTTGAAGCACACTAAAGTGTGAACTCCAACGGGTCTCGATCATATATGCGAATCCTTAATTGCCTGACATTGGGGTCTAACCAGACCCGGTTCGAAAAGGTATGGCGGCCCGCATTGGGAGCGGATGTCGGTCAGGTTTTCGCGTCCGCGCTCCGCGACTGCGGGGACAAGTTTTCTAAAATCTTTGCCTGCCACGACAAGAGATCGTCGAAAACTCGACTGCCGTGGTCGCCTGTGGCGCCGCCAGAGGCGGTAAACTTGCAGTCTACAGTCTTTCGTTCTCGGCAGCGATCATCCTTCTGGTGATCTCGTATCCGAGCCGCCTGTAGGCATCGACCTGATCGTCCGTAAAGGACTGGTCGGCCGTGCTCTGATGTGGAAATTCGGGATTCTTGTCCTTGTATGCCATTATATGCAGGTCAAGGTCCTTGATTATCGATGCTTTGATCAAAATAATCACCCCCTTACTCCCGTCCGAATAGTTAATTGTACCGGCCAGATGTCCGAATTCAGGCATGGTACTATTGTCGGATTTAAAGTAGTTCTGCGGGTTGATCGGACTGCCATTCACTTCAAAACCGATCTTTACACCGAAATCGACTTGGACTTTCTGCATCGCATTCAATAAATCGTCGAATCTGTAGTCGGGATCTGCTCCCGCATCACTGACAACGATCAATCGCATGCGGCGACGAATCATCTCATACAGAGATAGATTCTCGAAAAACCCCCCGTCCCCAAGCTCCAGAAACTTCCGATTTACGTTGTATGTATTTACCAGAAGCGAGAGCAGTACGGGATTAAAGTGATTCGGGAATGTGAACCGCTTCTGTTTCCGCATGGGATGGGGAATCCAGAATCCAAGCGTCAGGTTGAGCAGGGTCATAATAATGGAGACGCTGGCGTCTCTCGTTACCCCTTTGCCACCGACCCCGGAATTAGGCGCTGCCGCTGCTCCGGAAACCGCCGTAGCAGTCGCCAATGTTAGACCACCATTTAAGAATTCTTTTGTTGAACGCCATCCTGTTTCGCTGCTCCCGCAATAAAATGGAGATAGAATAAAATTGTCACCACCCCGATTGCGCCTCAAACGCGAATCGGCCCCGGACAGATTTAGATTTGTGTTCAAAATATGATAAGGACCGTTGGGATTCTCAACGGAGATCAGATCGCATAGGCGAGCTGAGTTAGCCGTATGCGAGGGCCCTGTCACGTCGTGCATAGCCGAATTAATATCAGGCATGAATGTTTCCATTAACCGGTCACGATAGTATCGACTGATGGAGATGTAATTCAGGTTAATAAAACGACCGCAAAGCAATGCCACAGAGAGACCGACATATGGGATCCAAAAAGGCCAGAATTCACCGAGCGGAAGTGCATATTCCCGTTCCACAATCGTCCCTGTGATCGTATTACTCGCCCAACCTCCGACCCTGTGTGACACGACAAAAAGCCCATACAGAAAAAGACAGGCTGCCAGGGAAGTGAAAATTTTCATTGGAACAGGGCTCGTCTTCCCGATGCTTGTAAAGATAAAAATAAGGCCGCCGAGAACCAAGCCGGAAAGCAATGCGGCGCCGCCAATAGAACTTTTAATCATGGGTACTAAGCTGACTGCGAATGTGGTCGCAGCAATCGTCAATAGAAGCCCTGAATAACGATCGTAAAGACGTCTCAGTCTATATTTTATCGGTGTCTCTTCGTGCGATTTTGAATCAGGAATGACGAGGGAGTATATCACACTCGCAACTGCGAGAAGCACAATCGTGACATACGACATCGCTCTCAGATACACAAAAATATCAACGTCTAGCTCGGGCGTAAAGGCTTCGATAAGGCGTTCAGGCAAGACTTGAAGGAAAGTATAAACGGCGGCCGTAATGGGAATAGCCACTATCAAGCTGAGGAACATAGCCCGAATAATGACGGCGAGAAGGGACATGAGAGTGATCCCTTTGCCAGGAGTCAGGTATTGACCGTGGCTCTTCAGGTATTGATACATTTTTATCTGATCCACTGTATCGCGGTGGATCAAATCGCCGCTCGCCGAGGGATTTGGATTCTCTGTTCCGTACGGAAAATTCCGGGGATCCACTCCGAACTGGGGATTCTCGCTTGAGGTCCCCTGTCCCATTTTACTCAGAAGCCAGGTGACCGATGACGCAATGTATCCTCCTCCGGAGACAGACGACAGGTAATCGAAGTCTTTAAGTTTGCCGCCGGCCGCCAGCGCCTGCAGCACGCCCGTAGCGAATGTGGCCGACCGGATTCCGCCTCCGGAAATGCACAAACCTGAAAGACCTATCTGATCTCTGCCCGGTCGATCCCGTTTCGCGCGGAGTGCGTCAATATATGCCAGTTCAGCACCCAAAACCGATGCGACTCCGGAATCCAATCGGCCTTCAGACCGCGCTTCGGCGAGATCCGTGACACTGACGCTACTTACCGGTGGTGGCGTCTCGTTTGCCATGGACTATACTAACTCCAGTCAGGTTTTCGCGTGATTCGCCGCGGCGAGGATCGCGTGACCGCGTTAGAAGCGTAACGCGACTGCACGTGGCGCGACGCATATCGACAGGATTTCTAATATCTTTGTCTGCCGTGACCGCATGCGGGATCAAAAATTCGACTGCTTGCAGTCTAGTCGTCAAAAGCTACCGAAAAGCTCTCAGGGAATGGTCCACCGTTATAGTCAATTTGCCCGGCCTGTCCCGGTGCGCGCCGGAGGTTTTTCTTCAAGAGGAGCATCTGGATAGCTTCAGGGACCTGAACTTTGCTCACATCATCTCCAAGGCATCGGTGAAGTCCGAGTCCCAGGTGAAGATAATGATATTCGGGACGGTCACTTTTGAACTTTTTCGGGCTCGGCAGCTCGCGCGGATCCTTCATCGCAGACCGGGTCCCAACAACCACTACGGTGCCGGCCTTAATAACTTTGTTCCGAAACGTACCGGCAGCGAGACGATAGTCCTTAGCGCACTTCCTGACTACGATCGGATTGACGGGATTAAAACGAAGTGCCTCCCAACAGATCCTGAATAATTTTGGATCATCATTGTGCAACGCTGCTTGCCGTGCGTGGTATAATTGATCTGGTCGACTCAGGAGCTGATCCAGAATCTGAACGATAGCGGCACTGCTGGTTTCAACATGACCAACCAGAAGCCCCATGATATTGGTAATCATCTGATGCTCATCCCATCCAATCGCATGTGGACATTTCATCTTGAGAAGCCTTGAGACGATGTCGTCCCGGTCCGGATCTTTCTCAAGCTCGCGTCGTTTCTTCGGGAGTAAATCATTCTTGATGTACTCACGCATTTCCTGAGTAGCGCGAATATTGTTGTCGTGAATCATCCCGGACATAGTCTGATTATGAAACATGTCGTATTGCGTATCCCGTCCCCATCGCATCATCGTCTCCAGGTCCGGGCCCGGGAATCCGAAATATTCGCCATTCAGGAGGATCGGCGCTTTGCGGGATAAATTTGATACGACTTCCAGCGTCCCATTGGATTTCCCCTCATCAATGCACTTAGTCGCAATCTTCCCAACCAACGCCCGAATGTTCGGTAAGTCATCTGCCTGAATCAGCGCGCGCATGATTCCTTTGTCTCGCTGATTGTATACCGTCCCATCGTGACCAAGCATAAACTTACCCACAGAAACATCCATCATCGGCGCATAGGTCACGCGAAAAATCTCCGGATGATGAAGGATCTCATGGACGTCCTTAAACCGAGTTACAATTACCGGCCCGCCTTTAGGTAAACCCAGGATGGGTTTCCAGAATCTCAGAAATCCGAAAAACTGATCGTTCTTCCACTGGATCCAATAGCCAAGTAGCTCGGCAAACTTTCCCTTTGGGGGTTCGCTAGGCGGCCAGGTTGGATCAAGTTCTGAATGCGTCGAGTCGGTTGCCATGATAGGTTCCTGATTAAATTTGTTCGTTCAAAGTGTTTTGAGAAATTCGATAATATCCTTCCGTTCCTGCACCTCCAATTTTCGTCCGATAGTACCGCTGGGAACAACCGACCAGTCCATCTTCTGCTCCCAATCCGATGCACTATGGTCAAAGTCGCCATTAAACAGATGGCCGAAGTTTGAATTGCCCGGAAGTGATGTATCAAATTTAAACGCTCCCTTGACTTTGCCGGTAACGAACCCGACGTTGACGGGATCGTAGTCCTTTGTCCCCACCCAGAAGGTTTTATCCCTTTCTTCGTAAGGGCCCAGCAACTGCATGAGTGTCGGCACCGAGCCATTGTGCAAGTATGGAGCGGTCGCCCAGATTCCATTGTGTGGTCGCGCTTTATAGGCAAGAGGCGCCCGTGTATCGTTCGGGCGATATCCGTTCCACTCCTCCCGTTGTTTACGAGTCAGACCAAGCTCGTCATAACGTTTATTTTTAACCTTCTCTACGACGAACGGGAGAGCATCGCCCATGGTAGCCACTCCGGCGACGGCTGACGAATATTTAAACATCTCACCGATTGGACCTAGCTCAACTATGCGCTGGGCAAAATTGACCGCTGTCAGCGGATCAGTGCCGATCTCATAAAGATTGATCAGCCTCAAATTCAAATACTGGAGTCCGTGGACCTCATCCGGTTCGGTCCAAACCGTGCGGTCGTTAAAATCATAAAACCCGGAATCCTCCTCCGGCGCCGGTAAATGGCACCCCCGACAATTCTCTATATACAACGCCCGCCCTCTCGCAACCGCAGCGCGATCGGGTGCGCCGAACACGTTTGAAGGCCACTTTGGCGAGCGTAAGCCATCGAACGGTTTCTTTCCCCTGAGGAGCGATTCGATTTCGTACAGGTTGTCAAAACGCGCCGTCGACTTAAATAACTTATCCGGATCGTCGTATGCAGTGAAATTAACCCGCGCAAAAACGCCCATCGCCTCACCTGCATTACGGACCATGGGTTGCTTAATGGACGCATTGTACTGTGCCCAATCAAACCATGGAGTATCCCAGATCGGCGGAAAATTGACCGGGGCATTGCCAATGTACCAGTTTTTCGGATTGATCTCCTGTGCAAAAACAAAATTCCCGATACGCCCGAGGGCATCCAGGCGACCAAACCCGTCTACCGTTGTATAAACCTTGTCAGCTTCCTCCTTTAACGCCTTGCCCTTTTTAATGAGCTTTTTTAACTGATCCTTGAGTTCATGACGGTCACCCCCGACTTCGTCCGCAAACCGGTCAAAACGCTGCGGCAGATAGGTCGTCAGAGCAATCGATATCCCGATTGCCGTTTTGAACTTGGTCAGATTCGTCATGGCGGGTCCTCCCTCCACTCGAAATCCCCAGTATTTACCGGCGTCGTCCTCGTAGTTTACCTGCCCCGTATGGCATGCCGCACAGGTAAATCCGACAACGTCCTTCACCCTCGGCTCGCCATCTTCGGCCAGATCTTGATAATCAAGATAATCACTTGTACGGACGAAACCCACAGGAAGCTGATCCGGGTTGTTCCCCGGCTCATCCGGCGTGGGCGGGTGATCCAAAAATTCCGCCCACTTAATTTTTTGTGTGTTATCCGGATTGTAAGACTTGAGTGGGTCCGGGAGAAATCCGAATCGAGAGATGTAATTCACGTGCATGAACTTCTCGACACGGCCGACAATTGAAAATGGAATCCGTGGCTGTTCCAATGCCATCAGCCACTTGTACGGGATAATAAGTTCAAGTGCACCGCCCTGAGTCTCATGGTAAAACCACTGGCGCTCATCGGCAGTCCAGTTCTGCTCTTCCTGAAAGACAACCTCATCAGCTACGCGGTGAGGCGGTAGCGTTATACTCCTCGTTATAACGAAGACACCCACGTGGATGACGGCAAACAATAGTGCGCCCTGAAATAAAAAAAATTTCAACAATGTCATTCGAGGATTGATCATGGCTGTCCCAAAATTAGTTGGTTAGAAGAACACCAATGACGACCTTCCAACTACCATCGGTTTTGCGCCAGGTGTACATGGCAGAAAAATCTCCAAAGGCTTGTCCGGATTTGTTGAAGCGGACGAGATTAAACGAGGTTACCGCGACATTCGACGTCAACGTTTTCAGGCTAAATTTCGAAAGGTCGTCTTTGACGTACTCCTTGGACTTCAGATCTGCCATGTAATCCTGGAGAAATTTGGTTATCTCTTCGTCGCTCTGGTATATTTCCATACCGGAGTCGTTGAGAAATGTTAGGGTGCCGTCGAAATAACCGAGGACGTTTACAGGTTGAAAGGTCATGAAGGCATCAGCGTAATCCTGTAACGTTTTCATTACTTCCTTTTTCTCCTTAGAAAGGAAAAAAATGAAAATTTTCTGCATAAGTGCTTTGATCGAGTCCATGATGGTCTTCCTCCGATAATTGTGATGTCCGTTCTAATCCCACCAGTGGGTTTAATTCCCCGGCGGCTGACGTGCTCCCTGGCACACTCTCTTCTGAAACTTAAACGGTTTTGAGGCTGTAAAAGTCGCGTCATTAAGCACAGGCAGGAATGCCTATGCTACTCTGGCCGATCGCCCAATCAGAGTTTCCT
>JAJFLP010000058.1 GCA_021772635.1 Verrucomicrobiota bacterium | reverse complement strand
CTTAACTCGTTCATAATAAGACGATTGGAGAAGGCACCACGGTGAAAGTGAATTTTCATTCACTAAGATGTGAAGTCAAGCCAATCGGTTTATTTGAGCAGAGATTAGGGCTCGTAGCAGAATACTGGTGAATTATTCAGGTTAGGGCTTGTAGCAGAATGCTGATGAATCAGGCTAAACCGTCGTTGTCCCTAAATCCCCTGCTTGTCGGGTTGCCTGATAAATATTATCAAATAGTTTCTCGAGGTCGGGAAACGGCGTCGAAGAAAAAGCCACTCGAATAACGCCGTTGGCAACGATGATACCTGTGGAGTATTCATTTAACAGAAGCTGGCGGACAGTTTCGGGGTCCGCAGTCACTGTTTTTAAGCACATAAAATAACCGGAATTGAAGGGTAAAGGAGTGAACGCCTCGGCGTATTCCGGGTGTTCTGATAAAATCTCTTTAATCTTATTATATCGCTTTTCCAATGTCGCGAATTTTTCCTGCTTCTGCCGCGCGTAGTCAGGTGAGTTATACGCCTGATTGATGATCGATTGAGATATGTTCGGGCTATTGGAGATATTGCCGCGTATTGCGCCGGCTGTTTTCGCCTCCAGCGCGCCGTAAACTTCAGCCGTACTGTCTTTTATCCCGTACGTAATAAACCCGACCCGGAAACCCCAGGCGTAGTCCTCCTTGGTTGCACCGTCTAACTTTACGGCCAGAATTCTGTCGTGCGCATTCGCAAGATTGCTAAAAATAGATTCCTTCGAAACGCCGTCCTCATAAACGAGACCAAAGTACGCGTCGTCAATTAGGGCAACCACCACATTCCCGGCCTCAGCACATTCAACCAGGATCGTCGTAATCTCGTCCGCTTCGGCGGTGGACAGCGTGTAGCCAGTAGGGTTGTTCGGGAAATTCAATGATACGATACGTTTCCCAACAGGCCCCTGTTGCAATACTTCGCGAAGTGCAGCGGTGTTTAATCCACTACCATCGAACGTCGGGTACGTTATCAGATTGATGTTATAGGCGTTATTGAAGATTAACCGATAATTTCCCCAGAACAGATCGGTTGTGTAGAATCGGTCGCCTTCGTCGGCGAATAAGTATCCGCAAATGCTTAATCCGTGTGTCAGCGCGCTGGATACGACCGGATTGCTTATATCAATGCCCTCCAATCCTGGATTTTTGCTATATATCATTTCTCTCCACGTTTCTCGTAGATCGGGGCGTCCGTAACTGGGGGCGTATGGGAATATGTCCGCAGGTTCCATGTGGATTCTGTCTTCTATGCACCCCAACCGTAACGGCGAACCGTCGTCTTCCAACGCGATGCCGATTGTTGCGTTGATCTCTTTTCCCTTGGCATCTGCTGCCTGGGCGAGAATGCCCTTCTTCGGAAAGAATATGCCGCGACCGCGTTGGGAGAACATTTCGACGATTTGCGGGTGAGTACGTTCTATGATTTCGTTTAAGTCAACTGCCTGTGGATTCAATGTGCTCATTGTCAGTCCTGAATTAAGTTTGCGTAATAATTTAATCGGGTGTGCTACCGTTAGTAGTAGTACGTAATATATACATGATTCTCATGAGTAAAGACTGCAAGCAGTCGATTTCTTAACAGTTATGTCCGGTGGAGGTGCAGATTTCGTAGAACCTATTGGGGTAAGTCGAGACACGTGAAGTTGCGTTCCGCTCCTTACGCGGTAATGCGATTGCGATTCTGCCAGTCTGTTGCAGCCTAACAGTCAGTACATACTGACTCCAATCAGGTTTTCGCGTGCGCGACGTTGTCGAACGCGACTCGCGTCGACATGTTTTCTGAAACCTTTGCCTCTCATGATCCCGCGGGTTCGAAAAATCGACTGCTTGCAGTATATATCGAAAAACAGCATTTCACATATGATTATTTAAAGTACGGTAAGCTCTCTTGTCCGGGCAGTAATTTGTCCGAATTTTGCAGGTTGGCTTTTCTAGATATTACTGGATAACGTAGTTTAAGGGGGCGCTGAACATTTCGTGTATCTGAACAATTCGCTATCGAAATCAAGGATTGACAATGGATCTTGATCACTTAAATCCAGCACAGCGTGATGCCGTCCAGCAACTTGATGGTGCGCTGCTTGTTCTTGCGGGCGCCGGGACGGGGAAGACAACGGTGATCACTCATCGAATAGCAGCGTTACTGCGGTCGGGAATCCCAGCGCGGCATATACTTGCGGTGACGTTTACGAACAAGGCCGCATCTGAAATGAAGGCCCGCCTGATAACAATGCTGCCAGAGTTCAATACAAAAAGGATGTTCGTCGGAACCTTTCACGCGTTTGGCTGCAGTGTCTTAAGACGCTTCGGAGATCGTTTAGGTTATTCAAAGGCGTTCGCGATTGCGGACACCGATGATCAGAATGGTGTACTGAAGCAAGTACTGACCGACATGAAACTGGGGGAAGGAGAACTGAAATTCGAGTTCTTCAAGAACGGTATACGGCATGCGAATAATAATATGCAGAACGCTGAGGGGATTCGGAATTCCGGACGGATGAGTTGGTTTAGTACACTCGCTGACGTTTATGACGCATATCAACGGCGTCTGAAATCTATGAATCTGGTGGATTTTGATGATCTACTGGGATTGCCCGTGAAATTATGGACGATGGACCAACGAATCCTCGAGGAATACCGGGACCGATACCGATATCTCCTCATCGACGAGTATCAGGACACAAATCGTATTCAAGCCGAAATGATCCGGTTGTTGTCAGGAACCAGGAAGAATATATGTGCCGTCGGCGATGATGATCAATGCATTTACGGATGGCGCGGCGCGGAAGTCAATAACATACTCGAGTTCGAAAAAGGCTATCCCGGGGCGCGTATATTCAAACTGGAGCAGAACTATCGATCCACCAACAATATACTCGCAGCCGCAAATGCTGTAATAACGAATAACTCCCGACGCCATACGAAGACGTTGTGGTCCGAAGGGACGTCAGGCGATCAGATAAAATTATTTGAGGTTGCAACCGAAACCGTAGAGGCAAATGTGATCGCCGATCTCGTACAGGATATCAGGTACGAAAAGGATATTCCGTATAATGAGATCGCGATATTATTCAGGTCGAACTTCCAATCGCGCGTTTTTGAGCAATCTCTGCGTGAACACCGGATTCCATACAGGATTGTCGGGGCGAAGGCTTTTTACGAACGGCGTGAAATCAAGGACGCCCTTGCATACTTAAAAGTTCTGCATAATAAGGCAGATAACATGAGTTTACTCCGTATCCTGAACGTCCCTTCCCGTGGAATCGGCGAAAAGACGGTAGAGAAGCTAAAGGAAATCGCGGAGACCACTGACTCCGCGCTGGTTGACGCGTTGGAGAACGAGGAGTTCCTTGCATCTACCCGGTCGGCCGTCGCGAAACGTGTCCGTGAATTTTCAGAGGCTTTTCAGCGTGGGGTGGAGAACTTTGATGAGAGTATGAGTCTCAGTGCAAAGGTTCGGCTTTACCTGGACGATATCGGTTATCTAGCTGGGCTGAAAACGATATATAAGATTCGCGAGGAGCAGGCGGTTCGGGTGGAGAACGTGGAAGAGTTTATTAACTCAGCAGCTTTGTTCGAAGAACGCTTTGCAGAGACCGCAAGCCTACAGAATTTTCTTGAGTCATACGCGTTAATGGACGACAACGACCGGGTTCGGGAAGCCGACGCTGAAATCGAAAACGTCACGTTAATGACCGTCCATGCAGCGAAGGGGTTGGAGTACGAAATTGTCATAGTTGCCGGACTCGAGGAGGATCTTTTCCCTCATGAGCTTTCAGTAAAGGAGGACAACCTTGAGGAGGAGCGCCGACTTTTCTACGTTGCTTTGACCAGGGCGAAACAGCAGTTGGTCCTGAGCCGTGCGCGGACTCGTATGAGGTACAATAGAAAAGAGATTCGATGCCCGTCTCAGTTTATAGCGGAGCTGCCGCAGGAGCTTATAGATTCTACTCAGCTAAGAAATGAGATCGCGCCGGCGAAACAGGAGTATGTCTCTTCTATTTTCGACACCATGCGGGAACGATATTCTTGAAAAGATGCTGATTTGAATCAGGGGCCCGTGTTTCCGAGCACTGCAGGTGGTATCTGCCGTTAACGGTTTTATTGTAGACCGCAGGCGGTTGTTTTCGCAAAAACAACGGGAAACTAGCCTGCATTATGCACAAAATTTTTATTACGAACACGTATCTTAATTCATCTAAACGAGTTACAGAGAACGTCGGACCTCAAAATATTTCAATATTTATTCGCCCCGGCATCCTCCATAACTCTTTGATCTAAAGCACAAGCTACGCATTCTCATGACGAAATTTGTGCATAATGCTGGCCAGCAGACTGCCGGTTTAAAATCGTTCGGAGTCTCTTACGTAATCATTTTTAAGTCGTCTCCGAACGCGCGGAGTCGGTCCATATGGACCAAAAATTGTACCGCTTGTTGATAAATCCCGATTCAGAATGTCCGAGACTCACGCTTATGCGGAGAGATCGCGGGCAAGTCGACCATCAACCACCAACCATACGTCACAGCATTTCCCTCACGGTGACATAATATTTTCTGTAGAATCGGTCCAGTTCCTTTTCCATAGCCTCAGTTTTCAGAAAATGACGTTCAAGTTGTGTATATTCTATAGCCTTAATGCCGAGACTCAGGGTTGGTTGTCCTGTTTTTTTATGGAATCCCAGGAACATGATTTTCTCGGAATCCGAGTTTGAGAAATCGAAAAACAATTCATCTCGTTTCGAGTCTACATCCTCCGAATGCTGATAAAATTGATACTTAACGTATTCAATCAGGCGGTCGTCGTAGCCGTGCTGGTGGATCATTATTTTTTCAATCATTTCCCGTTGTGATAACGTTAATCGTCCGCGAGGCTGATCGGTAACTGCGATTTCGTCGAGTATCGATTCACAAAGTTGATCCATCCGGGTTAAGGCGCCCTCTAAACTCTCTGAGTTCACCGATGGCATAAAATAAACCCAATAGGCATTCTCATCGTCGCGATACAAGATCGAAGTTTCATATAAGAATGTTGCCTCACACGAAGAACAATGTACCTGATTAGCCTCTCCCTGCAGAAACGCACTTAATTCGGGACTTCCCTCGCAGATTACTTCGAGAGGTTGAAATGAGATCTCTCGGCTACACGTCGGACATTCAACTACACGCTTGGACTCATATTTACACATCATAAACCTTTGAATTTTCCACTGCGGATTGTAACAATCACTCGCGGAGCTTAGTTTTTCGCCTGCCTCCCAGAAATTGAGTGCTTGCAGGCTAATTCCCGTCATCAGAGATCGCAATACATGGGCTATGTGCTACCTTACTGCCTTTTCGCAAAACTGCATCGTTTTGCAAAGTAATCCGAATTTAGTCATTACTGTTCTGTCTTTAAGCGAAGATATTATCTGATTATGCACCCATATCGTACTCATAATTGTGGAGAAATAAGAAAGGAGCACATCGACCAGAGGGTAAGACTGTCTGGCTGGGTGCATCGAATACGCGACCATGGAGGTATCATATTCCTGGATCTTCGCGATCATTTCGGTATCACACAGGTCGTTGTTAATCTTGATAAAGAGTTTTACAGAGACGCTGAAGACTGGAGAACCGAGTCAGTAATCACCTTTACCGGCGTCGTAATACATCGTGACGAGGATACCTACAATCCGCGAATACCAACAGGTGAAGTGGAACTTTCGGCGGAGGAGATGACAGTTCAGAGTACCGCTGAAATTCCACCGTTTCCAGTAGCGGACGAGTCCTCATACCCGGAATCCACGCGCCTTTCTTATCGGTTTCTGGATTTACGCCGCGAGACGTTGCACAGGAATATAATAACGCGATCAAATGTAATAGCCGATATTCGGGCGCGGATGACCAAACTCGGTTTCCATGATATCCAGACACCTATTCTGACATCCAGTTCTCCCGAGGGTGCTCGAGATTACCTCGTAGCGAGCCGCCTTCATCCGGGAAAGTTTTATGCATTACCACAGGCACCACAGCAGTTTAAGCAGTTATTGATGGTCGCAGGATTCGACCGCTACTTTCAGATCGCTCCGTGTTTCCGCGATGAAGATGCTCGCGCAGACCGGTCTCCCGGGGAATTTTATCAGCTTGATCTGGAAATGTCGTTCGCAACACAGGATGACATTTTCGCGGCGGTAGAAGATGTGATGACCGGCGTCTTCACCAGCTTTACAGATTTTGCTGTCGACGACAGTCCGTTCAAGAGGATCCCTTACAAAGAGAGCCTGTTGCGGTTCGGAAACGATAAACCTGATTTACGTAATCCGTTAGAGTTGATCGACGTTTCAGAGATATTTAGAGATTCCGATTTCAACGCGTTCGCAAGTTTAGTAAAGAAAGGCGGTGTCGTCCGTGCGATTAAGGTTCCTGGTATCGTCGATCAATCCAGGAAATTCTTCGATGACATGATTGAATTTACCCAATCAGTTGGGGGCAAAGGTCTTGGATACATCGGCTGGAAGGATACGGAGGTGCGCAGCCCGATCGCAAAATTCTTAACAGAGGAGGCTTTGGCGCAGCTAAAGACCGTAGGCGCGATTGAAGATGGCGACGTTATGTTTTTCATCTGCGACAAAGAGTCGAAAGCATGTGAAATCGGAGCGGCAGTACTGAAAGAATTAGGCGACCGACTTGACCTATTAGAGAAGGACACATTCAGATTCTGCTGGATCGTAGATTATCCTATGTTCGAGTTAAACCGGGATACCCGGAAAATAGGGTTCTCCCATAATCCATTTTCAATGCCTCAGGGAGAAATGAATGCGCTGCTGGAGCAGGATCCTCTCGAAATCCTCGCATACCAATATGACCTTGTATGTAACGGTGTGGAGTTGTCCAGCGGTGCGATCCGGAATCATCGCCCGGACGTGATGTATAAGGCATTTGAAATCGCAGGCTACAAAAAATCGGTTGTCGATGAAAAATTCGGCGGCATGATAAAAGCTTTTAAGCTGGGGGCTCCACCTCACGGTGGCATTGCCCCGGGGATTGATCGCATTGTGATGTTAATTACAGGGTCGCCGAATATACGGGAGGTAATCGCATTTCCGATGAATCAACAAGCGCAGGATTTAATGATGAATGCGCCCTCGTCGGTATCGGAACGTCAACTACGAGATTTACATATCCAGCTAAAACTTCCAAAGAAACACGCCAAGTCGGATCAATCATAATTGGAATGACTTGTTTGCCTACTAAGATCCTAGTCCCCATCTGCATTTTAACAGTCTTTCTTGGGGTCAGTTGTATCGGGGACCCGGAATCGAAGACTTGGGCAGAGGTTCTCGACGAAATCCGGGCAAGCTTCCCGGAAGTGCGACCGCTCTCAACAGCGGAATTGGATTCTTGGTTGAACGATACCGCCCGAGAATCGCCTGTGCTGATTGATGCTCGTACAGGTCGGGAATATCAAGTAAGTCACTTGCCGGATGCGTTATTGTTCGAATACGGTTCAGACCTGGCGCGTGTTGAGGGCGAGATTCCAAAGAGCACTCCAATCGTGACTTATTGCTCCGTAGGCCTCAGATCATCCGGGACGGCACGGCAGTTGATGAAACTCGGCTATGAAAGCGTGTTCAACCTGGAAGGCTCTATTTTCGCGTGGGCGAATGAAGGGAGGAAGTTGGTGAGGAACGGTGAGTCAGTTGATAAAGTCCATCCATATAATGACTCATGGGGGAAGCTGCTGAATAAGGTCCATCATTCTTACGGGCAGGACTAGCCTGATCTATGCATGGATTTCTACTGCGAAATCGTATATCACCTGATCTTAAGGACTTTCGAAGAACCTAAGACTTCGAAATAGTTCACTATTCCGTCAGCCTTAGAACCGTCGCAAGTCAATAACCTCAAGAGTTCTACTACTTCTCGCAACAAAATTCATGCATAGATCAGGCTAGGTCGTTAGATCATAGAGACCCGGGATGCGGGAGAATGATGCAAATTATTTATTTTTCGATTGCTTGCGGTAAAGATTCCACGAATGTTCGAATTTCGTCGCGGACTCGCTGATAGTGCCCGAACGCTATTTTCTCGTCGTCTTCTTCCCGCGCCAACTTCGGTGGGTCATCGAAGCCGACGTGTATAACTGGCGGTCGCCCGTCGAGCGTCGGGCAACTCTCATCTGCATGTCCGCAAACGGTGACGACGTAATCGAGAGATATCCAGCTAAGCTCATCCACGTGCTTGGAGTGATGGCCGGATATATCAACTCCACGCTCGGCCATAGCCTTTACTGCGAGTGGGTTCAACCCGTGCGTTTCGATACCGGCCGAATACGGCTCGATCAACTCCGATTTAAGATGCCGGGCCCATCCTTCAGCCATTTGGCTTCGGCACGAATTACCGGTGCATAAGAATAGTATGTGTAATTTGTCCATAGTCACTGGCGACCGTAGCCATCGTCTCCTTACGGTTTCGAATCTCGCGCGGGATTATACCGCAAGCGGTACCATTTTTGATCCGGATTACCCGAGACTCTCGCTTATACGGGAAGAGTCTCGGCCGTCCGGACCAAGAATTTGACTGTTTTCAGTCTTACGGCTCTGCGATAATTTGCTTGCGATGCAGGAGATGCGCGATGCCTAAAGTTATAATCAGCAAAGTTGCTGATGTTATCGCCTGCTTTACATCAATAATGTGGGCGAATTTTATATTGTCTGCGTTGATTAGGAATTCTTCTATCTCAATCGAAGCTCCGAAACTGACCACTGCAAAAATCCCCGGTAGGATTCCGACTAATGTGGCCATACTGTAATCCGGCCATTTTACCCTCATCGCACCGCTTCCCCAGCTTACAAGGTCAAATGGTAGGTACGCCAGACGCATAATCAAGACGACGTCAAACCCGTTTTTGTTGAGGCGCGATTTGTATTTTTTGAAGAACCGCAGTCTCTCCTTCGGTATAAAAGAACCAAGGAATCTGGCTATCGCGTACGACGTATTTGCTGATAGATTTTCCGCGATAATCGTATAGGCGATTCCTCCCCAAAATCCGAAGATCCCACCCGCAAGAACTCGGAGCATTGACACCGGAAAGAACACCGGTCGTGTCACACAGAATATGATATATAGAATCGGTCCATATACAGTGCCGGAGATGAAATAATACGTCTGCCGCGACAGTTTCAGGGTATCGTAGTCTGAATAACGCAAATATGCCGCGAGTCCAGTCAATGCAGCTACGAATAACACGGCACCGATAAAATTAGAGCGTTTTCGAATCTTGGGAGATCGTCGTTCCACAGAGGGTAGGTCTTTATTTGTCGAAAACGAAATAAATTTATCGTGTCGGCTTTTTGCAAAGGTCGATTAATAATCTATACTGCCCGCGATCTTTCTCCGTATTCTCGGAGTCCGCTCGTGCGGACCGCATAAGCGTCCCGTATCGACGGGATCCACGCTCATGCGGGAAGAGTCTCGGACATTCTGAATCGGGATTTATCAATAAGCAGTACAATTTTCGGATGACTTCAAACCAAGTACGTAAGAAATGTCGAACGATTTTTCGTCCCGCATGCGGATGAAGGCGTTCGGTATATCATGCAAATATATCTGATACCCGGGCCGGTGCGACTCGTAATTTTAATTTATATCAGGTTTGATTCCGCGATAATATACTGCAAGCAGTACAATTTTTGGACATCTTTCAACTAACCACGCAAGAGAAATCGAACGATATTTCGAAAACCTGATGATTTTGGGTATACACCGTCTGATGGTTCGCTAGACTTAAAATAAGCGAACATTCCGATTCGTAATCTTACTCTTACTCGTAATCTTTCTGGTTTTTCGAGGTTAAATATTGGAAAGGGATTACGATTATGATTACGAGTGCGATTGCGAAGGAAATCCGACGAAAGTTCGTTGGATATGGGGCTAGCCTGAATAATTCATCAGTATTCTATTGCGAGCACCAATCTTTACCCAAATCAGCCAATAAGTTCGATTTTTCATCTCAACGTATTTCATTCTGTTGGACAGTAGAATCACCGTTCTTTCTCAAGAATTTCCCTGT
>JAJFLP010000057.1 GCA_021772635.1 Verrucomicrobiota bacterium | reverse complement strand
CGGTTATGTGACGGACGAGCTCAAACAGTTCGTGCTGTATATTTTTCTAAATGCCAAATCCGAATGGATTTATGTCAATAACGCAGGGGCCTATAAAGGGCCGAATTGGATCGACGACTCCAATGAGGGGCAGGAGCCGATATTGATCGAGCCGGGCGCCGTTTCCGACCTCGTTTTTAGTGGTGGTGGAAAGGATAGCCTGATCGCGATGAAGATATTAGACCAGTGCCGTATCCCATTCGCGACGATTTCGGTTTCTGAAGACCTTTACGGAAGAAGCGATCAACAGCATGATAGAAGCGTCCGCGTAGCAAGTTGCACCGGCTCGACCGAGAATCACAAGGTGTATTCGACAGGAACGTGGGTAAACTCGCCGCGGCTAAAAACCGCAAATCGAGAAAATGTAAGGACGTTCATACCGATCGAATACGAAGTCTATTTCTTTTTCGGCATAATACAGTGTCTTTCGGAAGGTTATCAGCAGCTGGCCGTGGGATTCGAAAGAAGCGCGGAAGAGGGAAACTTGATCGACGGATTTGAGGGGGTTAACCACCAGTGGGATAAGACCGAAACATTTATCAGCGTAATCAGAGACTATATCCGGAGGGAACTCGTTGGGAACCTCGACCTGTATTCCGTACTCGGGAACCTCTATGACCCGGGGATATTCTTACACTGCCGTAAATACGCCGGCAATGTCGCATTGACTCATTCTTGCAATGTCGCGAAGCCGTGGTGTTTCCGGTGTGTTAAATGCGCGTACACATTGTTCAGTATGGCAGCGTACTTAGGAGATCAGGCAAACGATTTTTGGGGAATTGACATTCTTAATCATCCAGGGTTACTTCCGCATATCTCCGATCTTCTGGGTGAAGGAAATCAGAAACCGTTTGAGTGTATTGGATCGAAAGAAGAGGTGATCTTGCTGTTTGAACTTCTGAGAAGAAGAGAAGCCGCCGGCAAAGCCATGGAAATTTACAGCGAAAAACGGGGAGATATAGATTTTGACTACCTGGCAGACCGCTACATGCACGTTTACCCTGATTCCTATTTGCCTGCCTTGCACCAGGAAAAGATAATGAGGGAAATGACATCGACCGTAGCTCAGCAAAGAGCATTGCTTCTTAACACTCCCGGAGTAGACCGCGGGCATTGACATTTTCCAACAGCTATGATTTTTTTATCCAATCTCCCCTAACCTGATTAATTCACGCGATTCGTCGCGAGAGAACTTAACTCGTTCATAATAAGACGATTGGAGAAGGCGCCACGGTGAAAGTGAATTTTCATTCACTAAGATGTGAAGTCAATCCAATCGGTTTATTTGAGCAGAGATTAGGGCTCGTAGCAGAATACTGGTGAATTATTCAGGCTAATGCCCCCCTTCCTTACTCTTGTCGAATGTTCCAATGCCAACCCCCACTCCGATGTGAAATAACGGCCAATTGGGGTAATTTAGTCGTATCCAAATGCTGATAACCTGGCAGGTTGCCATGGCACGGG
This sequence comes from Verrucomicrobiota bacterium, assembly GCA_021772635.1. Classification (GTDB taxonomy): domain Bacteria; phylum Verrucomicrobiota; class Lentisphaeria; order JABSQK01; family JAJFLO01; genus JAJFLP01. Next base: position 12,475 of record JAJFLP010000057.1, on the reverse strand, counting down.
ATTTGAGTATTTCAAAGTCCGGAACTCTTTATAACGGCTTTAGATTACGTAATATAAATGATTTATGGAGAACGTCGGATCTCAGAATATCGATGATTTTGAGTACACCATAAGGACAGCTTAGGAACGGAATTACATGACTACAAAGCGTCGGCTCAAAGAGTTATCATATTGGATTGATTCAGTTTATACGGGGGAGAATGTAAAAGACGCATATGATGTATGGTCCGAGACCTATGACCGCGACTTTCACCGCTATTACAAGGGACCGGAGAAGGTTGCCGAATTGGTGCTGCCAGAATATGGTGAAACCGTGCTCGATATCGGGTGCGGTACCGGTGAAGTAGGAAAAGCCTTGTCCAGGAAAGGGGGGTTTATTGTCGATGGCATCGACATTTCTACGGGAATGTTATCGAAGGCACATGAAAAATCCGTGTATAAAAATCTGACGCTGAGTTCTTTCAGCGATTTTGGGATTGATCGAAAATACGATATCTGCACCGCCGCCGGATGCTTCACGACTGGTCACATTAAGGCGGAACTCCTCCGAAAGGTCCCCTTCCATTTGAGTGTAGGAGGATACTTTATCGTGACTTTCATCGACGCGTATTGGGAAAGCGAAGGGAACGCGATTATCGAGGACATGTTGCGTAAAAAAGTATGGGAAACCATCCTTCATGAAAGGTATTTGGTTGTTTCCCAAATTGAAGGTCGCCCCGGTGAGATCGATGGGGCGGTCTACATTTTTCGGAAAATTTTAAATGCCTAATCTTCGCAGTCTGAGTAAATCCCCCTGAAACGGATATGCATGAGATGCTCCGTGCCAGCGGAGTTGGTCAGGACGAGAAGACGATCCGCAGTCGCATCGAAAATCAATTATATTGCAAGCAGCACAATTTTCAGTTTGGATGGACGCGCTCTCTCCGGTTGAACGGAGCGAGGCGACATCATTGATGCATAAATCTAGGTAGGACATAGCGACGATGATATTTGACAAGATCGAACACATTCAGAGCCAGACAATTTTCTTTCACCTGAAAGATTTCCACAGGCTTAACTACTGTTACCTGAAAATTGAGTCCTTGAATATTGCTGGCTCAATTAAGCTGAAAGCGGCTACCTATGTCTTGGATGAACTGGAGAAACATGGCCATGCGGTGCCCAGCGACAATACTATCATCTGCTCGTCGTCGGGAAATTTTGGCGTTGCTATGGCGATATTATGTCATGCAAGAGGTTATGAGTTTATATGCATTACAGACCCTAATATTTCCACATTGAATGAACGCCAAATTCAAATTTACGGCGGTACCGTTACGAAAATGACCAAAACTGACAGGAATGGTGGCTACCTGGGATCGCGACTGCAGTATATCAATACACTTTTGAAGGAAAATTCCTCTTATATTTTTGCTGATCAGTATGCCAATGAAGATAACATCGAGGCACATGTTCGCACAACCGCCAAAGAGATCGATGATGAATTCAGTAAGTTAGATTACTTATTCGTTGGCACCGGAACCACTGCTACTCTGATGGGCTGTCTCCGCTACTATAAACAAAAAACAAAGCGACCGCAGATTATTGCGGTCGATGCCGAAGGGTCCTTAACATTCGGCGGGAAACCTGCCAAAAGGTTGATCTCCGGATTGGGTACAAGTCACAAACCCTCTATCGCGGACTCAGAAAAATATGACGAATTGTTTGTGATACCGGAAAGGGACTCGATCAAAATGTGCCACCGTATTTTAAAGAAGTATGGACTGTTCATCGGCGGCTCAACGGGAACGGTGTTGTGTGCCGTGGCTAAGGCGGCAGAGCAAATTGCAAGAGACCAAGTGATTGTAGCTATTTCACCAGATTCAGGAAATAATTACGTGGATACAATTTACTGCACAGAATGGGTAAATAGGCATTTTGGAAACCTCGACTAATCCGACCTTTTATACCCCAAAAAAATGAAAATTTTATTCACATATGAATCTCGAAATTATAACTGAAAAGACGACCAAAGAAATCATTGCAGAAAATCCCGAGCAAATGATTGAACTCGTGAAAAAGGCTTATCTCGCTTATGAAAAGGGAGATGCAGTGAATCCGGACAGTTGTTTTCTCAGGTTTCCTCATCGCCCGAAATCACGCATCATTGCGTTACCCGCTTACATAGGCGGTGACGTGCAAATGAGCGGTATCAAGTGGATTGCCAGTAACCCTTTGAATGTTGATAAAGGAATTCCCCGGGCATCTGCAGTGATGATATTGAATGATGAAGAGACGGGCTACCCACTGGCCTGCCTTGCCGCTACACAGATCAGCGCGGCCCGGACCGCAGCATCGGCCGTACTTGGCGCCAATTACCTCAGCAATCAAGAAAAAAAATGTCGCCATCTGGGTATAGTCGGGACTAGTGTCATTGCTGCGCATACCTATTTTTTTCTTAAATCAGCGGGTTGGACTATCGACAATGTGAATTTGTTTGATCTCAATATCGAGCGGGCGCAAGGCTTTGCTGAGAATACTATAGATGCTTCATTACATGGACAAGTGACAGTGATTGAAGAAATCGACAATCTGCTCGCTGCCAGTGATTTGATTATCATGACGACGTCAGCGTTGGAGCCTCATATCCAGGACGCCTCATTGTTCGATAAAAACGCTATTATCCTGCATATCTCACTGCGCGACCTCGCGCCGGAAGTTGTGGTTCAGTGTAATAATATTGTTGATGGAGTGGACCACGTATTGCAGGCAAATACATCGTTGCACCTTGCCGAACAAAAGTTTAATCGAAGAGATTTCATTCAGGGCACAATCGGTGGTCTTATACGTGGAGAATTTGATCTTGACGATGATAAACCTACGATCTTCTCCCCTATGGGCATGGGAATATTAGACCTCGCGTTGGCTTCGTTTATTTACAGAGAGGCGAAGCGCGGCAACCAAACGATTATTGTCGACAACTTTATCGACGTGGCCATATCATGACAGACATTGAGTACAGACAAATCCCTCACGACTTCCCCGTTGAACAATTATTCCAATTTGTCATGGGCGAGGGCAAAACACCTTTCAATTGGCTTATCGAGGAGGACGTTAGAAGGCATTTCGAGAAACTGAAAACGGGGACTGTGTCTGTTTGGGGGGCTTTCACCGGTGACATGCTCGCCGGTATCATTTCGGCAAGTAACATATCTCAGTTCAACGACGACGATAACAATTCCAAGGCCGCTGAGATTTGCGAATTTGTTGTGAGCTCGAAGGTTCGCTCAAAAGGTGTCGGTAAAAAACTCGTTCGCTTGGCGATGGACGGGGTTTTTGAGAATTGGCCGACTTTCACCGACCTTTACGTCATGACACACAGCGAAAATACAATATCTCAACGCGCATTCTTGCGGGGAGGGTTTGATTTTGTTTTAACCTTTGACGATAGACATCGCTCCCGTATCACATCGGTGTTGAAGTTTCAGAAACCAAGGCCGATACGGGTTCTCGGCATACAATCCGGAAACGCTGTCGACGGCATTGATGTAGTGATCGTAGACATCAGTCAATCCCCTATTTTGGGAGATTCACCTAAGATTTCTTACGATGTGAAAGCATTTCACACCTACCCATGGGCCAGTAAGATGCGTGATCGCATTTTTGCTGCTCGAGAAGGTATGATTTCGCTTCGCGACGTTAATATGTTGAATTACGAACTATCCCATCATTTCGCAGCGGCAGCCGAAAAATTAATCGGAACCTCTAACATTCAGAAAGATTCAATTGATTTGGTCAGTTCTCACGGACAAACTATTGACGGCCACCCCCACTGGGAACTAGGAGAACCTTCAACCTTGGCACAGCTTCTCTCCATCACCACAATAGGAGATTTTAGACCGGCGGATGTGGGGGCAGGCGGTAATGGCTCACCGTGTACCTGCACTTACGATCAGTTGATGCTATTGCCTGCTGAAGGTTGCACAGACGCACGGATTTGCATCAATATAGGCGGAACCTCATCAGTTACATTTTGCCCGACCCCGGGTTCAGGTCAATCTGTCACGGGTCTTGATCCGGGACTTGGTGTATTATATATCGATTGGGCAACGAAACTCTATGATAATAGCCTGGATTATGATGATAACGGCGACTTGGCGCGCGGAGGTCAAATTGATGAGGAACTGGTTCAGACAATGCTGCAACATCCGCATTTTTTGAAGGAATGTCTGCCTATTTCAGTCGGACCCGATGATTTTAGTCGACGTCAGTTCGAACAATGGGTGGCGCTGGCACAGGCTCGCAATATTTCAAAGATCGATATCATCTCTACGATGACTGAGCTTAGCGCTCGCAGTATCGCGCAGGCATGCAAACGTTTTGGGCCGAGGACCAACGATATTATAGTGCGTGGTGGAGTTTGCAATAATGCTTACTTCATGGAACGGCTTCGAATTAACCTGGAGGCGTGCTTGGAGCTGCCTATTGAGAGATTGAAGACCTTGACTGAACTTGGTCTTGACGAAGAATCCTGGGAAACCGTTCTCTATGCCCTGCTTGGTTATCTGTGTTTTACGAAACAGACAAATTTCATCCCGTCATGTACTGGAGCAAACCATGCCGTTATTGGCGGGAAAATCTGTCAGATTGAGAGAGAGCCTTAATGGATTATGTCGCTGATTTTCGTTGCGTTAAGTGTGAAGTTACCACGAATGATCGTTCGATAAAGCTCTGCCCGGTTTGTGGCGACGGAGTGTATGACATCGAATTTGATTTGGATGCGGTCACTGGAAAAAAGATGTCCCAGCGCCTGTCAACGCGAGCGAATACCATGTGGCGATATTCGGAATTACTACCCGTTCCTTTCGGTGCGGAAAAGCCGTCGAATCCATTGGGTTTTACGCCTATGTTTGAATGCCAGTCCTTAGGTATTTGGTGCGGTCTCGAATCGATGTATGTCAAAGATGAGACTCGAAATCCATCTGCAAGTTTTAAGGATCGCGCGAGCGCAGTAGCGGTTACCCACGCAAAGTCTATTGGCCAGAGCACATTAGCTTGTGCCTCAACGGGTAATGCCGCCGGATCTTTAGGATCTATGTGCGCCAATATGGGGCTTAATGCCGTGATTTTTTTGCCAGAAAACGCACCGGATCCGAAGGTAATAAAACTACTTGCTTACGGAGCAAAGGTGGTAAAGGTCCGCGCGGGTTACACGAGAGCCTACGAGCTTTGCAATGAGGCCTGCGCTCAGTATGGCTGGTATAATCGTAATTGCGCTATCAATCCTTATTTGATCGAAGGCAAGAAAACCTGTGGCCTTGAAATTGCCGAGCAAAGCCTAATGAATCCGTTTGACTGGATCGTGGTATCCGTCGGTGACGGCTGCACTATCGCCGGTATTTGGAAGGGGCTTTGGCAAATGCATCGTCTCGGGATTCTACCGAAATTACCAAAAATGTTGGGAGTTCAAGCCTGCGGGGTATCGCCAATCGTAAAGGCTTTCGAAGGCGACGTTTTTAATAAATCCGAATGGCGCAAGAAAAATAACACCGTTTCCGCTTTTCTTGATGGGAGTGCGGAGAAACCGAGGAAATGCGTCATCACCACACCTGAATGTGCTGATAATGGGACTAGTACGCTGGCAGATAGTATCAATGTAGACTCGCCTCGAAATTCAATAAAGGCGTTGAAGGCACTGGATGAGTCGGCAGGTGCGGCAATCTCGGTCAGCGACAACGAAATTTTGAAAGCCTTACATCAATGCGCTAAATTGACCGGCGTATTTCCCGAGCCTGCGGCCGCGGCTTCGGTAGCAGGCCTGAAGCGAGCAAAAGAGGCAGGTGTCATAAGCAATAACGACCGGGTATTAGTCGTTATTACCGGCTCTGGCCTGAATGACATCCAGAATGCGGGAAAAGCTGTCGGTAAAGCCATCACAATCGACGTAGACTTGACTGAGTTGAACGAGCTATACTGCGAGCGGTAAAGTTTTCGGGCACCCTGAGTAGAGTCAGGCAGTAAATCCGCGGCTTATTTTCGAAAACCTGATGATTGTTGGTATACTAGAAGTGCAACATCGCCGTAATAGAAGACCGCTTTTGGAGGCCTGTAGCCAATACGGGTTCGAAGCGGTGAATTAAGAAATTATACGGGGTCTTACCCTCCAATAATTACGTTGCTCGTTATTAGGTATACCGAACGTCGTCATCTCGCATGCGGGAGAAAAATTGTTTCCACCGCGGCGGATTTCGCTAGGCTCGACATAGATCTTACGCAATCATTTCGAAGTCGTCCGATAATTGTACTGCTTGCGGTATAATTAACCAGAATCTAGTTAAATTCGTATCTTTCTCCGCGATGTCCGTCCGCTTTCCTCGCGAAACTGTTTAGATTGAAAACTTCAGTCGTGTCACTCAATCACCATAGACGTTACGTTTTTTCTGCATTACGTATTAGAGAGATGAGAAATAGTCTGCTAATCAGTTTCAGTTTCGCGATACTTACCTCACTAATGTCCCCCGTATACGCGAGTGATCGATTGTCGGTGTCCGATGCAATAGATGGTCGCGAATACGGTACGTTCTCCGGTCGTGTTCAAACACTCTTTATGGGGCGCCAATTCGATAATCGAGCCGACCGTGCTGACGAATTGCACTCCAATTCGACCGCTGTTACGATAAATTACGAGAGCCCCGTGTTTCTGGGACTCTCATTCAGTGGACAATACGTTCACGCATTCGGACAATTTGGACGAGGCGATGAGGAAAAATTCGGAGAGGAAGATCCCGCGTATATTTTGTCGAATTCTAACTTTTCAATTCTAAATAACGCGTATCTGAGATATGATTTGGAGAAGCTTGGCCTGAGGGAATCGCACGTAACGGTTGGTCGCCAGACGCTCGATTTGGGTTTTGTCACATCGTGCAATATTCGCCAGAAAGATCAGGCTTTTGAAGGGATTGCCGTGGATATTGGGCATTTTCAGGGATTGTCAGTGAATTTGGGCGTTCTAGACAAATTCAGCAGTTGGACATCCCGAGACGATCTTACTTCAGGAGGGTTGGCCAACGGCTTCATAGACATCGAAAAGGTAGAAGGTGTCCCGTACTCGACAAGAGGTATTCAGTTTGTTGAATTGATCTATTCTGATTCGCAGCGGATGTCGCTAGCGCTTTACGATTATTACGGTGACGATCTGTATAATACGGTCGGGGCGAATATTGATTACTCGTTGAATTCATCGGACGAATTCAGTACAGAAGTCAGCCTCAAGTACATAGGGCAGCAAGGGATGGATCGTTTCGACAAATTTAATCGCTTTGAACTTGAATCAAACGCATTTCAGGCTGGGATTCAACTTACGTCAGACGATTTCAGCATCGAGCCCGGGGTTTTCATGGTGGCCGGAGATGGGCCGGAGAACGATATTCGCAGTCCGTTTCAACCGCAGCTGATTATTGAGCAAGCGATGTTCGAAACCGATTTTGGATTTTCTGGTGGCAGCCGTTCATTTTACGTGGAAATGAGCCAAAAATGGTCGAAAAGTCAGATATATATCTTGTATTTATACACAGATTTTAAGGCGGGACTTCTTAACGGCCGGATTAATGAAACGGACGTGATTTATTCCCGAAATCTCACCGAGAATCTGTATGTTAAACTGAAGCTCGGCTTAGTTGACTACGACGACGACGTCGGAAACACGACCCTTTTAGATTATCGGCTGTTCGTCGGTTATAATTTCTAAGCCAGCTCGCCAATTGACTCTTACTTTAGCCAGGTTCGCATGGATGATAATGCAGGTACGGACCGAACGTTTAACAAGTAAATAAATCATAACAATTCATATCAATCAGTGAAATCCATCGGCATGCGTGATCGTCTTACCATATCTGGATAACGATGACGTCACCTGCAGAAGTGTCGTTGGCGTTTCATCGCTCGCGGTTGCAGGCCCGGCTCGTACTGTCTCCCTGTAAGCGACACGATGTCTTTTTGTTTACGCGAATCAATTAAAATGAAGCTCAAAAAATTCCCTCCCCCGCCGGTAGGCCTTGCTCCTGTACCTTGGCGACTACGGGGAACGCCAGTTTTATTCCGCTCGACTCGAAGCGTTTGATAATCTCAAGGTTCACCTGCGATTTCCCGAGCGCTAATTTCGTATACCAATCCGGGATGCTGTCCTTCTCGTCCGACTGCCATATCTTGACTCCATACCAATAATTGATATCGATAGAGTATTCACCAATCGTATCCAGTCCGACCCAGTAGTTATCAACGATTAATTCATTATCTCGCGTGATCTGCTCAAGGATTTCCATTGCTTCCGTTATTTTATCGTAAGTTGTATCGAATTTTAACCTGAGCTTCATGTTGATGTAGTAGCAAGACCGCGCGTCTATATTCTTGATATTACTTTCCGTAAATATTTTGTTCGGGACGGTGATCATATGACCATAAAAATCCGATATCAGAGTACTCCGTAACCCGATAGATTTCACCCAGCCGTTTGTGTCGCCAACTTCGATTCGGTCGCCGATCTTGAACGGGCGGGTTATCAATATCGTTGCGCCCCCGAAAACGTTTGACAAAGTATCGCGGGCCGCCATGGCGACCGCAAGCCCGCCGATGCCGAGTCCTGTAAGAATAGCACCAACGTTATAACCCGCGTTATTAAGACCGATAATAATCGACAGTACCCAAACAAGCGTTTTGAAGGTATTTCGGACGATGGGTATAAGCATGTCGTCCAAGTCCGATTCCGTCTTCGCAGCGATCGGAACCAGATAGCATTCTATCAGCGAATCGACAGTTCGCGTGATGAGCCAGGCTACGTTGATAACGATCAGAATATAAAATATCCGATATACCCAGAGTGTAACGATGGTTGGTAACGTTAAAACGCCGATCGCGAACCAAATCGCGGTTAACACACCGGCAAGGATCACCGGTTCCTCGGCCATGTCGACAAGAATATCATCGAGCTCAGTTTCGGTTTTCTCAGTTAATTTCTTGAGATAATTACCAGACAACCAGTATAGAATCTTGCCGGCGACAACAGACAATAGAATGAGAACGGATGCCAACGACCATTGGGCGATGGTGTTACCGTAGAAGGTTTTTACGAGGAAAAAATCGAACATGATCTCGACCTTTTGTGAATAGGATAGGATAGAGGGGAGCGGGCGTTAGAGGTTGGTGTCAGGCGGTCTAATGAAGGGGCGGTCGTCTTCTTTCCCTCGCATGGAGGAAAAGATCGATTCAATGTGACGAATCGCCTCTTCTATGGATCCCTCGACCTCGACCAATTCCTCGTTTATTTCTTCCATCTCTTCGTCTGGCATACCGAGCAATTCCATTTCGAACACAAGCCACTGCTCGATCTTATCCTGCGTCGCCTTTAGTTCCCGCATGGCACGCATAAGAATCTTTTTCGCTTCCATGTGCATAAGAATCCAGCCCTCCATCTATCTGTTCTCGATGATTCGGATTCGAACTGCTGAAGTTCGCCTACTTCCGAATTCAGGTCGCCAAGTGTTGCCTATCATTGAAGTTACGCGTCTTCCAAATTATATTCCATCTACGTAGTGGTTGCAACACGAGGAAACGATCCAAAGAAGGAAAATGAGATGAAAAAGCATAGAAGGTCCTTAGTGAATCGGGTGCTTCTGGTGACCTGGTTCGCAGTGATAAATAATGCCGCTACGATTTCCGTTCATGCATCGCCAGTCGCGTCGCCGGAACTATCAAACCTTTTCCTCGAAAGCGTCGACACGTGGAAGATATCTACGGGAACTTTCATGCGGTTGGAAGCTCACAATGGGTTCGCGTGGGACTCGCTGCACGAACAAACGTCAGCGAGCTCGGATAGCCCAACGCTTCGTTTCGTGAAGATTCCGATCCTGCAGGCGGACGCGCATTTCGACGACGGTGTCCTCGATAAGTTGACGTTCTCTTTCTACAATCGAGGAGACGTGGGCTGGTTGATCGAGGACGAGTTCAGAGAGCTGATCAGTTCTTGTCGGGAAAAAATCAACGATTGGGTTGGTCACGCTCCCTCTTCCAAAGTAAAAAAGCGGCAGACAAACAAGATTCAAAAATACTCGGTATCATGGAGGAAAGGCTCGACCCTGGTTCGGCTGGAGTGGAGCGGAACCAAGAAGCGTAGGGTCGATGGAGTTGTCCAGCCCTATCGTGCAGAGTATCTGCGGTTAACGCTGTCGCCAGCAGGTAAGAAATCGAATAAGACGTCCAGGGCGGAAAACTCTGCCACGCAGAGTCGCCACGTTGCGTTCTCGGACATTAAATCGAAAGTCAGACGCGACAAATATGGTGACGTCTTTCTTCCGGACATACCGATGGTGAACCAGCGAGATAAGAATTATTGCGCGGTCGCGACGGCTGCGAGGGTCATGGGATATTATAACCGGGACATTGATCAGCATGAACTCGCGCAGATGGTGGATACAAATTTCCTGGGAACTTATCCCGAATTGATGATCAAAGCCTTAAAGAAACTCGCGTTCAAACTTGGTGTGAAGATTCGGGTACACGAGAAGTTTGAAGACAAGGAATTCTTTAAAATGATCGCCAAATATAATAAAACAGAAATAGTGCGCCACCACAAAGTCCCAAAGATTACCCACGGGCAGTATGTCGATGTCTTCCGGGTTTATTCGGAAATGCATTATGACACTCTTAAAAATATCAAAACGGAACGGCGCGCGGATAAGACACGCTTTTTGCGAAAGGTGACCCGGCGGATTGACAAAGGGGTTCCCGTTATTTGGTCTGTCGTTATCGGCATTGCACCAGAGAGCCCTACCGTTTCTTCGTCGGTGGGTGGACATACCCGTCTAATCATCGGTTATAACGAAAACGCAGACCAGATTATATATACAGATTCCTGGGGAAGCGGACACGAATTCAAACGGATGAGTGTCGAAGATGCAATGACGATAACGTTCGGCTTGTTCACGATCGAGCCCAGAAGTCGAAAATGATATACCGCAAGCGGTACAATTTTTGGATAGCTTCGAATTTGTCAGCCAAGAATTTCCGAACGATAATTAGAACAGCTGTCGCTCCGCATAAGCGCGAGTCCGCTCGTGCGGACCCAAGTGGCTTCCGCCGTCGCCTGGGTCGGCTAAGGCGGGACATGATACCGGTTAAAAAACTCGAAGGCGTTTAGTATAGTTTATCAATTGGATTTTTCTGCGCTGGTAAGCCGCTGACCGGCGGGGGATTAAAATTGCGCTAGCTCAAATACACTATACGTATAACTCAGTTCAGCATCCGATTGAGAGAATCTTCAAGCTTGACACCGCTGAATTCGAATGTTGACTTTATCAGTTTGTTCGGGACTACCCTGCCGCTCGACAAAACGGTTTCGTCTGCCATCTCGCCAAGGGCTATTCTCGCGGCGAATTGCGGGATCCGGCAAAAAGTCGGTCGGGAAAGTACGCGCCCTAACGTCTTGGTGAAATCATCGTTCTGGACCGAGTTGGGAGAAACTAGATTGACCGGCCCACGCATCGACTCCTCACGGATTACATATTCAACTACCCTGATTACGTCTTCGATCGTGATCCAACTCATATACTGCTTCCCACTTCCGATTGAACCACCCAGTCCCAGTCTAAACGGTCGCAACATCATCGGCAACGCACCGCCAGCCACGCCGAGAACGAGTCCGAACCGCAACAGTACGACTCTTATCCCCTTGCTGCTGGCAACCTGGGTGCGGGACTCCCAGCCGGCACACGTCTTCGCCAAAAACCCTTTACCGTTTGGAAATTCTTCGGTTACCAGTGCGCTTCCGTTACTCCCGTAGTAACCGATCGCCGACGCTGAAATCAGCAATTTGGGCGGCTGCGATAACTTTGTGATAGCGTCGCAGAGAAGTTCCGTGCTCTGTATCCGACTGTCATAGATTTCGGCTTTGCGTTTCGCGTTCCAACGACCGCAGGCGATATTTTTGCCGGAAAGGTTTAGCACGACGGAAACACCTTCTAGCAGATCAACATCGAGATTCTTGTCCGCCGGATTCCAGTAAATATCATTTTGTGCCTGGTCCTGTCGCTTTCGAACGAGACGCATGACCTCAAAACCGCTTTTTGAAAGTCTCTCGACAACAGCGGAGCCGATGAACCCTGATGATCCGGATATTACAATTTTTTCCATTTAGCGTGCGCACAATCTATATATTTGACCGCTTATACTGCAAGCAGTACAATTTTTGGATAACTTGCATGTAACCACCCAGGGGATTCCGAACGGTATATTCGAAAACCTGAAGACGTTCGGTATATATTCTGCAAGCAGTACAATTTTCGGATAACTTGCATGTAACCACCTAACCTGAATAATTCACCAGTATTCTGCTACGAGCCCTAATCTCTGCTCAAATAAACCGATTGGCTTGGCTTCACATCTTAGTGAATGAAAATTCACTTTCACCGCGGCGCCTTCTCCAATCATCTTATTATGAACGAGT
>JAJFLP010000056.1 GCA_021772635.1 Verrucomicrobiota bacterium | reverse complement strand
TTTTTTGTTTTTTTGTCGCCTCACCGTTTTCTCGTAGTCCGCCCTCGTTAACTCTTTCATGGCGTTGACACGACTTTGAATTCATTGCCTAACGGATATGTTGAGCCTAGCGAAATCCGCCGCGGTGGAAACAATATATTTTCAACCGGCATTCTGCTGGCCAGCAGAATGCCGGGTCGAGAACCTGAAGACGTTCTGTATCTAACGGTTTCAAGAGCTCGGCGCAGAGTTCCCATGGCAGGCGTTGCCATGGGGCGCCGCCGACCAAACTAATATGGAAGGAAAAATATCAAGTGGAAATCTATATATGTGAAATTTGCGGGTACATTTACGATCCTGAATTGGGCGATGATGCGACGGATATCGCCCCGCGGACAGCATTTAAAGATATTCCCGACGATTGGCTTTGTCCCGAGTGCGGTGCAGGGAAAGAGGATTTTGTTGTTGAAGGTTGATGGTTCAGTGGCTAAAAACCGGGAACCCCAAAATCAACCCTAATCTACGGCCCCACATTCTTGTTCCCTTGAACCCCTGAAACCCTTTTAATTTCGAACGCGGAATATGGAAAACAGCATTAAGAGAGATTTACCTTGCAATTTTGTGATTATCGGCGCTTCTGGCGACCTTTCACGGCGAAAACTGATACCTGCCTTATTTTCACTGTATTGCAACGAATTACTTCCGATTAAATTCAGTATTCTGGGATTCGCCCGTACCGTCTACGACGATCAGGAGTTTCGCGATCTCGTGGTTCAAAACCTTACCTGTCGTTATGAGCCGGAGTCAAATAAGTGTGCGGCGAAAATGGAGGAATTTCTTGCACGCTGTTTTTACGTTTCCGGTCGATACGACGATGATGACGCGTTCGTGAACTTACGCGAACGATTGGGCGAAAGCGGGTACTGTGGGGGAAATGATCTTTGGTACATGGCTATTCCACCATCAGTATTCATCGACGCCGCGAAATCGATTAAGCGTGCAAACCTCGCTGTGAATGGCGATAATGGACGCTGGTCCCGAATCGTTGTCGAGAAGCCGTTTGGTCGCGACAGCGACAGCTCGGCCGGGCTATTGGACGAAATGTCCCTTTTATTCTCCGAGCAGCAGATTTATCGGATCGATCACTATCTGGGAAAGGAAGTTATCCAGAATCTGATGATCTTGCGTTTCGCGAACTTGATTTTCGAACCCCTGTGGAACAAGGACTTCATAACATCTGTTTCGATCTCGTGGTCCGAGAAAATCGGATGTGCGGGTCGCGCGGGGTATTTTGATAACTACGGCATCATCCGTGATGTAATCCAGAATCATTTATTACAGATTGTCGCGTTGGTTGGCATGGAACAGCCTTCTCAACTTGATGCGGAAAAGATTTCTGACGAGAAGGTGAGACTTCTCCGCTCAATTGAGTCGGTGTCACTAAATGAGACAGTCGTTGGCCAATACGCGTCGTCTCCGGATAACCAATCCGACGAACCCGGATATCTTGATGATCCGGATGTTCCCGACGACTCGATCACACCGACCTATGCGAAAACGATTGTGCGGATAGCGAATCAGCGATGGGAGAATGTCCCTTTTTATCTTGAGGCGGGGAAAGCGCTGGATCGATCGATGACCGAGATACGAATACAATTTCGGGAGGTCCCGGAGTCCATCTACCACCGTTTTGAGGGTATGACTGACAATTGTCTCGTCATCCGGGTTCAACCGAATGAAGCGATTGAACTTCATATTGTGAATAAACGTCCAGGTTTTAGATACCAGCTTGACGGTGTGACATTGAACCTTCATTACGCATCGACGTTTCAGGAGATTTTACCTGATGCCTATGAGAGATTGCTGCTCGACGTTATTCGGGGGGACCGAAGCTTGTTCATTCGGGCGGATGAACTTGCCGCATCGTGGGAGATTGTCACGCCCGTGTTAAAAGACCTCGAATTACAGAATATAAAGCCTGAATCCTATGAATTCGGAAGTTCCGGCCCGAATCAGGGATGAGACTGGCTCGGCTGGATCGTCCGGCATGAGGCCGGTTAAATATTGTTCGGAAACTCTTGCGTGACTGATACTTATTACGCTTTAGATAATGAATCAGATTAACTTAAAATATTTTCCAGATACGCAGTCATTAGACAACGCTGTGGTCGAAATATTAACGACTCACTTCCAACTACAGTCGTCTCATCCCCAGGCGATCATGCTGTCGGGCGGATCGACTCCACTACCGGCTTATAACGCTATACGGGAAAGCCGGTGCACCGCCGTTTCTGGTAAATTTATTGTATACAGCGACGATCGCATGGTCCCGGCGGACTCACCTGATTCGAACTACCACAATACGTCTTCTATGATTGCAAGCTTGGGGATTGCTTCCGAGAACGTGATTCGCGTTCACACCGAGTGTGATCTTGATGATGCCGCTGAACGATATGAACGGGATATTACGCAGTTTTTCGAGGACGACGGGGAGGTGACGTTAGGGTTACTTGGATTGGGAGGCGACGGGCATACCGCCTCGATATTCACGTTGGACGATGCGAGGTATACGTCCAGATTTACGCTTGTAGCGAGGAATAGGGCGGGATTTGATCGCGTCTCTGTCAGCGCGAAATTATTGCGTAAAGTCACTCGACTTATTTTTATGGTCAGCGGCTCGCCAAAGGCAAGTGTTTTGGCGCAGCTTTTCTCGGATCCGAGTGCGCTCCCGGCGGGCCAAGCGATACTCGGACACGCGAACGTAGAGGTATGGACCGACATACCGGCACACTAGACACCTTTAAAGGGCGAAACCGACACAAAAACGGATGCGTCTTGTGCGGCTCTGCCTTAAAGATGTTAATACTGGATGCCTGATTCTGGAGACTAGCTGGTTCTTGTCCTGAAATAGCCGATTCGCGTTGATCTGGCGAGTCAAAAGTAGCTCGGCCATTCTTGGCTGAGTAAAAGAAACACCCACGCAGTCAGGAATGACCGCGTTACTTTTCTATTTCAGGACAGAAACTAGCTGGAAGCTACTTTCTTTATCCGGCATCTAGCAACCAGTATCCAGGATCGCGAAAACTTGTCGGTTTGAGGCTAGTCGCATTGCTCCAATAAGTCCCCGAGTAGTGCTGCCGCCTCTACTTCCATCTCTACAATACCATTAATTTTAGCAGCGATCGCCGAATCAACGTTAAGAAGGTGAGCCGTACGGTCTAGTGTATCCCTTTCTCTCGCGTGATAATCGCCGTCGGCCCGCGCCACCTTTATCGCGTCGTAGAGGAGAGCCCGAGCGCCGTTTCCCGGAAGATTTGCCGCATTCAGACTTGAGGTCAACTCCGTGAGGTCAGCGTTGCGCCAGTCGAATTGTTTTATCTTATCGATGAGTACATCGGTTGCCCCCAAACGCATTGCTTTATTGATAAGATAGTCGAATTCGGATTTAGACACATCGCCGTCTGCACCGGCAATCACCAGCAATGCACATGCATAACTCAGAAAAATTTCTTCGCTAACTTTGCTAGCTTTCTTATTTATTCGGCCGTGACCGGTTAGGTCTGAGACGTTAACTTCCCGCACCGATTTTCTCCTGCTTTATTTGCTGATTACGTTCGAGTTTTCTAACTATCGTTCGGATCCTCTTTGCCAGATGTCTTAAACTTGGAGTTCTGGTGACAAATTGGGTCTATAATTAAGGATGTTAATCCCAGCTAATCCCATAAGATATGCGCGTATTCAGCGAGTTACCACTTTTGTCGGATTGCTACTCCGGCCTTTTTCAAATGTTCCTTGATCGATGCGATTGTGTAATCTCCGGTATGGATCATGCTCGCGATTATCGCAGCATCGGCGTACGCTAAGTTGAAGACGTCAGCAAGATGTTCGGGTGTCCCACCGCCACCGGAAGCGACGACCGGAACCCGTACTTCCGTCGCGATCATACGCGTCAACGTTAGCTCGTAACCTTCGCGAGTACCATCCGCATCCACTGAGTTTACCACTATTTCACCGACACCCAGGGCCTCAGCCTTCTTTGCCCACTCTAACGCATCGATTCCGGTGTGCTCCCGAAATCCGCGAGTTGTAACTTCGTAGCCGCTCGCGCAGGTGTTGCCCTTTTCGGTTTTCACGGGGTCGATACCGAGGACAATACATTGTGATCCGAATATTCTGGCACCCTCCGCGATTATCTCCGGATTCTTAACCGCGAGGGAGTTGACTGATACTTTTTCCGCGCCTGCCAGGAGTACGTCGTACATGTCGTCCAATCCGGATATTCCGCCTCCGACGGAAAATGGGATACGAATAGCTTTTGCGACTTCCTTGACCATTTCAATATCGATTGGCCTACCTTCAGCCGACGCGGTGATATCATAAAAAACCAATTCGTCGCAACCGCCATTACTGTAATTTACGGCCATTTCTACAGGATCTCCGAGGTCAATATTATTCTGAAATCGGACTCCCTTTGTCACAATCTTATTGCGAACATCCAGACACGGTATGATTCTTTTACTTAGCATGATCCGTCCCAGTCACAAAAGTTCTCGAGCATTTTTAGGCCGATTCGTCCGGAGCGCTCTGGGTGAAATTGGGTCGCTACGAGGTTGGCATTGCCTATTATGGACGTGAATACTGTGTCGGCATATTCCGTTCTCCCCAATATATAATTCGAATTCGACGGAGCCGGGTAGTAGCTGTGAATAAAATAGAACTCGCTTTCATCCTCAATCTCGCTAAACAGCGCGTGCGCGCGATTGAAACTCACGGTGTTCCACCCCATGTGCGGAATCTTGACCATGGAATTCGACGGGTTAAAACGCTTAACCAGTCCCGGGACTAATCCGATGCTATCAACGCCCCCGTTTTCCTCTGAACGTTCGAGGATAATTTGCGTTCCCAAACAAACTCCGAGAAAAGGGACTCCATCCGAGACCACATTCCTGATAACGTCGATCAGGCCGAGATCACGTAGGCTGTTCATCGCCGAGAGTGCCGCGCCGTCTCCCGGAAATATAACGCGGTCAGCGTCACCTATGATTTTAGCATCATCGGTAATCTTACATGACTGGCCCAAGCTCTCTAAGGCGAGCTGGACACTGGTTAAATTTCCGGCCTTATAATCTATAATTGCTATCATTTTTCTAATCCGATTAACAGCTGAAACTTTTGTTATAGCTGTTCACTTTTGCGTTGATTGTCAAGTTCGTAGTGCTATGACGATAGTAGGGCATATATTCGGCTGTATTTTTCTTTTTCGAAATCGCTATCGAAATCGGGATCGATTGACGTGCGATTTCGATAGCAACCCCAGCATTTTTTTCGGACAACCAATGGGATGTTCGTGAAGTACAAACTAAATTTGGCATTTCCGCAGTCGATTCGGCTAAAGCCCGACAGGCTCCTGGAATAGCACTTGTCTTCTATTCAAGCGTCGTCATATTACACGACTGCACGGCGATAGTACAAAATTTCCGGTAATCGCGTAGATATCTAAGTCCAACCCCGGATGTGGCAGACGGCTACACCCACGGTGTTCAGAAAATCGACTAAATGCAGTCTAACTTCAATCTTAACCGAACTTAATTCAATATGCATATTCTTGGAATCTCCGCATTTTACCACGATTCTGCGGCGGCCTTGGTCGTGGATGGTAAGATTGTAGCTGCTGCGCAGGAAGAAAGGTTCACCCGCAAGAAACACGACGCCGCGTTCCCGGTGAACGCGGTCGATTACTGTTTAGGACGGGTGAATAAGAAGGCAGAGGAGATTGATTACGTCGTTTTCTATGACAAACCGCTGCTGAAATTTGATCGATTAATTGAGACCTATGTGACGTACGCTCCCAGGGGTTACGACTCGTTTGTCAAGGCGATGCAGGTCTGGCTCAAGGAGAAGGTTAGTATTCGCCGGCAGATTAAAAAGAACATCGGTGTGACCAAGCGGCCGATCGTATTTGTCGAACATCATCAATCACACGCCGCGAGTGCATTTTATCCCTCACCGTTCCAGGAAGCCGCAATTGTAACTGTCGATGGTGTTGGCGAATGGGCAACCGCCAGTATCGGAACGGGAACCGGAGCCGATATGAAGCTGTTGAAAATTATGAATTTTCCGCATTCGCTTGGCTTGCTCTATTCCGCCTTTACATATTACTGTGGGTTCAAGGTCAACTCCGGCGAATACAAACTCATGGGTTTAGCTCCCTACGGTCGCCCGGTTTACGCGGATAAAATTCGTGATGAACTGATAGACGTGAAGCAGGACGGATCTGTGTGGATGAATATGGATTATTTCAACTACTGCTGTGGTTTAACGATGACGTCTTCCAAATTCGATAATCTTTTCGAAGGCCCGCGACGCTCGCCGGAAACCGAATTGACACAGCGCGAAATGGATCTTGCGGCGTCCGTTCAGGCTGTTACTGAAGACGCAATGATGAAGATGTGCCTTCACGCCAAGGCTATTTCTGGGAAGCGGAACCTCTGTTTAGCTGGAGGAGTTGCGTTGAACTGCGTTGCAAACGGCGAGATAGCACGCAGTGGTGAGTTTGATAATATTTGGATTCAACCGGCCGCCGGTGATGCTGGCGGTTCGCTCGGAGCTGCGTTATTCGTTTGGCACCAATTATTGAAAAATAATCGCGACGAAACGGCGGGAGACAGGCAATTCGCGAGCTATCTTGGACCCAAATACGACAATGCTGAGATTCAAGAGTTTCTCGACACTACCGAGGCGGTTTATGATAGACTTGATAGTGAAGATGAACTGCTTACAAAAGTCGCTGAAGCAATAGCTGACGGGAAGGTAATCGGCTGGTTTCATGGGCGAATGGAGTTTGGGCCACGGGCTCTGGGTGCACGGAGTATAATCGGCGATCCGCGAAATACCGTGATGCAGTCGACAATGAACCGGAAGATCAAGTTCCGGGAGTCATTTCGACCATTCGCACCGTGTGTTTTGATCGAAGACGTCTCGGAGTATTTCGAACTCGATCACGAGTCACCGTATATGTTACTGGTAGCTCCCGTAAAGGATTCACAGCGGACCGAGCTTTCGGACGAAGATCAGCAGGTGATGGAGGATCCGGACTTGCGCCGACGTGTCAACGTTGTTCGATCGACTGTGCCCGCAATAACACACGTAGACTACTCAGCGCGCGTCCAAACGGTGGACCCGGAGCGCCATGGACGTTTTTATCGTCTGATCAAGCGGTTTAAGGAGCTAACGGGTTGTCCAGTCATAATTAATACAAGCTTCAATATCCGCGGAGAACCGATCGTTAACACACCGGAGAACGCGTACAATTGCTTTCTTAAAACCGAAATGGACGTGCTTGTTCTCGAAGACCAGATTTTACTGAAAGAGAAACAACCGGAAATTGACGAAGAAACTCGGGAGAATTACCGTAAGGAGTTCCCGCTCGATTGACCTGTGTTTTCGTGTTACGTAAATGCAAAAATCGCAACACGCAACACGCAACACGCAACACACATCACGAATCATATGATTAATCCATTTGAAGAAATAAATTGGCGACCGGATCGAGGAGATATCAAAATCTTCGGTCGTACTCTGATAATCGGTGGTGCGATACTTCTATCCATCGCGACTCTTTATCTATTTCTCTGTACCGCGCCGGCACAGGCCGCAAATGTGTTCCAAATGATATTCGCGATGATAATAGTAATCGGGGTTATAGCATATCTGATTCCAGGAATTTCTAAACCGTTCTACCTCGTGTGGTTTTTCGTCGGTGCGTGCATGGGAACCGTCGTATCGAATCTTATCTTTCTCTTATTCTATTATTTGTTTTTTACGCCGATCGCCTGGGTAGTTCGGGTTTCCGGTCGGGATCCGCTTGCCCTGCGGCGTCGGGCAGATGATTCGCTGTGGGAGGCTCACAAGGAAGTCGACGATCCGAAGCGCTACTATAGGCAGTACTAAATTTTCGATTCGACAATTCACCCTTTACAGGGGGAAATGACCAACTCGACCCATCGTTGCTTTTCGGTGATGAGGTCGAGCACCGGAATTTTCATCCACTATCGTAAATCCGAGAATGCGGAGAGACGATTTTAATTCATTACCTAAGGGATATCGAACAATATATTTTCAACCGGCATTCTGCTGGCCAGCAGAATGCCGGGACGAAAACCTGAAGACGTTCGATATAGAAGCAGTAACGCACAGCTAGGAGTATAAAAATGGACAACAAAGACATCGAAACATCGGAAGACCAGAAATCGCAGGCGAGCGCTTTCGAGGAGGCCGCTTCGGAAAAGGGGATCGTTGCCGAGTTCTGGGAGTTCCTTATGGATAATAAAAAGTTCTGGTTGATACCGATATTGCTGGTGTTACTACTGCTTGGTATGCTGATCATATTCAGCGGCAGCACCGCAGCCCCATTCATTTACACTTTGTTCTGAGTAATCTTCAGCGCGGAAAGGTGACTCTCTGAAATTTACCTCATCACATAGTTTGTATCCCGATAATCGCGGAGATTTCGAAAGCCGCCGGAGAATCAGGGACTTGCGTTTGCCGCTCCGTATAAGAGACAGTTCGTGGATACGGACCGATCTTCGAAATATCGACTGTTTCCATCCTCATGAGTGAAGAAACTGAAAAAATAGAATCGGCGGTCAGCGATCCGGGTTTTCCCGGCGGGCACGGCGCGAAGCAATCGTTCGGCGCACGTTTTCTTATCGTCGCGGCGGCCTTCGTTATCGTCGTCGCAGGGCTGCGCGCCGCAGATTCATTGGTAGTGCCGTTACTGCTTTCTGTGTTTTTTGCAGTCATATCAGCGCCGCCATTGATGTGGCTTGAAGCCAAAGGTGCGCCCACATGGTTAGCAATGGTGATCGTACTTGCCGGGCTTGTCGGTGCCGGTACTGCGGTCGGTACATTGATAGGGTCATCTCTAAATGATTTCACCCAGTCCTTGCCGCACTACCAAGTGCGGCTGCACGAAGAGACTAAAGACATGGCGAACTGGCTTCGCGAAAAAGGACTCGAAATTTCAACCGAGTCGGCTACAAAAATGTTCGATCCGCGCGCCGGATTCAAACTGGCCGGAAATATGCTAACCGGACTCGGGGGGATGCTTTCTAATACGTTCCTGATTTTGCTCACCGTAATGTTTATCCTCCTCGAAGCTTCGGGTTTTCCAGACAAATTGCACGCGATATCCGGGAAATCGACGTTGTCATTGGAGAATCTTCAGAAGATGATGGATAACGTTAAGCATTATATGGCGATAAAAACCGTAATGAGTATGGCAACGGGTATAATTATTGCGGTATGGTTGAATATGCTAGGTGTTGATTACCCGCTGCTGTGGGGTGTATTGGCATTTTTATTAAATTATATTCCGAATATCGGCTCGATTATCGCCGCGATCCCGGCGGTCCTTCTCGCATTTATCCAACTCGGCCCGGCGCCAGCAATTTTTTCAGCGGCAGGCTACTTTGTAACCAACGGGGTCATCGGGAATCTGATCGAGCCACGTTTTATGGGGCGTGGATTAGGTTTATCCACTCTGGTGGTATTTGTTTCACTTGTCTTCTGGGGCTGGGTATTAGGGCCGGTTGGTATGTTGCTCTCCGTCCCGCTGACAATGACCGTGAAGATCGCGCTTGAAAGTAACGATGACACGCGATGGATCGCGATCCTTCTCAGTTCGGAACCTCCAACAGCGATAGAGGCTGTTTAAGGCGGGGGGCGCGATCTCCCGGCCCGCTTTGCCGTCGCAAAGTCAGTTGTTGCGAGAGAACGCTATCCGTATCGAATTCGCGTTGCCGGAGAAGTTTAAGTTTCACAGGCGTCAAGAAAGCCGAAGTGTGGTTCAGTGAATATTTTCCCCAATCCGAAAGTTTTAACCTTGAACCCATAACCGTGAATGATGAACCCTGCTTAAATACAAAATGATTGACCATATTTACATTATAGATGACGACAAATGGTTTGTTAAGCTGGTCACCCAAACTGTCCGTAAAAACGGTTACCGCACAACCGGACAACTCAGCTGCGAGGATGTTGTCCCGAAGCTGAAGAAATCTTTACCGGATCTAATTCTATTAGACGTTTTCATGCCGGATATAAACGGATTTGACCTATGCATTGAGATAAGAAAAACAGAGGAACTAAAAGATATCCCGATTATTTTTGTGACGGCGACCGACGACCAGGAAACCGTTCGTAAATGTTTTGAGGTAGGCGGTACGGATTATATCGGGAAGCCGATTAGAAAGTATGAGCTGCTCGCACGGATCGAACGTATCCTTGATCTCAAGAAAAAGAATCAGGTTATAAGTGAGATGCAGGAGGAGAATTCGTCCCTTAAGAAGCATCTCTTATCTCGGGAATTAGAGGATCCGGAAGCGTTCGCATCCGTTGTAACACTGAATCCCGAAATGAAGTTGATCTTCAGCTATATTGAAGCGATCGCCGCCTCATCCAGGCCGGTGCTTGTGAGTGGAGAAACCGGTGTCGGCAAGGAGGTTATAGCGGGGATTATACACAAACTCAGTGGGCGCTCCGGCGAAGTTGTGACTGTGAATGTCGCCGGATTGGATGATAACCTATTCTCAGATACCCTTTTCGGCCATATGAAGGGCGCGTATACCGGAGCAGAACGGGATCGTCCTGGGCTCATCGAGAAAGCGTCAGGCGGGACATTGTTCCTGGATGAGATCGGTGATCTACGCCCAGAGTCGCAGGTTAAATTGCTGCGATTGATACAAGAACGCGAATACTATCCACTTGGGTCCGACGAGAGAAAGTTTTCGGATGCACGTTTGGTGATTGCAACCAATCGCGATTTATATGCCGCCGCGAAATCCGGAGATTTCCGCGAGGATCTGTATTACAGGTTGCGCACCCATCAAGTTCAAATCCCGCCGCTCCGTGAGCGCAAAGAGGATTTGCCGTTATTGATAGACCACTTCATCCAGTTGGCGGCTAAGGAGCTTGATCGTCCGGCCCCTGCCGTCACAGCCAGTCTCATTCAGACACTGAGATCCTATAACTTTCCCGGGAATATTCGTGAACTGGAAGCGATAATATTTGATACAGTCAGCAGGACGCAGGCAAAAACGCTTTCCGTTGATCTGGTCAAGAATTTGATCGCTATTGCTCCAGATTCTGACGATGGAACTTCGCATGACGACGTATTTGATATGGCGTCGTCGAACGAATTCCCGACGTTGAGGGAAATGTCCGATAATCTTGTCGATCAGGCGTTAGAGAAGTCTGATGGCAATCAGACCGTGGCTGCTCAACTCCTCGGTATCTCAAGGCAGGCGCTGTATAAGCGGTTGAAGCAGTCTAAATAGACCCTGTTCGAAAAGCCTATCGTGGTCCGCACGCCTGCCTATTTCGGTCGAATTTTCGCGCTTTTCGGTCGACATTCGATGCTTGAGCATCGGATTCGACCAAAAAGCGCGAAAAGGCACCGAAAGAGGTAGGCGCCCTTCGGGTTGCGGCGGATGACGGTCATCTTTCGACCTGGATCGGTAAGTCAATAGCTCCAAGCTATTAACGTAACCGATCCAGGCCGAAACCTGACCGACATACGCTCCCAATGCGGGCCGCGCTACCTTTTCGAACAGGGTCTAAATAGTCCTCGCGATTCGCATCGCCTTAGTATCCCCGGTACAGCCATCGTGTTCCCTCGTCATTTGCCGTTATCGAATCATGATTTGTAATGATTCGAAACCTTCGTCATCTTTATTCATAGAAATTAATCCCACCATTGGGTTTAATTCCCCGTTCTGCTGTCCAGCATGAACGTAGTAAAGCTCTAAGAGTCTTTCATCCCTCGCGGGCTTGCCCCGAGGCTGTTATTTATACAAGCCTAATTGAAGTTCAATCGCGAAGTCGATTCGAAAGATCATGACAGATTTCGAACCAAGTCACAGCGGCCCCACCCGGATAATTCTCTACTGCGCCTTAATTTCTCTCTCCGTCCTACCAACCCTGAATGGTAGTGCTTCTACCGTGACACCGCCTTTGCCATCTGACCAGACAGTAAATTCGGGAACCGTTTCCGCCGCCAGGGAACTGGTAAACGCAGGGCGCTTCGAATCGGCGGTTATCGCTTTAAATACGGTTATTCTTGGGTTCGAGAACAATGAAGACCCCGTGAACCAGACCCTGGCACTCGTGACGCTGGGAGAGGTGTACCAGATCATTGGTAATTACAAATTGAGCAAAGAGGCCTTCGAACGGGCACAGCGCATTGCCGAGCAATCGGAAGATAAACGTTCGATGATGCTGACGAAGGCGGGATTTGGGAATGCGTGCCTTTTTACACGAGATGCCTTGATTGCAGAGCAGTATCTCAACGAAAGTATGGCTTTGGCCGAGGAACTTGGCGATCAGCCCGTAATCGCGTCGATCCACATAAATCTAGGCAACCTAATGGCTAGTCGCGAAGAGTATCCGAAAGCAGCGGCACATTATGAAACAGCGTTATCGATCGCAACCGACCGCGGAAGCACAGGTATAGAGGCAAAGTCTCAGGTAAATCATGCGTTGTCCGAAATGCGCGCGGGAAACTCCGAAAGGGCTTTGTATCTAAACGACTTAGCGCGTGTATCAGTCGATAAACTTGGTAATTCATATGAGCGATCACACCTGTTGATTATTGTCGGGAACACTTATCGAGCGATCGCGGAAAATCAGGAAACCCCTCAAGCGGACCTTATTGTGAATGCCCACGGCGCGTACCGGGCCGCAATTGAATCCGGAGAGCAAATCAAAAGTGATCGCATACTTACCTTTGCGTTAGGGTATATAGGGCGTCTCTACGAACTTGAGGGACGTTACCCTGAAGGGCTGAGGCTCACGCGTGAGGCAGCATTTATTGCGCAGAAAATTGGTTACCCCGGTGCCGTGTATCGTTGGCAATGGCAAACTGGGCGTATTCTTGCTGCTCAGAAGGAGCTTGAGCCTGCGATAGAACTATATAAACGAGCCGTTAAAACGCTCCAGTCAATTAGGCACGACGTCGCGATCGGAAATGGCAATCTGAATACGAATTCTTCTTTTCGAAAGTCCGTGGGGGCGATTTACTTCGAACTCGCAGATTTATTATTTCAGAAAGCTGACGCCGTGAAATTACCGGAGGCGGTTCAGCAATGTTTGATCGAAGCCAGGGATACGATAGAACTCCTGAAGTCGGCGGAGTTAGACGATTATTTTCAAGACGACTGCGTTAACCTGGCACGCTCCAAGGTGCAGAATATCGATTTCATCGACGATAGGTCTGCAGTCATCTATATCATCCCGTTAGCCGACCGGGTGGAGTTACTTCTCACGCTTCCCTCTGGATTGCATCGTTATCATTTTAATATCGGTGTTGACGATCTTACAAAAGAGGTTCGGCTTTTTCGACGGGCTCTCGAAAAGCGTACCTCTCATCGTTACATAAAGTCGGCTCGCAAACTCTATGAGTTTCTGATTCAACCGATAGAAGAAAAGTTGAAAGCGGAGAAAATCGACACGCTTATTTTCGTCCCCGACGGCGCGCTTTTAACAATTCCGATGTCCGCGCTGTACGACGGGGAAAAATTTCTTATTGATAAATACTCTATCGGTGTGATTCCCGGACTTACTCTCATGGATCCCAAGCCCATACACCGGGAGAACACACGTCTCCTTTTAAGCGGCCTTTCTGAAGGGGTGCAAGGATTTCCTGGATTGGATTTTGTCCCGAAAGAACTCAAGAATCTCGGGGAGATTTATACGGGAAGTAAAGTATTTCGTGATAAGGATTTCTCGCAAGTGAATTTACAGGAAGCGGTCTTGGCGGACGACTACACTATTATGCATATCGCTACACACGGACAATTCAATCGCGATGCGAGTAAAACGTTTTTGCTTACCCATGGCGGTAAGCTTACATTGAATAACTTGGAATCTCTTATTCGTCCGAGTCAATTCAAGGGTAACCCGGTCGAGTTGTTAACACTGAGTGCCTGCCAAACTGCGGCGGGCGATGATCGTGCTGCTCTCGGTCTGGCCGGTACAGGATTCAAGGCGGGCGCGAGAAGTGTGCTGGCGACGCTGTGGTTCGTTAACGACCAGGCATCGACTATACTTATATCCGAATTCTATCGACAATTGCAGAACGATCCGACGATAACAAAGGCCAAGGCGCTGCGTAAGAGTCAGGTGTTGTTGATGCGAGACCCACGGTTCCGACATCCCCGGTATTGGGCCCCATATTTAATGATTGGAAATTGGCTATGATTTCATTGCTAAAATCACTTTCCGCGTCACGAAAACGATCTGTTCTACACGCCGGATTTTGTTTTATCGTGAGTGGATTTGCATTCGCCGCAATCGTAGGGAGCCAGAGCGTCGGGATGCTTGAGGGTCTTGAGTTAGCAGTTTACGATCGTTTTATGGCTAGAACAGAACGCGCCCCGGATCCACGTATATTGATACTGGGCATCAACGAATGGGATATTCGAGATCCGGTCACCGGCGGATGGCCGCTAACCGATGGGAAACTGGCAGAGGCTTTGGATATCCTTGCAAAGTATAAGCCAGCAGCTATCGGACTGGATTTGTTCAGGGATCTACCTATTCCAAATAACGGCGAACAACTTGCGCAACTAAACCGAGTTTTAGCCGAGAATCCGAATATTATCGCGATTACGAAGTTCAGTGACGACGATTCGCCAAGAATCGAGGGGCCGGCAATTTTGAAAGATAATATAGAACGTATCGGGTTTAATGATTTTCCTGTTGACCCGGACAAAATTATCCGCCGAGCGCTGCTTTTTCTTGATGACGACGATGCCAGTTACTACTCGTTCGCTTTGCAACTCGCTCTCCTTTATCTCCAGCCTAAGGGCATTTTCCCATCGCAACCCGATGAAGGTGATCCCGATAAGATTCAGATCGGGAAGGCGGTCTATCAACCTTTCGAACCGGATGATGGCGGGTACGTCGGCGCAGATGCGGGCGGTTACTCGTTTCTTATGGACTTCAAAGGTCCGGAGTTTTTTGAAAAACGGTCATTGGTCGACTTGCTCACCGGCAAAGTTAAAGAAGAGGACGTTCACGGCAAAATAATCCTGATCGGTTCAACCGCTGAGAGTCTGAAGGATT
Source organism: Verrucomicrobiota bacterium (assembly GCA_021772635.1). GTDB lineage: Bacteria > Verrucomicrobiota > Lentisphaeria > JABSQK01 > JAJFLO01 > JAJFLP01. The sequence goes on along the minus strand of JAJFLP010000056.1, from coordinate 24,608 downwards.
ATTACCCATCTATCCTACGATTTCGTCATTACGGTATAGAATTACACGCGTCGGTAGTGAATCAGTTGCTAAGAGGCGCATTCGACGGAGAAGTCCCAACTCAAGTACAAACCGACCGTGCGGAGTTATTATGGATCTTGCTGTGGTGCATAGTCGGGGCCCTCACGGGTTTGTTAGGTCGTTCACCGGCGAGATTCGTCGGTACGGCAATCATTACGTTCGGAGTACTCTCAGTCACTGTGTTTTTACTATTTAAGGAGGGTTGGTGGGTAATTTCGATTGCGCCGGCCTTAGGGTGGTTTTTTTCTGCGCTCGGTGTGATCGCCTATCTGTTTGTCACTGAGGGACGCGAGAAGAAGGTAATAAGAAATATGTTCTCGACGATGGTCAGCCCGCATGTGCTTCAGTATATGACTGATAAGCCAGAGCGCTTTCGCCTTACAGGTGAACGAAAAGGTGCCACTATCTTTTTTTCTGATATTGAAGGTTTTACGACGATCGCGGAATCGCTTATTCCGGAGGACCTCGCATTAGTCCTGAACGAGTATCTCACGCCTATGAGTACGATAATCCTGAAGTATGGCGGGTACATCGACAAGTACGAGGGTGACGCGATTATGGCAGATTTCGGCGTCCCGATATGGAGTGAGACCGAGCCCGATTCACATGGCTGGAAAAGTTGCTGGGCGGCGTTGGAGCAACAGACCGAACTAATAGAGATTAACCGAAAAATAAAGGAAAAATTCGGGTTCGAAATTGCGGTGAGAATGGGGATTAATACGGGAGAAGTCGCCGCCGGCAACATGGGGTCCGAGCAAAAGTTTCAGTATACCGTGATGGGTGACGTGGTTAATCAGGCTTCCCGTTACGAGGGTGCAAATAAGATTTTCGGCACCCAAATTATGATTGGACAATCGACCTATGAACTTGCGAAGGACAAGATTGAGGCACGGTTTCTGGCGTTGCTAATGGTTAAGGGGAAAACAGTCCCCGTCGCTGTATACGAGTTGCTCGGGAGAAAGGGTGAGATAACGGACGAGAAACTTCGTTTGAAAGATGAGTTTGAGAAAGGGTGGCAATTATACGCTTCGGGTCAGTTTCCGGAAGCAATTTTTCGATTCCAGGAGGCGCTCCGAATCAATTACAATGATACGCCATCGCAGATTTACAGGAAGTCATGCCAGCAATTCCTGGTAACACCACCTCCGCCCGACTGGGCCGGTGCGTGGATACAAAAGCAGAAGTAAGCTTTACGAGTATTTATTTGCTTTTTGGCAATTTTCCTGACAGGTTATTCTTCCGTGTGAGTATGGCGGTGACTAGACACCTTATAAAGGGCGAAACCGACACAAAGCGGATGAGTTTTGTGCGGCTCTGCCTTAAAGATGTTGATACTGGATGCCTGATTCTGGAGACTAGCTGGACCCTGTTCGAAAAGGTAGTAGGATAGACATTCTTGTCTGTCCAGGCAGACCGCATCGATTGGACAGACAGGAATGTCTATCCTACTCAGGGACAACCGCAAGTAATCCATACCCAATAGTGCAAAGTCATCGGAGAATCCAGAAATTCGTCAGTGAATTTGACTAATAAATATCGGGTAGAACCCTTTTCGAACGGGGTCTAGCTGGACGCTACTTTCTTTATCCGGCATCTAGTGTGTCGTGTACGTAATTCATTGTGTTATGACGAGAGGCATTTCGTCGCCTCAGGTGCATCGAGAGAAATAAGGCGATGCTTCGCTAGCCTGATTTATGCCCGCAATAGAAAGTTTATGCATAATGTAGGCTAGAAACGTGCGAATTTTCACATATAAAGATCCATTTAATTTACACTTTCGTGACATTTATACCGAAAGTCATGGTCCCGCATGCGGGACGAAATATCGTTCGGAAATTCTTGGCTGATAAACTCGAAACTATCCCAAAATTGTACTACTTGCAGTATACAACGAGGCTTGGTTCGTCGTGGTAATCTATATTCGATGAGATTTCGGGTAAAAACACTATCGAAAATTCGGGGTTCTGCAGACTTGGCAAGCAATATGCTGTGTAAGTCCAGACTCTTTCATAAGTTGGGCCGCGCGGTGAATGTCAGGTTATGGATTTGCACGCCGGCGTTTAGGCGGTAGAAATGCGCGGACTCGCGGGATATCCGCGGCGCAGTATGATGCCGATTGGAATACATCGTTCCGAATTTCGCGGTTTCTTAATTTAGAAGTAGTCAGCTAAGAGATATCGAACGGTACTCCGAAAACCTGAAAATGTTCGGTATAATATATAATCCTCGAGGAGATTGTTAAATGAGAATAAGTCATAAGTTCATGTCGTCGTACGCCCTGATAGCCTGTTTAATAGCGAGTATATCAGCGTTCGGTGCTGACTCTTCAACGGTGGAGGGCACAGAAATGGAAGTAACCAAAAGTACAGACACCGAGGTAACGAAGAGTACCGACACCGAAGTAACGAAGAGTACAGACACTGAAGTGACGAATAACGGGGAACCGGAGGTGACGAAGAAACCGCGTCGAAAGATGATGTTTAAGCCGCCGCGCCGCGGTGCGCCGAAGACACGCGTTGGCGGAGGTGTCCGCGGAGCCAATGATAGCTTACCGACGCTAACCGTGCTGGTACCCGAGCAGACTGGATTGACCATCAGCGAACAGCCATCGTTATTTTGGTACCAATCGAAACCGAGCGCTATTCAATTCGAAATTACGCTCATAAAGGGGTTTGAAACCGTACTTGAAGTGACCCATAAGGACGCGAGGAACGCCGGAATACAATGGCTCAACCTGGCGGATCACGGGATTAAGCTGGATGTGGGGACTGACTACGAATGGAATATCGCATTGGTCCCGGATCCCGAACAGGGTGCTATGGATGTCACATCGACTGGTACGATTCAGCGTGTGAAAGTGTCTCCGGAGCTTGCTGAAGATCTTAAGAAAGCCGCCGTTGCCGACCGCGCGTACGTTCTCGCCAGTCATGGTATCTGGTATGACGCGTTAGGAGAATTATCATCCGGGATCGAAAAAAACGCCGCTGATTCGGATGCAAGATCTGCGCGTGCGGCGTTACTGGAACAGGTCGGGTTGCTGGAAGCTGCGAAGTACGATCGCAATTAGTTGACAAATATCCTGACCGCACGAGCGGTCCGGATTACCGAGACTCCGCTTACGCGGAGAGTCGGTCCATACGGACCGAAAATTGCATCGCTTGCGGTATAGTCGAACGCAAGTTCTCATCCGTTTATTTTCGCGCTGACACTGTGTCCGTGACGACTCCATAGGAGGTGACCATGACGAAAATTCGTTGCGCGAGGGTCCCGGTTACAATTCTCCATGTGTGTTTCCTTTTTCCATATCTCCTCGCCGCACAGTCGCAAATCCTGCCCCCTCTGGATCTTACCGAAACCGATCAGTTATCGACCCGTCTCTCGGTCCACGTTACGCAGTTCCAATTCGAAGGAAATACAGTTTTCTCGGACACCGACCTGGCGGCCATCGTCGCAGATTATACCGACCGCACGCTGACGAGTGATGACCTTGAAGAAGTTCGTCAGCAATTGACCCTCAAGTATATCGATAACGGTTATATCAATTCCGGCGCCGTACTGCCTGATCAAAATGTTGCTGACGGGGTGATTATTTACCGAATTGTCGAGGGAAGATTGACGGAAATACACGTTCGCGGGAATCAGCGCCTTAGGTCGCGATATATTCAAAAGCGGGTTCGGCGAGGAACTGGGCCACCGGTAAACATCAATACCTTACAGGAGAAGCTGCAGGTATTACGGCTGAATCCGAACATAAAAAGAATTAACGCCGAATTAAAGCCGGGGGTAGCGCCAGGAGAAAGTTACCTCGATTTGCTGGTGTCCGAGGAGACACCGTTTCGGCTTAGCTTGGAACTTAATAATCACCGAACCCCCAGCGTTGGAGGTGAGCGTCTTTTGCTGCGGGCGAGTCATAACAATGTACTCGGATTCAGTGATCGCATCGGCCTCGCCTACGGTGTTACTAAGGACGATCTTGACCAATTCAACTTGGCCGGGCGCGACGATATCGACGTTTCGTATACATTTCCTGTTACGGGTTATGATACCGAACTGACGCTGTCTTATCGACGGAGTGACTTCTCTATCATTGAAGAGCCTTTCGCTGACTTGGATATAGAGAGCGAGTCCGAAGATATCCGTATTCGCTTAAGACATCCCCTGTATAAAACCTTCAGCGAAGAACTGTCTGTATCACTCACCGGCGAACTGCGCCAGAGTAAATCATTTTTACTTGGCGTGCCATTTTCATTCTCTCCCGGAACCGACGACGGCCGATCCCGGGTTTCCATTTTGCGGTTCAGTCAGGATTGGGTAAAACGCAGTTTATCCAGCGTGTTTGCTGCCCACTCATCATTTAATTTTGGTATCGATGCGCTACACTCAACGAATGGTCAAAACACCTCGAGAGACGGCGAGTTCTTCTCATGGCTCGGTCAGGTTCAGTACGTCCGCCGGCTCGGGGAGACCGCGAATCAGTTGATACTGAAGGCGAGTACACAACTGAGTGATGATAAGCTCTTGTCGCTTGAGCAGTTCAGCATCGGCGGTAACCAAACCGTTCGCGGATACCGTGAGAACCAACTGGTGCGCGATACCGGGGTGCTTGCTTCCATTGAGTTTCGGGTACCTTTGATCTCTGACGAGCGCGGCCGTGAAGTTGTACAGATCGCTCCGTTCTTCGACTACGGGCAGGTTTCGAATAATGCCTCGACTGCCGAGAGTTTCGACGACATTTCGAGTATCGGTATTGGCGTTTTATTCAGCCCGGGAAGGCGCTTTAACTGCCAGGTGTATTGGGGGTATCCGTTTAGGGATGCCAACAACGACGACGATGACTTACAGGACGAAGGATTTCATTTTTCCATGGTTTTTAACGCATTCTAGGCTGCAGTAGTGTGACCCCGAAATCACCCTGAATCCCGAAATCACCAATGCAGGAAAAGAGGGACAAGCGAATGTTGAATATCTTAAAAAGCTTAGCGGTCGCGAGTGTCATATTAGTTTCCACCAAAATCCACGCCCAAATAACAATCGACGGTAGTCTATCGACTGCACAGTCATTAACCGGCCCGGACTTTGCGATATTACCGGAATACGGGGCGATAGTCGATCAAGTAAATCTCTTCCACAGTTTCGGGCAGTTTAATGTTGGGAATTCGGAAACGGCGACATTTTCCGGGCCCGCCTCGATTCAGAACATCCTATCACGTGTCACCGGCGGTTCAGCGTCCGATATCAAAGGCACGATCCGTTCCACTATAGCCGGTGCAAATTTCTTTCTACTCAATCCCGCCGGTGTCCTGTTCGGAGCCAACGCTACCCTGGACGTTAGTGGCGCGTTTGTTGTCAGCACCGCCGACCACCTCGCTCTTAGCGACGGCGGTATCTTCTACGCGGATCTTGGGGCTGCCAGTACGCTGACTGCCGGCAATCCGGCTTCGTACGGTTTCTTGGCTGCAAATCCCGCCGGTGTTTCATTCGAGAACAGCAACTTAGAAGTTAAGGCTGGAGAACAAATTTCCATTGTCAGCGGTGATATTCAGATCGTTGGCGGCCAGCTTAAAGCGCCCGGCGGTGATATCAATCTTGTCAGTGTCGGCGCGCCGAACACGACGGGCACTGTATCTGTTGGCGGGGGCCCGATTTCATTCACGGTCGCTTCGTTCGATCAGCTCGGTTCGATCGTAGTTTCAGATGGGGCTGTCATTCATCTCGACGGTGAGGGTGGCGGTGGTATGCTGATCCGGGCGGGAAGTTTTACGATCGATAACGCGCTAATCACGTCGACAACGACCGGTGCGATCAACGGCAAACCTATTGATATCGCACTCTCCGGGGCTTTTATTGCGCGAGAGGGCGCACGCATCATTACAGACGCCGCGACCGGGATTGCTCCGATTGCAACTGATTTCATCAATGATTTAAATGTTTCGATTGATATCACTCATACATTCGACAGCGATCTCGATGCAGTATTAGTCAGTCCTGTTGGGACACGTATTTTGCTGTTCTCAGACGTTGGCGACGATGGGGATGATTTCACTGGAACATCATTCGATGACACCGCTGCGGCATCGATCAACGACGGGGACGCGCCGTTTACAGGAGATTTCCGGCCGAGTCAGCCTCTGGCGAATGCCAATGGCGAGAACCCTGCGGGTGTTTGGACGCTGGAAGTGGATGATTTCTTTGCCGGCGATGACGGGAATTTGAATGCCTGGTCGTTAACCATTAACGGTGTTGAAACCGCTTCTGCCGACGTTCCCAAATCTATTGATGACAGTATGACGACGTTTTCAACAATCGAGATCGACGCCATTACAAGTGATGCGATGATCGGGGGAAAAGGAAGTTCCGTGACGATTGCAGCAAAGTCCGTCGACGTCATCACCGGAGCAGCGGTCTCCGCCGTGTCAACCGGGCGCGGTATGGGTGGCGATATTACCGTCAACGCTGAGAGTATTCGCGTAAGCGACGGCGGATCCGGGAATATCTCTGCAATTGAGGTTGAAACGACAACGAACGACTCTATCGGCATGGGCGGCAGCATTACGATCAATACAAACACTCTGGATGTACTGGGCACTGCCACCGTTTCCTCTATAACACGCGGCGACGCTGACGCCGGGGACATTTCCATTACTGCCGATCGTATCACTGTTGACAAAAATGGAGCTACAGGATTTACCGGCATATCGTCGCAGGCAACTGGCGAAGCGGCAATGGGAACGCGCGGCGGAGCACTCACGATCTCAACAGACATCCTGGAGGTCTTCGCGGGTGCCCAGGTCGATACGACGACATTCGGGCTCGGTAATGGCGGCGATCTTTCGATCATGGCGAATACGATTACCATCGACGGTCAAGGAAGTTTTGACTTCACCGGGCTTTCCTCCGGCACGCAAATGGAAGGCCAGAGTGGCGATGGTGGCTCGATAGACATCATTACTCAGGGGTTACAGATCTCGCACGAGGCAACTATTACGGCGAGCACAAGAGGAGATGGAGCAGGTGGCAGGATCAACCTGCAGGTGATGACGCTAGACATGGACAATCGCGGAACGATCCGGGGGACAACCAGCGGATCAGGTCGAGGAGGACTTATTACCATCTCTGGTCGAAGCGGCGGCGCGGTCGACAGGATTCGGCTAGCTACAGGGGCTGAAATTCTGGGCTCCGCGTTCGCTTCCGGGGACGGTGGATTGATCGCTATCAGTGAGGTGAAGTTGATGGAGATTCTCGACGACTCAAGGTTGGCAGCCGATACAAACGGGCTGGGCAACAGCGGCCAGATCGATATACAAGCCGATGTGATTACTATTGACAGCCGTGGCGGTGACGAGACCAACCCCGGAATTTATTCAACAACGGGTGTAATTGACGCAGATGACGGTGCAAACCGTGGTCAGGGCGGTAATGGCGGCGCGATAAACCTGACGACCAACCACCTGCAAATCATCGATGGTGGCAGGATAGAAGCAAATACACTAAGTAGTGGCCGCGGCGGCAGTATAACGATTCAGGCTACAGAACTGAACTCTGACGATGGGGCGATTATCGCGGATACGTTTTCGTCATTCGAGTCTGGAACGGGCGGAAATATTACTATCAATTCGGAAATTTTCTCAATGAACAATAGCACATTCGGCACACTTACCTTTGGGATTGCAAACGGTGGTGCCGTGGCGATCGGAATGATCGACGACACCCGCGGCTTAACGCTGACAATGACAGATCGGGCAATAATCGACTCGGATACTAAAGCACAGCCTGGGGGGAACGGTGGTGCTATTAGGATTGATGCGACGGTAGTCGACCTATCAGAGAATAGTCATATTACGGCCACAGCATTCGGAGGCGGCAATGGTGGCTTATTGGAGGTGACCGCCGATACTATCCGGTTGGACGGGATCGATGATACCACCGGCGCGGACTTTATTTTCCCCGCTGGATTTTTTACGGAGTCGCGTGCAAACCCTGACGCTCCCGGCACGCCAGCGACTGGTTCCGGAGGATCGTTGGTGGTGGAGGCTCGAAAAGTGGATATTGTTAATGGCGCATCTATTTCTGTTGCTGCCCGGAGCGAGGGAAACGGCGGCGACGTTACTGTTACTACAGAAACTCTAACGATTGAAAGTCGCGGATCTCTAAGTGCTGCGGCGACGAGTGAGGGAAATGGAGGGAAAATTACCGTTGAAGCTACGGATATCGTCTTAGATGGCAAAGGTATCGACGCAGATACCGGTATCCTTTCGGATACGACCGCTGCGGACATCGGAGGAAATGGCGGTGTAATCAATATTACGGCTGACAATATTCGTATCGTGAACGGTGCATCAATAGAAGCAGATACCGATGGCAGCGGCGACGGCGGAATGATCGGAATTAATACGATCACACTCGTATTGGATGACATGAAGTCCGGTGTCGAGGGTGGAATATTTACCGACACAAATGCTGACGTGAACGGTGGGATCGGCGGTGCTATATCGATAGAAACCGGGACATTAGATATACGAAACGGTTCGTTTATTACTGCTGACACCAACGGAGATGGTGACGGTGGGCAGGTCGATATCAAAGCGACCGTGGGGATAGTTATAGACGACAACGGTACAGGAGTAAACACTGGGATTTTTTCGGATACAACATCGGAAGCAAACGGCGGTAACGGCGGTGGAGTCGTGATTGATACCGGGTTCCTCGAAATCCGGCCGGGATCTCAGATTGCCGCAGACACAAGGGGAACCGGAGACGGAGGAAGAGTGGAGGTTAAGGCGAATTCTATTCGTATAGATGGGGGTGACACGGACGGTCGCACGGCGATCGCGTCCGCAACATTTTTTTCACCGAATGGTGGTGACGGTGGCAATGTAATAATTAATACGACAGCGCTCGAGATTCTTAGAGGCGGGGTTGTTATTGGGCGTTCGTTCGGCGACGGCGATGGGGGAACGATAACCGTCACGACTGATAGCCTCGCGATCGATGGAAAGAATCTGGCCAGTGAGACCGGGATATTTTCGGATACGGTCGCTGCTAAGGTCGGTGGTGATGGCGGCTTGATCAGCATTAACGCGGAAACGTTAACGATTCGCGATACCGGTACAATCTCGGCGAGATCCGTGAATTCCGGGAATGGTGGGAGTGTCGCGATCATGGCGAATACAGTCATTTTTAATAATGGTTCGGTCACGACAGCAGCCGAAGTCGCGAACGGCGGGAACATAACGATAACCACGCGAAATCGGATCAACCTGGCGAACGGCAGTATCACGGCTCAAGCAGCGTTGAATGGTGGCGAGATTACGCTGATCGCTCCGTATATGATTAGACTGGTCGACAGCAGGGTGACCGCGGAGTCGGGGAATGACGGCGGTAACATAACGATCGATCCGATTTATACGATTCTGGATAAAAGCCAGATCATTGCCAACGCGATTCTCGGGAACGGCGGGGATATTCAGATAACGACCGAAGTTTTTCTAGTCTCGCCAGACAGCCTGATTTCAGCCTCATCCGAATTCGGAGTAGCCGGTAACATCGAGATATTCGCGCCGGACGTGGATATCTCCGGGAGTTTGGTGACCTTATCAGGGGCCTTGCTCAACGCCAATAATCAGCTTCAGGAACGCTGTTCGGTAAGATCGTCACAAAGCGTCAGCAGTTTCATCGTCGTTGGTCGCGGGGCGCTCCCGGTGGAACCGACAACCTCTCTGCCCGCGTTTTACACGACAATCGAGAGTGATTCACTGGAGTAGGTAATTTGAGGCGGGTATATACTGTTGCCTGTCGGCAGCGCATTAGGGTGGACATATCAGCCGGAATCTTCTGTTTAAGGAACTGCAAGCGTTCTCGGACTTGGATTGCTTAAAGTGTGGAGGAATTCCGAAAGCGTGCCGTCCGGCTCAATGGCAACGTTACGTGGCTTTCGGCAACGTAATGATGAATTGCGTATACTCGCCTGTCTTCGTGTCGAAACGGAGCGTACCGCGGTGCTGTTGTGTGATTATTTCATAACTGAGTGACATCCCTAAACCAGTTCCGTAACCTGTTGGTTTTGTGGTGAAAAACGGCATGAATATCTTTTCGTGGATCTCTTCAGGTATGCCATTGCCATTGTCCTTTATGGTGATGATAATTTTATCGTTAAAGTTTCTGCTCGTTACGCAAAGTTTAGGTGCGAAGCAAGAATCGCTACATCTCTTTTTCTCGTCTGCTGCGTAGCAAGCGTTGGTTAAAATATTTAAGAACACTCGCCCCAGTTCTTGAGGGAATACTTCCATTTTCTCGATTGATGCGTCGAATTTCCGTTCAATCTCAATTTCAAACTCCGGATCGTCCGTGCGCATCGTATTATCAATAAGCGTTATATACTGTTCGAGGAGCTTATTTATATCAACTGACTCTTTCTCAACGCTCGTATTTCTGGAGTGAGACAACATACCGTTTACAACCTTATCCGCGCGCCTTCCGTGTTCATTGATCTTCTCGGATTGAACCCGCAGGTCGTCGATAATTTCTTCGAGATCACTCAACCCTTCGTCTGCCATTTTAGATTTAAGTCCATGTAATTCACTATTGAGTTCTTTAATTGTTTCTACCGACATTGCGGCGAAATTATTTATGAAATTAAGAGGATTTTTTATCTCATGCGCGATTCCCGCTGTCAATGTCCCGAGTGACGCGAGCTTCTCTTGTGTAATTAATTGATTTTGCGTCATCTTCAGTGTCGTCAGGGTGTCCTCAAGAGCGATATTAATTTCCTGCAATTGCCGGGTCCGTTCAACAACTTTCGACTCGAGTGTCCGATTGGCTTCCGCGAGTTCGCAGTTTGTCTTTCTCAGTTCGATATGGAAGCGAATGAACTTAAAAATCAATGCGCTGAAAACGCAGCCGAATACTGATCCCGACACGGGCATCCAGGTGCCGGCCCTCAGGGCTAGATAACACGTCAGTACGGGAACCATGACGCATACCGGCAGCAGACCCGCATATATCGCTGTGGAACGCAGAAAATAGCCCATCGTACACCCAATCAAACACCACATGAAAACCCACAATAACTCCTGCCATTCGCTGCAGATTTTTAGTGGCCGATCAGTTCCGTCCGCGAACCGAAGCAGTTGGTTAACCAACTGTGCGTGTAATACCACCCCTCGTTGATACACTTTTACCGGGGTATCATGGAAATCTTGAACGCTCGGGGCGGTGACTCCCAGAATAACGATTTTACCCTTCGCGATTTCCGCCGGCACATTCCCTGCGAAGACATCGGTCATCGACACCGTTTCAAACGAACTCGGCCCTTTGAAATCCAGGAGAATCTGGTATCCGCGCGCGTCTTCGCGGCGGTAAGCTCCGTCATTCATCTCGAACGGTGGGATATCCGTGTCGCCCAGTGCCAACCAATCCGGATTCTCCTTGGAAGGGGCCATTACAATATTCTGCGACTTCAGATACGCTAAGGAAAGACGTAGTCCGAATGAGTGATACAGCGTTTCTCCGTCATCAAGGAAAAGGGGCATCCGTCGAACCTGATTGCCAATATATCGATCCGGATGAATATCAATAAAACCGAGTTGTTCCGGTTTTCCTGCGAGTATCTTCGGAGGTGGCAATTTAATATTATTTGGGCCGGACACGCTATGCACGGCGATGATGTTGTTACTCGAATCCAAGACAGATTCCAATTCAGCCAACTCTTCCCCTGATGCGGGTACCGGCACATCGCGAATGATGTCAACACCGATTACTGCTGGATTCAATCGTTTGATGGCTTGTAGTAGATTCGCCAGTACCGTATCGGACAGGGGCCAACCGCCGTATTCTTCGTTGTTGATATCACGCTCGTCAATCTCAACTATGACGATTCGCGAATCTGTGGCGTTTTGTGGCTGAATACTTCGCAATACTCGATCGTATATCATGAAATCGAATAATTGCAGATTTCCCGTATTCCGCAGCGTGAACACGGTAAAAAATACGAGGAACGCGGTACTCAATATCAGGATTAGCGATGCAGATGAGATTGATTTTCTGGGAATCATAGCCAGTTGCCTACCAGTATAAACGGGGACCAATAGCACGGATGCTGATATCTTTGATCTTGTATCATCGTAATTTGCGCGTGCTGCAGCGCTTGCGCCTTGCTCGGTCCCGATGCGTCACTAAATTTTGCGTAGAATTTTTGGATCAGCGTTGAGGTCGCGGCATCGTTTATTGACCATAGCGTTCCTAAGACACTTCGAGCGCCTGCTTTCAATGCGAGTCCAGCGAAACCTAGCGCCGCCTTCTCGCTGCCGGCTGCAGTTTCGCACGCGCTCAGTGTTAACAGCTCGACCGGTGTCCCTCGAAATTGATAGGGTTTAAGCAACCGTTCCAGGTCGTTCATTCGGATTTTTCCATCGAACGTAAGTAAAAAACTTTCTTTCGGATCTGTCTGCATAACGCCATGAGACGCGATATGAACGATCGAATAGTTCGCATTATTTATTTCGTGCTCGAATCTATCGTAAACGAATTTCTGGTTCATCATATTTCGCCCCTCAAATAAAGCAGAGAGGGCCGTGACCTCATCCGAAACGTACTCGAGTCCAGAGAATCCTGCAACAGGCAGCGATAAGCCGCATAAAAGTATTCGGCTATCCTCCCAGTTGGTGGGCGTTGGCCCAATCAGCGTCAAGCCCGGGGACACAGCAATCGAATAATCTTCAATCAGAAAATGGCTCCCGCCGTGGAGCGCTGAAAGCGGCACATTGCGAAGACTTTCGCTCGGCACGAATACAAGTGTTCGAACCTCCGTCTCCGACAGATAGGCCCGTAACGGTGCTATCAACCATCCATACAAAGTTTGTGCGTGTTTGAGATAACGATTTGTAGTACGTTCTTCCAGTCCCTGTCGGAAGTGTTTTATCTCATCAGCGAAATCAGCATTTGCCACCGGTATAGTGAAACGTCGAAGTTGCGCCGCTATTGAAACCAATAATTCTATATTATCCGTGAAAGATGCGACGTAGATAACTGCGGTTCGATTGTCAACTGTATCTATCTCCTGAATTTCTGCGCGACTCGCAGCAACGCATTCATCACCTAAGAACGCATTCAGCTCATCGGCTTTGATCGATTCTAAAATCTGCCGTGCCTGCCGAAGATGATCTTGAATTGCCGAACTTTCTTTCAAACTCTCAGTTCGCTGAATAAGAAGTTCTGCGAGTTCAAAGTTGAGAGAAATCGGATTCTCGCCGGGAATGGAAAAGCTGTCTGCGTCGACGATACCGCTGCTGCCATCGGTATTCCGTACGCGTATCGCGCGGCGATATGCGGATATAGCCTCCGCCTTTTTTCCCTGTTGCCCGAGAATCCGGGCGATCTGCCAATGCCACTGAAAGTTGAGTGCTCCGTAGCTATTTTCTTGTGCAATAAATGCAGCTCGTCTGGTATATTGAAGGGCTTCTTTGTAACGCTTTTGGAGCGCGTAAAGTTTTCCAAGGTAAGCGGTAGCGAAGCACAATGAATAGGAGTCATTTGCTTCAGCAGCGATTCGTTCCGCTGCGATATACGCCGCGTACGCGCGTTTTATGAGGTTCTCATTACTTGGTAACTCCGGCGCCTGCTTTACTAAATTTTGAAAGATCAACCCAATAGAGAGGAGTAGTTCTGCTTTGTGGACGGAGTCCTGAAGTACAGAAACTTTAGCCGCCGCGGATTCGATATGCCTGGAGGCAGTCACTCGATCATACTCTCTGAGCGAAAGTATCGAGAGATTTAATGAAGCACTGGCAGAAATCCGATTGTTATTGGTTTTGTCCGCGGATTCTATACAATGTTTGAACGCCGTTCGGGCGCGCGTGTAATCGGACTTGGCCGCGTGAAGAATTCCGAGGTTGCTAAGGACGCCTGCGGTTGTTAAATGGTCACCCGATTCCTGGGCTGCAACCAGGCACTCGTTAAATAATGACTCGGCCCGGTCGAATTCTCGGCTGATGGTATAGGCATATCCCAGGAGCGACTTGGCGTGGATCGCCACAATCGGCTCGTCTCCATCGTGTGCCGCGATAATGGCTTTCCGTAAAGAATCGATGGCTAAACTTAGGTGCCCAGATCTGAGAAAATTTACGGCGGCATCAGTCAGAGATTCGGCATATTGCCCGCTCCGCGTGCCCTCGACGTGTCGCTGACCCTCAGCCTCGCCCGGATTGTGCGAAGGAATGTGGAGCGGTATCAAACCTGTGCTCCGTGGCAGATCGAAGGGGAGGTCGATCGCGGCACAACTCATAAGTGGAAGGCAACTTAATAAAAAACCGGCATAATTTATTTTGCTATTCGAGTCACGCATGTCGTAAGGAGCTGTAGAGAGTGCGACGAGGGAGCGTTCCGAATCCGTTGCGCCCTTAATTCTAAGCGGTCTCTTCGGGAATACGGATCCAAGATTGGATTGTTTGTGGCCTAATATACCTGCATTGCCTGTTTTTCTCCACTTGTATCAACCGGCACGCTATCTGCGAGGTAAACTGATCGCGAAAACGCTGATTCGTCTTGTGATAACAAATTACTATCAGTAGGTTATGGGCCGGCACGTTTAGACAGGTTTTCGGAGTATCGTTCGATATCTCTTGGTTGACTGATTTAACGTCGTCAAAAAATTGTACTGCTTGCAGTATATCATGTGGACATGAGAATAGGAAGATTACATTGAATATGAAAAAATGGATGATTTTAATAACACTCGGTTTGGTTATTGGTGGGTATGTAGCTGACGCTAAGGGTAATCCGCTTGCACCGCTAAAACTGGATAATCCGCGGGACACGGTGCGTTCGTTCATGTCCGCGATGAGCGATTACAACGCGGGCGTAGACACCAGCGACAAGGAGCTTAGGGGACGGATCGACGACGCGATTCGATGTTTAAATCTTGGTGATACGCCGTTCGTGCTAAGAAAGGAGAAAGGCAGCCGAGCGGCGATTTATTTAAAGGAGGTCATAGATCGCGTCATTATTATCGATTACGAAAAGATCCCGGAGACCGGGGACGATCCGACTAAGCCACTTCTTCGATGGCGCTTGAAGGACACTGAAATCGTTATATCTCGCGTCGATACCGGCGATCGAGCAGGCGAGTATCTGTTCTCGGAAGACACGGTTTATCGTGCCGAGGAGTTTTACGACAAGGTAAAACTTCTTTCGTATAAATCTGGATCGGGTGCCGGCGCTCGGTACCGTGAACCCTGGCTGGATCATGTAATTCCGGATTGGGCCCGGACCAAATGGGTGCTGTTCCCCAATTGGCAGTGGATAGGATTGTTCCTGGCGATCTTTCTTGGGCTAATCATTAAGAGTATTACCCAGTCTCTAACGCACTTACTGAAGCGATTCACGAGCAGAACAGATGCTGAGTGGGACGATCAGATTATAGACGCCATCGATCGACCGGCGGGAACAATTACTGCGAGCTTATTTTGGTTCTTTTCGATTTACGTACTCCGATTTGAAGGTATCGCACTCGCTGTCCTATCGGTTACCGTCCAGATCATATTTAGTGTGTGTACCATTTGGCTCGTTTATCGACTCGTGAATGTTTTAATACGTTACCTAAAGGTGATAACCTCAAAAACCGAAACGACCCTCGACGATCAACTCGTACCACTGATCGGGAAATCTCTGAAGATTTTTGTCGTCGTGTTCGGTGTACTGGTTATGTTCCAGAATCTGGGTGTCAATGTCATGTCGGTTCTCGCCGGTCTGGGATTAGGCGGTCTCGCCTTTGCACTGGCGGCGAAAGACACGTGCGCCAATCTCTTTGGGTCGATTATGATTTTACTCGACCGCCCGTTTAATATTGGGGACTGGGTAATTGTCGGGGATACCGAGGGGAGCGTCGAGGAAATTGGGTTTCGGTCGACGCGAATCCGTACGTTTTACAACTCTCAGATCACCGTTCCAAATGCGGTAATAGCCAATGCGAATATCGATAATATGGGGCGTCGCGAGTATCGCCGGATAAAGGCTTATTTCGGGTTGACGTACGACACACCTGCAGAGAAAATGGAGGCATTTCTTGAGGGTATTAAGAATATAGTGGAGGCGAATCCGTACACCCGCAAGGATTACTACCATGTTGTTTTCAATGGCTACGGAGGGTCGAGCTTGGAAGTTCTACTCTATTGTTTTCTGAAAGTCCCGGATTGGGCAACCGAACTTGTCGAACGCCAGAATATATATTTGGAGATCTTACGCCTGGCTGAGACGGTAGGGGTCAGTTTCGCGTTTCCGACGCAGACCCTTCACGTCGAAACACTGCCGGGACAAGATCCTATTCGTCAATCTCATGTTACGGATCGCGGAAAACTGGCGGAGATCGCATCCGATTTCGGACCAGGAGGAAAGGAGTCGAAGCCAGCTGGGATGGGGTTGTTTAAGCCACCGTTTCGCGAGTGTAAGCCGGGGCAGGGCGTCGGTAGCGATGACGACGGATAATCCACCGTCCGTCCAAGTACGAACGCATTTGAGGCCTATTTTGTAGTCGATCCTTAATGAGTACTTAATTAACTTAACCTAAATAAATTACAGATAGATTATCGCCAATTCTTCGACCAGCCTTACCTATTACTGAATTTTGAGGAGAGAAATCTCGAAAACAAGTTCCCGCCCGGCGAGAGGGTGATTCCCATCAAAAGTGACCGTGTCGTCTGTGATGTCGACAATTGAGATCTTACTTATTCTTCCACGACTGGTAGGAACCCTCATTTCTTCGCCAATGCGCGGCACGACGTGTGACGGGATCTCAGATTTTTTCTGAGTCACGACGAGATCTTTTTTATGGACGCCGTATGCTTCCTCGGCCGGGATCGAAACAACCTTTTTCCCTCCCTCTTCCATACCGATAATCGCATTCTCGAATCCCTTGATAACTTTTCCATCACCAATCGTCAAATGGTACGGTACGTTTTCGTAGGCGCTATCGATGACGATACCGCTTTTCGTCGACATCGTATATTGTACCTTGACCCGATCACCGGATTTAACTGTTGCCATCTAAGACCTAACCTTTCAATCGTAAAACCAATTGCGGCTGTAATCGCTGCGTTCTTTTAATTTTCCCGGTACTATTTCCATATGATTCGGGATATGTGATGCAGAAGAGGTGGCCCACACCGGGATCTCGAATTTAGTCACCGCGGCGCCGCTAGCCGGATCGCCTGTCTCCTTACCATTCAACCAGGTTTTCCAATTCTCCTGCCAATTTGGCGATGGCGTTTTGTCGTACAATGCGCATACTTCGTAGTATTCGTCGGGCAATAGACTGCTTATGATCTGTTGGTGCAAGCGCCGCCGCAAGTCAAGCGACGAATATCTAAAGTTATAGCCCATAACCAGTGCGATGTGCGTCAATCGTGGCTGATAGATTGACGAATCCTCAGCGGGATTCTTCATTGATATGCTTTTCGTCCCCCATGCGAACATGGTTCCGGTCTTTTCGACTTTATAACCGTTACACCAATCGTGTTCATGCTCCTTGTCGATGAATGCGTTATACAACTTCTCGACAGCTCTTCGATGTTCGAACGATTCCTTGGATGATACCGGTAAATTTAGGCAGTAGGTATCGGTTTGTGTCGTCGTTGCACCGCATACTCTGCAAATTCGCGAGGTCACTTCTGCCGCCCGGACCGGGCAGACTACGCTAACAATCACCGTAAATGATGTAAAGCAGAT
This sequence comes from Verrucomicrobiota bacterium, assembly GCA_021772635.1. Classification (GTDB taxonomy): domain Bacteria; phylum Verrucomicrobiota; class Lentisphaeria; order JABSQK01; family JAJFLO01; genus JAJFLP01. The sequence goes on along the minus strand of JAJFLP010000056.1, from coordinate 6,833 downwards.
AATTGGCAGTTTGTAGTCGACGAAAAAGAAAATCAGTTTCGCGGAAACTGTAAAAAGTTTGAAAGCCAGTCGGTTCACGTATCAAGATCCCGTATCGCAGTTGCTGTCGTAAAGCTCCGCTTGTCGAGAGCAACCGTGGTTTAAACGTCCGTTGGTCATAGATTGGGCGGAACCCCACTTTCGGTTCGTATCGAAGCATGAATAGATAGAGAATAGCCCTAAAACGCCACTCTGATATGACGATCCCATCGGGTGAAAAGTATGACTAAGAATATACAATGATTTGAAGTGGATGTCAACGAGACCCAAAGCAGTCCAATTTATAATCCGGAACACCGTCTCGCATAAGCGTGCCGAATCGATGGGCTCCACGCTCATACGGGATAGACCCCGCAGCGCCGGAAGAGTCCGGTCATACAGACTGGATATTATTGAGTCCGCTTGTGCGGCCCGAGCTCAACAAGGACTGATGCTGCTCTACTTGTGGACCGGCTATCTTTTTCTTTTTCGAAATCGCTATCGAAATCGGGATCGATTCCCTCGGAACTTTAGCTGGGAACGAGCGGATTCGAACAAAACAAACGACGATTTCGACATCGATCGGCCATCCCATTGCGTCATCCTGGACGGAACGGCTGTTTTCTCTTTTTCCGACAACCAGTGCGATGGTTGTACGGCTGAAGAAATATTGAAATGTCCCCTGGATCTCGTAGTCTAGTCCCGTGATCGCGGGCAGTATCCATACCTACTGCTCTTTGCGAACGGCTAGATTCGTATTGTCCAGAACGTCCATTATCGCTTGTATTCGAGCCCGCTTTTTCTCAGCCTCAGACGGGCGATCCATTTTCTCCAGCAGCATGGCATAATTCTCCAGTACGATCGTTAAATTGAAATGATTTTCTCCATAAAGTTCTTCGTACGCTGAAATAGAACGCTTGAAATTGGATTCCGCGTCTTCCTGTTTCTGTAGCTCCACAAACAGTACCGCCTGGTTATTGAAGGCTCGAGCCACTTCGTAATGACTCTGTCCGAATGCCGTCTCAGCGAGTTCAAGTGACCGGCGGAATAACGACTCGGCGGAATCTAACTTACCGCGCACACGATTTAGCTCCGCGATGTTAATTAGGTCGACGGCAACGACACCATGTGATTCACCGTAAAAATTTTGGTCGATATCTAACACTCGCTGATATAGCTCTTCGGCCTCGTCGAATCTCCCGTCTTTCTTGTATAAGAGTGCGAGGTTACTCAGGCAGACAGCGACGTTTGGGTGACTTTCACCAAGGGAATTTTCGTAAAGTGCGATCGTTCTTTTGTAAACACTCTCCGCTTCCGAATATCTTTCGTCTGACTCATAGATTTGCGCCAGATTGCTAAGAATTAATCCAGCACTGGGGTGGGAGGTTCCGAATTTCTCTTCGACGGCCGTTAACGCTTGCTTACACAGATGTTCGGCCTCTCCACCCTTGCCGGCAAGATAATAGACTTCGCTAAGGTGATTCATCGCGGTTGCGACGACGACCGGATCAGGCGCCGGCGCGCTGCTGTTGAGGTCGGATGCCTGCCGATAGAATCTTTCTGCTTCGGAGATGTTTCCGCGGTCTTGATAGGTCTCGCCGATCGCGATAAGATTCGAGGTGGTCATTGGATGATTGTCGCCGTGTATGCTTCGGCTTATTTCCAGGGAAGACCGATATAAACGCTCTGAAATGGCGTAACGACCCTGGTGCTGGTAAACTCTGCCCAGATCCATGACGCTCGAAACGCGACGTGGATCACCGGGTTCGAAACGGGAAGCGGTACTGACGGTTGTGTAGAATAGACTTTTTGCTTCGTCATAATTACCCTTCGTCAGTGCGGAAACCCCGGTATCGTGGGTCGTTTGCCAGGATTCACTCTCTACCTTGGTATTCAGGAGGGTAATCCCTTCTTCTGCCGCTAGACCAGCGATCAAGACTGCCAGTGAATCGCCGGAATCCCGCGGTGGCGTGGTGGGCGTTATTTCTTTAATCGCGACGTCGGACGGGGCTGGAGCAGTTGGCTCAGTTTCGATATTCTCCGTAATGCCGGTCATGCTCGATGCGGGAAAATCGTCCGACGCGGACACCGGTTCCATGGTGTGGATCGGAACTTCCACGGGAGTCTTTGGTGCCTTGCCCGTAGGCAGTTCATTCGAGGTGGCGGCGGGAAAATCCAGATCGATTGGTTCGTCCGGGATCGCTACATTAACTGTCGAATCAGAAGATTCTTCGGGAACGCGTTCCTGTGAATTTAATTCTGGCAATTCCTCGCTCGCTGCTGCTGAAGCTGTAGAAATTCTATTGACTGCCTGTACGGTGCTGTCGGTGTCCATCTTGATCTGCGCTGCGTCAGCAGCAGTGGCCGTAGCGGCGTACGCGACATGATCGGGATCGATCATTTCGTGCTCAACCGCTTGAGCGGTTGTCAGGGGCTCAGCTTCAACGGCCTCTACTGTCAAGTCAAAAACTTCTTGGGCACTGTGGGTCCCATCACTTACCGTTATCGTTACAGTGGTAATTCCGTGCGCCGAAAGCGCCGGTTCCAGCCGTATAGTCCCTTCCCCCGCATTGCCATGGTCATCGGTAAAATCCACGGTAATATTCGAAGTTGGAAGCAGGTCTTGATTCGAACTCATCGCGGATATCTGCAAGATCTGTTCGTCTTCGTCCTTGCCGCCTCCCTCGTCCGCAGTGAAAACAATATTATTAATCGTGGTATTGGCATTTGTCTTCTGATCTGAAAATTTAGAGATTAGGGGAGGGTCGTTAACTTCGTTGACAGTCAACGTAAACGGGCGATTAACGGTTTGTTCTCCATCAGTTATTGATATCGTAATGATAGCAACACCGTTCGCGTCAGGGACCGGTGTTATCGTTATCGTTCCGCCGGTTGCGTCGGATGTTCCGTCCGTGAAATTTATTTCGATATTCGAATCCGGGATCAGAAATTGGTTAGAACTTGTAGCTGTGACAACCAGGGACTGATCGTCTTCATCCGCTCCACCGCCTTCGTCAGTCGTAAAAGTGATGCCCGAAATACTGCTGTCTTCATTGATTGTTTGAGCGGGAACTCCAGATGCGGTCGGTGGATCATTCACCGGCGATACAATCACAGTGAAGATTGTCTGCGCAGTATAGGTCCCGTCGCTAACAGTTACCGTTATCGTACTACTACCGCTTCGATCGGAAAGAGGCGTCATACTGATGCGGCCATCTTTGGCGTCGGTTTCGTCGTCATGGAAATCGATCTGTATCCGGTCATCTGGAATCAGTTCCCGGTTCGAGCTGGAAGCAGTAACTGACAAAACGTTGAGGTCCTCGGCCGGATTTTTCCCTTCATCTACTGAAAAAACGATTGCGGTCAGAGGGGTATCTTCAGCGGTGGTGTGGTCCGGTATTTCGGAAATAGTGGGCGGGGTGTTTTCCGGGACGATGGTTACTCGGAAGCTGTAGCTGTCTGTGTCGATGCCGTCACTGGCGTTCAATGTTATACCGATCTCTCCTGTTCTGTTCTGCGCCGGGGTAAGAAGTAGTTCGCCTCCGACCGAATCCGTGGTTCCGTCGGTAAACATTACCTTAATGCTGGAGTCGGGAAGAAGCTCTTGATTCGTGCTGGACGCGGTGAGTGTTAAACTCTGTGAATCCTCGTCGCTTTCTCCACCTTCATCGACTGTAAATGCGATCCGGGCATCCAAACTATTCTCGGAGATTTCGGTGTCAGAAATCTCTTGAATTACAGGTGGATCATTAACTGGCGAGATGGAAAGCCTGAAACTTTCCGTGACGATATACTCGCCGTCGTCGATTGTTAAGGTGATTGTCGTCCCTCCATTTCGATTCGCTGCCGGTCGTATCTCTATGGTTCCGCCGTGCATCTTCGTGTCTTGAGAGGTTAGGCGCACAGTAATGTTTTCATTCGGTACCAGCATCGTATCGGAACTTGACGCTGTCGCCGATGCGATGTCGTTGCGGTTACTGGATCCTGCCCCGGGAGTAACGGCGAATTCAACCTTAAGGATGGGCGTATCTTCGGGCGTTGAGGCGTCCGGGATTTCAGCGATTACGGGCACCTCCTGACTAATCCCCGGTTCGAAGTTTGCGGATTCGACTGCGAAGTCGTCGCTAAATACTGGCGCCCGATGAATTGTTTCTTCGCTAACCCTGGTTTCAACAGGTTCGCTAAAGAGGGATTCAGGTGGTGTTACCATAGTAACAGAGTCATTGGTATCTAGTTCGGCGCTATCTGTAATCACTGCGGAAACAGGGAGGGGTGGTATTTCGGCGACATCGTTAGGCGATTGGCCGATTGTTTCTTCCACCGAAGTTGTCGCGGCAACGACCGCGGCCGCCGACCGGTCTTCGTCCTTGGCTGTATCCGGAACGGCCAGCGTCTCAGGCGCCTTAGCGGCTGCTTTAACGTCGACGTTGAACGTCGTGAAGCCACTGTCGATTCCGTCATTGGCTTCGACAGTTATACGTGTTGATCCGTGCTCATTTTCGACCGGAGTGATGATTAGAGTTCCGCCGGTGGCATCTGACCGGTTGTCTTCGAACTGAATAGAAATGTTATCATCCGGTACGAGAGTCGGATTAGAGCTGCGTGCTTTCACCTCAACGACTTGTTCGTCTTCGTCTGAACCCCCGCCTTCATCGGCTGTGAATGAAATCTCTACGCTGGACTGGTCTTCCTCAATGATTCTGGGAGCAATCGCTGAGAGGGTCGGACGATCGTTGAGGGCGGACACCGTGACGGTAAACTCGTCAACCGCCGTTTCCTCGCCGTCACTGACAGTGACAGTGATCGTTGCGATCCCACTTTTATCCTTAGTCGGGGTGATAATTATTACGCCCGCTCCAGCATCCTCTTCGGCATCGTCAAAATCGATCGTGATATTCTCATTCGGAATCAGGTCTGTATCTGAACTTGACGCTGTTACTACCAGTTTTTGAACATCTTCCTCGGGGGTACCTCCTTCGTCCGCCGTGAATGCGATTTCCGACAAGGGTGTGTCTTCGTCTGTCACTTGATCCGGGATGTCTGAGATAACGGGTGGTTTACTCGTACTGATAACCGTCAGTACGAAAAACTGGTCGATGGTGCTATTGCCGTCACTTACTGTCACCGTAATCAATGCCTTACCCTCTTCTCCGGATGCTGGCGTTATACGTAACTCACCTTCCGAGTTCCCGGATTCACCAGGCTGTAGTGCGATCTCGATATTCGTGTCTGGAACGAGCGTCTGATTGGAGCTTGATGCGCGGATCGTTAGATTTTGTGACTCTTCGTCGGTACCGCCGCCTGGCGACGCCATGAATTTTATACCTGATATCGCGGTACTCGTGACGGTCGATTGATTCGGTATCTCCGAAATCGTAGGTGGGTCGTCGATCGCCTCGATCTCAATTAGAAAGGTCGTCGATTGCGTCGAATTACCGTCATCAACAACCACGGTGACAGTCGTCGTCCCGTTTGCATCCGGAAGCACTTCCGCAGTAATCGTCCCCTCTGTGGCATCTGAATCGTCATCCTGGAAATGAACAGAAATATTGGCGTCAGGAATTAATTCCTGATTTGAGCTCGTTGCGGTCACCCTGAGAATCTGAACATCCTCATCGCTATCGCCGCCTTCATCGACTGTGAATGGAATAGCCGGTAAGGTCTTATCTTCGGATCCAAACTGGTTGCTGATCGAGGAAATCGTCGGCGGCGAATCGATGGCAGCGACGGTTACACCAAATTCTCGTCGTGTCATCCCGGAATCGTCGATAACCAACAACGTAACCGTCGATTTACCGCTCTGACCTCGTATCGGTGTAATAGAGATTTCACCGTCCGTAGCGTCTGTCGCGCCATCGGAAAAGGTTATGTTTACGTTTCCAGACGGCAGGAGCGCCTGATTCGAACTCGATGCGGTTATCATCAAGTTCTGAGCATCTTCATCGCTTCCACCGCCTTCGTCGATCGTAAACTTGACGATCACAGTATCGCCGTTTGCGGATAAGGTTTGCTCTGGTAATTCGGAGATTATAACGGGATCGTCTACTGGTGTCACGGTGACGTTAAAAGATACCTCTGTCGTATGTTCGCCGTCCGTGACGGTGACGGTAATTCGTGCGGCGCCATTCTTGTCGGGCGCCGGGGTTATAGAAATCGTTCCGCCCTCGGCATCGCCATCGGCGTCATCGAAGTCAATCGTGATATTCTCATTCGGAATCAGGTCCGTATCCGAACTTGACGCCGTAACGACCAGTTCCTGAACATCTTCCCCCGGCCCCCCGCCTTCGTCCGCCGTGAATGCGATTTCTGTCAAGGGTGTGTCTTCGTCCGTCACTTGATCCGGGATATCGGACAGAACCGGTGCCAAATTCTTGCTGGCAACCGTCAACCTGAAGGATCTCTCAACGCTTGTAATCCCGTCGCTGACCGTCAGCGTGATCGATGCGGTACCTTCCTCAGACGGTGCCGGTGTAATAGATATTCTTCCTTGCCCTGCGTCCGTTGAACCGTCCGAGAAAATTACACTAATGTTATCATCTGGAACCAGTGTTTTGTTCGAACAGGTTACAGATACAGTCAGATTCTGAATATCTTCATCACTTCCGCCACCTTCGTCGACCGTAAATTCGACATCTAGGGTGTCTGTGTCTTCTCCGATCATTTGTGCCGGTATCGTATCGATAACGATCGGATCATCGACGGCGGTCACCATGACATTAAAATACTTTTCGATTGTGTGCTCACCGTCCGTTACGGTGACGGTAATTCGTGCGGCGCCATTCTTGTCGGGCGCCGGGGTTATAGAAATCGTTCCG
>JAJFLP010000055.1 GCA_021772635.1 Verrucomicrobiota bacterium | reverse complement strand
TTTATGCGTCATTTTCATTACTGGGGTCCTTTCTTTTTTTAGCGATTAGGGGTGGGCCTCCGAGGGTCTCGGAGATACGATCTAAATACCATTGTCGATCTCCGAGATTCCTCAACCTAAGAAACTCATCTAATAGTATGTAGAGAACATATTATTATTTCTATGTCTTAAAGTGGACACGGGTTACCCAAGGAACCGGCGTTCGGCATCGGCAACCGCAATCCTTGACCGCCGAATCATCAAATCATGAACTCTTGAACCCCTCAACCTCTAAACCCCTGAACCTCTAAACTTCTGAACCCTTAAACCTTCGGAATCACCATGACCTCTAAAAGTAAGAAAGCTATTATTCTCCTGAGCGGTGGGTTGGATTCGACGACGACACTGGCCATCGCCAAAAGCATGGGGTACCACCCGTTGGCGTTAACATTTAGATACGGTCAGCGTCACGAAATAGAGCTTGAAGCCTCGAAAAGAGTGGCGGAATATTACGGCATCGAGGAACAGGTGACAATAGATATTAATCTGCAGGTATTCGGCCGCTCGGCGCTGACCGCTGATATCGAGGTGCCTAAGAATCGGACGCTCGAGGAGGTGTCAACGGGAATTCCAATTACGTATGTCCCGGCCAGGAATACGATTTTTCTGTCCTACGGACTTGCGTTCGCCGAGGTCTCCGATGCGAATGACCTGTTTATTGGGGTCAACGCACTGGATTACAGCGGCTACCCGGATTGCCGGGCAGAGTATATTACGGCATATGAGAAGATGGCAAATCTTGCGACGAAAGTCGGCGTCGAAGGTCATAATTTTACGATTCACACGCCTTTAATACATCTCTCCAAGGCACAGATCATTCGTAAAGGAATCGAGCTCGGGGTCGATTACGGACTCACTCATAGCTGCTACGACCCCGCACCTGGCGGTCGAGCCTGTGGGACGTGTGATAGCTGTCTACTCCGGAAAAAAGGATTTGAGGAGGCCGAGATAGAAGATCCGATAGAATATGAATAACTATTCAAGATTCAGGGATTCGAAGTTAGGGGGCAAGAGTTAAAGGCGTGAATCGGCGGAGCTTACAGCGCGATCTGAAGGGAATTGTAGGGAAGAGATTGATCTATGCGGAGGGAGCGACTAGCAAACTGGCATACTTACTGACGAATTAAACTTACGACAGTCTTACGACAAAGCTTACGATAATTCACGTCTGTGAAGCTATCGAAGACTCCGGCCAATTACGGGAAGGTCGCATTTGGGTCATTCTATGACGAGCTATGACATGGGAATGAGACATTCCGAAAGAGATAAGACATTGTGATATGGTAGATTAAGAAAAATGGAGCGGGCGAAGAGATTCGAACCCTCGACATTCACCTTGGCAAGGTGACGCTCTACCACTGAGCTACGCCCGCTACTGAAATCCACACTGCAAGCAGTCCAATCTTCGATCCGGACAGCCGCGACTCTCCGCACAAGCGGAGTCGCGGCTGTCCGGACCGCTCTTTATGCGAAGGGAGACTGCTTTTACTTAGTTACAGAAGATTCCGAAGTTATTTCGCCCCGCAGGCGGGACGAAGCCAATCACTATATAATGAACTGAAACTAATCGGAACGGAGACTCTATTCGCGTCCGTTAGATTTTTCCACTTCATTGAAAACATTTTTTAGTTTTTTTGGCGAAATCGCCCTTCCAACCCCTCAGCAACGATTTCTTTTACCTCTTCACTGAAATCACCGCGTAGAATCCACTTCAAGTACCCCGGCTCCGTATCGGCTAAAGCACGCAGCGTCATCCCGGATTTCTGCCCGAACGCAATAACCACTTCTCCCCCGCCCCAACGTAATTTCCCATCACGATCAATCGAATTAGCATCCCGTTGGCTACAGAACTGGTCTAATTCAGTTACGTCGCGCGGAACGTCGCTATACTTTTCTAATTGCGCCTCAAGCACCTTGATTGAAGCAATCGCGTCGCCTTCAGAACCGTGGGCGTCCAAATGTTCCTCGTTGCAGTAAAACCGCAGCGCCGCCGAAAGTGTCCGTGGTTCCATTTTGTGATAGATTCGCTGAACGTCTATGACGCGCCGATCATCAAGTGAAAAATCCAGGCCATTCCTCTTAAACTCTTCTGTAATCAGCGGTATATCGAATTTGATAACATTGAATCCACCCAGGTCACAGCCTTCAAGAAACTCGAAGAAACTCTTCGACACCTGCCCGAACGTAGGTGCATCCCTAACGTCCTCATCAGTGATCCCATGAATCTCAGTAGTCGCCGGCGGAATAGGAATGCAAGGGTTTATTAGGCGCTTTTTAGTCTCACGCTGACCGTCAGGAAAAACCTTGACGACGCAGATCTCAACGATTCGGTCGCGCGTAATATTGAGGCCAGTCGCCTCGAGATCGAAAAAAACGATAGGTTCTGTCAAATCTAAGTTCATATTTTATAGTTTTTGTTATCGTGGTTAATTGCAAAAATAACAGCGAGGCCGCATATAATAGAGCCCTGTAAACTAGACTGCAAGCCTGCCCGTCGCCACCGATTGGGACGGGCCGACCCAAGCAGCTTCCACCTTTGTGAAAGGGAAGCCGTTCATAAAATTCGCGGTCGTCTCTTCCTCGTTAGACTCGGCCCGCACGAGCGGACTCGCGGTTATTCGTTCCGTATGGACGGACTCTCCGCGACACCTGATGGCGGTTAAAAAATCCTCCGAATTTGAGGCTGAGATAACTCAAAAATCGCGGATTTCCAAACTCTATGGGATCACAGTGATAAATATTGACAAATTAGAGCGCCGATTCGGACGTTTCGCGATTCCAAACCTCACGCTCCTTTTAGTTGCCAGCCAATCGCTATGTTTTATCCTCGTTAGCCTCGAGCCCACTTTTATTTCGGATTTATTGCTCATCCCCGCGGCGGTCCGAAACGGAGAGATTTGGCGATTTATTACCTTTCTCGTTGTGCCGCCGCATCAGAATGTTGTCTTTGTCCTTTTCGCTCTTTACATATTCTATATCACGGGCAAGGCACTCGAAGATGAATGGGGCGCATTCAAGTATAACCTCTACATTGCGATCGCATACCTTGCAACCATGATCGGCGTTTTCATTGGTTCAGTACCCGTTGCATCGAATTTGTATATCGCCAGTTCCGTGTTTCTCGCCTTCGCATACCTTAATCCTGAAATAGAGTTCCTACTTTTCCTCGTCGTTCCCGTCAAGGTTAAATACTTGGCGATGTTCACATGGGGAATTTACGGGCTGCAACTGCTTTTCGGCTCCGACTCTGAGAGGATTCTCATCGTCGCATCTATCACGAATTTCGCCCTATTCTTCGGCCGAGAAGTCTATGATAATTTGCACGCGCGGCAACGACGAATGGAGTTCGACGCCCAACGGGACGAGTTACAAATTCGTACATTGCACCGATGCGAGGTTTGCGGCATCACCGAGCAGACAAACAACAACATGATCTTCCGAGTCTGTTCCCAATGTACGGATGGACGTGAGTATTGCTCAGACCACATAAAAGAACACAATCACCGGTAGCGCCACTGATTCGGCAGGGGCAGCGTTTCTAAAGTGTTACGTCGGGAAAATCGACAGAAATAGAGGCACACTATGCCGTCAGTGCGATCCACCCTGATCCGGTTCTATGACGAGTTACTTGCCGAATTCGGACAGCAACATTGGTGGCCGGGCGACACCCGTTGGGAAATAGCCACCGGTGCAGTTTTAACCCAAAACACGAACTGGCGTAATGTCGAGAAAGCGATCGAGAATCTTAAGGTCGACAATGCGCTTCTGCCACAACGAACTCTAAGTCTCAGCGTAACGGATCTGGCGAATCTCATACAACCTTCTGGTTTTTTTAATGTGAAGGCGAAACGCCTCCGCAACCTCGCAACATGGTGGTTAGTTAATTCGGAATTGGCTGAATCAGCCTCGTCGCCGCTAAAAAATCTGCGCGCCGATTTATTGTCAGTGAACGGCGTTGGAGAGGAAACAGCAGACAGTATTCTGCTTTACGCATTCGATCGCAGGTCTTTCGTGGTCGACGCCTATACGCGAAGATTTCTTCAGCGCCATGGATTAATCGACCAAAGCTGGACCTACCAAAGGATTAAGTCTCTGTTCGAAAAGAATATCCCGGATAGCCTCGAAATTTATAAAGAATACCACGCGTTAATCGTGATTTTAGGGAAAACGTCGTGCCGCACGAAACCAGCCTGCGATCAGTGTCCGTTACGGTGGCATTTGCAATAATCGCTGGATAGACCTCGTTTGAAAAGGCAGAGCGGGCCGCACAACCGGAGTCCATACGGACCGAAAATTGTACGGCTTGCGGTATAGTTGATAGCACAATATCAGTGGCGCTGATTCGAGATTATTTATTATTCGCAAAAAAAGCTAAAAATTACAAGATCGTTGTTTGTATTTACCTACGTTGCCACTATACCTTATTTTCTATTCCCGCGTCGAGTATAGATAATCGAGCACTTCCAATGCAACCTCTTTTATGCCAATTAGTTACACAATTCATACTGGGCATAAATAAACCGTGAATCGTCAAGAGAATTAAAGCTATGTACTGGCAGGCAAAAGTAATTTTAGGATTGTTTATCCTCGTCGTCGCCGGCGGCCTTCTTTATGGATTTCGTTCGCAGTTATCGAAGTTCCGGCTGCTGACTGAAGCGAACGATAGAATCACGATTCCCGAGCACAAGCTTATTTTTAAGAAAATCCGATCCTTAGGCACTGATAGCGATGATAGTGCTAACCTCACCGCGGACGAAGATCAGCCACCACCGTCGTACATCCGAAAACTGAAACGTGCGCAGGCATTGTTCCGTAACGATGATCTTGTGAACGCACGGAAGATAACCGAGAATATTTTAATTGATCCAAAACTGAGGGAGTACGGTAAGCACTGGGCGGAAACGGTGGAATTACTGAGTGAAATCAACACGATTTTTCTCTTCACTGACGCTCCATGCCCGGAAAAAGCCGCGTACACTGTGCAGCGAGGTGACAATCTCGTGAAGATCGCGAATATGTTCAATACTACGGTGAGTATGATCCAGAAGAGTAATAATCTCGATGAAACCAACCCGTTAATATATCCAAACCAAGTATTTAGACTGTACCAGGGAGAATGGAATATCAAGGTTATCAAAAGCAAATACCTGCTTCTACTGCAGGATAGGGACAGGATTGTAAAGATTTACCACATAGGAATCGGGAGACAGGACAGAACGCCCGTTGGTACGTTTGAAATTGACCTGAAAGATTACGAGCCCGACTGGTGGCAACCGGGACGGATCGTAAAATTCGGCGACCCCGATAACGTATTGGGAACTCGCTGGCTGGGGTTGAAAGCTGTTGAGGGAACGGATCCATCTTATAAAGGATACGGAATACACGGGACTTGGCAGCCGGAAACGATCGGTCATGCCGCAAGTCAAGGATGTGTCCGGATGGTAAATGCGGATGTTGACCAATTGTATGACATTGTTCCGTTGGCCACCCGCGTTGCGATTGAGAATTGATAACGCTACGAACCGTCCTCCTAGCCTGATCTTCCATTGATTGATTTCAAAAATTACTTACTGAACTGCCTTCCGCTTAGCGTGATATGTCGGCTGAACTACCTCTGCTTGTACCTTCTTCTATTTTCGTTTTCTCCCTCTGCGACAGCCCAGAATCAGTTCAACGTCTCGCTTAAATCCAACCTCGACCGGGTATTTAAGTCGAATCAACGTGGAGACGTCATCTGGGGATGCTCGATAACTGACTTGTCGAGTAACGCGTCCGTTTATAGCGTCAACTCAGAGACGCCACTGATTCCTGCCTCAAACCAGAAAATAATCGTTATTGCCTCGTCATTGCTGGAACTCGGAGCAGAATATCGGAGCCACACAGTATTTCACATCAATGGCCCAATCGAAAACGGAGTACTAAACGGTAATCTGATTATCTCAGGTCACGGCGCAATTCATTTCACTTCGCGCTACCCGACGAGCCGCGCAATTACTGAAAAAAATGGAATCCTCTCTGAGCAGTTGGACGCTCTTGTAAATCGCATACGTTCCGCCGGTATAGTCAGAATAAAAGGCGATGTCGCTATCCATACGAGGGAGTGGACCGACATGCCCCGGAACAAGCATTACCCATCTGCGGCGGCTGTATCATTCCATGAGAATACGATAGACGTTGTTGTCCGAAACGAAGTTATCAGATCGTGTCCCGAGAATTTTCTCGGATTCAATTATTCAGAGAGCCATGCGGTCTATTCGCAAAACCGAAGCAATACGGGAAATGAATTTATCGATTCGTTGTTGATCAATCCGAGCCGCGATAGCGTAGATTATTGGCGGCTGGAAAAAACATCACCAATCTCATATTACCGAACTCATATCCGAAACGCACTCATCAGTCGCGGAATTGGCATCGACGGTACTGCAATAGGATACACGCAACAGGACCGGCCGTGGCGAAAATTGTTCGCACTTGAATCGATTCCGCTGGAAAAACTATTACGCGATGTTGGTATTCACAGCGATAATTTTCGCGCGGAAACTGTTTTCTTAAACTTAGGGTATATGACTCAAGGTATCGCGAATTATCAAAAGGCAGGAATCGGCGTTAAGGATATACTCTCTCGCAACGGCATTGATACATCGAGGTTGCTTTCCGCAGATGGCTCTGGATTGAGTCGCAATAATAGAACAACCCCAGCGACTTTATCCGGGTTACTACAGCATATGCTAACAACTTCGCACAAGAAAGTTTTTCTGAATTGCTTCGCTACAGCCGGCCATACCGGGACGCTCGCAAGTAAATTAACGAGTAATAAACTCAAAGGACGGATACTCGGAAAAACCGGAACTCTTCGCGATGTTACTGCTTTGTCCGGGTATATTCTGACGCGGCGGTCTCGACCTGCATTGGCGTTTTCGTTTATCTGCAATAATTCACCCGGTGCCACGTACGCGTGGAGCGCAATAGAAGAAGCGATGACTTACCTCGTAACCGAAATAGACTCGCGATAGATTGCCTGTAATTAATCCCGCACGTGAGTTATTGGGACCTTGAACTACGTACATGAAATTGATGACACCTTCATCACTGAATATTTCGGTGTCGAAGAGGCAATCGACACCTGCCACCAGGCATTCTGTCTATACGGCGCCGGGCACGTAACGAACCCACCCCGAATACAATCTAATACAACCACAGAATCCGGCGATCATCTCCGGCTGAAGATGTCTGCCGAATGGCCGACTCTCTACTCCGTTCAAAAAACGATTGACGAATATTCGGACTTCGCGTCGGGTCAGCTGGGGCCGCGGACTGCTACGATTCAATTAACAGACTTAGCCACTGGAGAGGTGGCAGTCTTCGACGCGGATCATATCACAAACATGCGCACCGGTGCGGCAGGAGCGCTGGCGATTAAGTATCTGGCGGCCGCACCCGTGAAGGGCATCAGCATTATCGGTACGGGTAGAGTCGCACGCGCCCTGGCGGCATGCGCGGACGCCCTGATTAAGCCGGAGGTTATATCCGCAACCAGTCGAGATCCTGCGAACCGCAACAATTTTAAGAACGAACTGAAATCACGAATTAACGCGTCCTTAGTAGTGACGAACTCAGTCGATTCATGCGTCGCTGAAGCCGATGCGATTCTGTGCGCGGTGCCCGTGTCTACGCCTATATTGAATCCCAACGCACTAACGAACCGGCCTTTGACCATCGTTGCAATCGCGGGCGATCCAAGGACCCGCCAGCTTGCCCCGGAGATCCTCGAGAATAGCAATGTTATTGTTGACAATCTCGAGCAGGCCCGGCAATCTGGTGAGTTCCTGTACGCCGACGACGTAGGCCGTTTTGGAAAGATTAAGCTGCAACGGAAAACAGCTGAGTGTCCGTACACAATTGGAGATGCGGCGTGCTCGAATACTCCTGGCGATAATAGCTCTTCGAATATCGCGTATTTGACCGGGCTCGCGGTCCAGGACATGTGCGCGGCAATCCTGATTTACGAAAAATATAAAAATACGTTGTGATTTTCTATTGCTACTATATATTACGAGCCCTTTAAATTGTCTTATGAAATCAACTGTCTCGGGCCAGGCCCACGAGGCATGAACTTCCCAAATTGAAACATTGCTACGTTCGTACTGGACAGCAGAACGGGGAATTAAACCCACTCGTGGGATTAAACGATTAAGGAGTATAGATTGACAAAAGTTACGATACAGAATCTGATGGAAGCGGGGGTCCATTACGGTCACCAGACCAAACGCTGGAATCCGAAGATGAAGCAATATGTCTACGGCGTACGCAACGGCATTTATATTGTGGACCTGACCAAGTCAATGGTGCAACTTGAAAGCGCATGTAAATTCGTTTTCGAGACCGTCCTGAACGGAGGCGAAATTCTATTGGTCGGGACAAAACGCCAAGCTCAAGAAACCATCCGTGAATCCGCCGAAGGCACTGGCATGCATTACGTTTGCGAACGTTGGTTGGGCGGGACGTTGACGAATAGTAAAACGATCCGCAAGAGCATCTCCAAAATGGAAGGTATTCTGGCGATGCAAGCGAGCGGAGAACTCGATGCGAGACCAAAGAAGGAAGCCTCGTCATTACGTCGTAAACTCCATAAACTCCAACGTGACCTGTCAGGTATCGTTGAAATGCGCAAGATGCCGCAGGCAATGGTTGTTATAGACGTCAAGTACGAGGATATCGCTGTCAAGGAAGCTGCGCGCCTCGATATTCCAGTCGTGGCCCTCGTTGATACGAACTGCAACCCAGACAACATAGCCCACGTGATTCCTGGCAACGACGATGCACATCGCGCTATAAAGATCATCGTCGACGTGATTTCAAACACCATCAAAGCAGCACAAGAGTATAAGAGTAGTTTGGAGGAGAAAGAAGCCGAAATTGAAGCCGCTGCCGCCGCTGCGGAAGCCGCGAAAGCTGCGGAGGAAGCGGCAGCAACTGACGGCGGTACCGAAGAAACTGCAGCATCGGATACGGAAACCGTCGAGGAGACGGCAGACAAGGATAGTCCCATCGTGGAAGTAAAGAAAATGGATGCGAACGAATCCCCGGAACCGGAGGTAACGGCCGTTGACGCGCCGGAGGAAGCGACTGAAACTAAGGATAAAGCTCCATCGGACGGGACAAAAGACGAAGCAGAAAAGGAAGTAGAAGAAAAATGACAGAAATTTCCGCGACATTGGTAAAAGAATTACGTGAAAAGACTGGCGCCGGGATGATGGACTGTAAGAAGGCCCTGCTGGAAAGTGCAGGTGACTTGGAAAAATCTATCGATTATCTCAGAAAATCCGGAATGGCAAAGGCCGCGAAGAAGGCGGGAAGGACAACAACTGAAGGGAAGATCACGGCGCTGGTGAGTGAAGATGTTGCAGTTCTTGTCGAAACACTTTGTGAAACAGATTTTGTTGCGAATAACGAGGAGTATCAACGATTTTGCGCGTCTATAACTAAGAGTGTTGCCGCGGATTTCTCCAATACCGGAGATCTGTCAGAGGCAGTTCGCGAGGCGAAAAAGGACGCTATCGGTGAACTCGTCGCGAAAGTTGGAGAGAATGTAAACGTGCGAAGAGCACTACGGTGGAGTCCTGAAGGCACTGCGGGTTCTTATTTACATATGGGCGGCAGGATTGGCGTAATCGTTGATGTCTCAGGCGACGCCGATACAGAGTACCTCTCGAATCTCTGTATGCATATTGCAGCGTTTAATCCCCTCTACTTGTCTCCTGAGACTGTACCCGAGGATGTTCTTGCGAAGGAAAAAGAAATCGCAGCCGCGCAACCTGAACTGGCGAACAAGCCGCCGGAGATTCTCGATAAAATCCTGGTAGGAAAAATGAGGAAGTGGTACGAAGAGAATTGCCTGATCAAACAGGCTTGGATTCGTGACGACAAGGTGACCGTCGAATCGGCTAACCCGAAGGCGGATATTCGTCGATACACTCGCTGGCAGGTCGGCGAGGAGGTCTAACGAATGACTAGAGATTTACGTTGTACCGAACGTCTTCAGGTATTCGAAATATTGTTTCCACCGCGGCGGATTTCGCTAGGCTCAACATATATCTTAGGTGATGAATTCAAAGTCGTCTCTCCGTATTCTCGGAGTCCATACGGACCAAAGATTGTACTGCTTGCAGTATAATAATACATAAACCATCCAACTGATTGGGTGGTTTTTTTTTGGAGTAAATCTGTCCATGCCGAAATCTGTATATAAGCGAATCTTAATAAAGTTCAGCGGAGAAGCGCTAAAAGGTGACCGTTCATTCGGGGTCGATCCAGCAGCGACATCAACGATCGCAGCACAAATTAAAGAGGTAGTTGAACTCGAAATTCAGATCGCAGTCGTCATCGGCGGCGGGAATATTTTCCGCGGTATGGCCGCCAGCCGTCAAGGAATGGACCGGGTAACTGCGGACAACATGGGAATGCTTGCGACGGTTATGAATGCCCTCGCGTTACAACACTCGCTTGAAGAGATCGGCGTTGCGACGCGCGTACAAACAGCAATTGAGATGCGACAGATCGCGGAACCCTATATTCGTAGACGCGCGATTCGCCATCTCGAGACCGGGCGTGTCGTCATATTCGCAGCCGGGACTGGCAGTCCCTACTTTACGACAGATTCAACGGCCGCACTGCGGGCAAGCGAGATTGATGCTGAAGCTATTCTGAAGGCGACGAAAGTGGACGGGATTTATACTGCTGACCCAAAAGTTGAGCCCGATGCGAAGCGTTATGACACCCTCACATTCCAGGAAGCGCTGGAAAAACGTCTGAAAGTGATGGATTCCACCGCATTCTCCCTTTGCATGGACAATTCGATTCCTATAATCGTATTCGATTTCGGCAACCCCGAGAGTTTGCCCCGTATTCTGCAAGGCCACCCATGTGGCACATTGGTGACGAACTGAACTGCAAGCAGTTTCATTTTATGACGACTTGAACCTGACTGCGCATGGAATACCGGACGATATTTCAAAAACTCGAAGACGTTCGGTATAGAACGTTAAACCTAGCCTGATCTCTGGCTTCTGGCTTCTGGCTTCTGGCTTCTCAACCCCCTGAACCTCCTTCCCAATATGCAAAAATTTCACTTCTGGAAAATGCACGGCGCCGGGAATGACTTTATTCTTGTCGATGACCGGGACAATAGGTTCCCTATCGGCGCTACGGAGTGGTTGCGGTCCGTCAGCGCGCGAAGGACCGGTATTGGAAGTGATGGTTTTATCTTAATTCAGACCTCCGATATCGCGGACTTTCGAATGCGCTTTATTAACCCCGATGGCGGAGAAGTTGACCTCTGCGGCAACGGGGTTAGGTGCGTGGCCAGGCTTGCGAACGAGTTAGGGGTAGCCGGAGAGGAGATGAGCGTTCAAACAGGCGCTGGCGTTGTCACTGCACGAGTTCAGGATAACAGTATCCAGGTTGAAATGCCCCCCCCTAAAGACTGGCAATTCGAGAAGTCATTGGAAGTCAGTACCGGCCCGCTCACCTACAGTGCTGTTGATACTGGCGTCCCCCACGTAGTGATTACCGTTGATGACCTGAATAATCTTGATATCAACGAAATCGGACTGAAAATTCGGCACCACGAAGAATTTTCTCCGGCGGGTACAAATGTCGATTTCGTACAGATAACGGGACCATCAAGTCTGAAAATTCGGACCTATGAACGTGGGGTAGAGCGCGAGACACTCGCGTGTGGTACCGGGATCGTAGCGGTAGGAATCCTGGGGTGCCGTTCCGGGGTCGTCAGTGCCCCGGTTCAGGTCACCTGTGCCGGTGGTGATGTCCTGGAAGTCAATTGCGACTTAACGGATGAGGCGGTCGAGAATATCACGCTTACCGGCCCGGCAATACATGTGTACCAAGGAACTATTGAGCACCAGAGTTAGTCCAGGTTTTAACTGCTGGAATTATTTTTAACATTACGCGAATAATTTATTTCAATTTCTGTCATCATCCATAAAACTTACAATTAGAGGTGTGACCCTAACATTCCCCCTAACATTCCTTTGGATTTTCTTCGTAATCCTAATCATAATCCTAATCGTAATCAAACTCACTTACCGTCGAAATTCGACGGCACGCGATTTGCATCGTTTTCGCCTATGAGATTATGTCTAAAAATCATTTCCTCGGGTATTATTCTAACCTTCCTGTCTTCTCGCGCATCCGCCCAAGTCGTTCTTGACGGCACTTTCTCCGGGACCGGCCCATTGAACGGCCCGGCCTACGAGATCCTCGGTAGTTTCGGAGAAATTCGGGGCAGCAACCTGTTTCATAGTTTCCGTGAATTTAATGTTTTCCCCGGGGAAAGCGCTACTTTTTCCGGCCCGGGGACAATTTCTAATATCATCAGCCGGGTCACCGGCAGCAATGTCAGTACCCTCAACGGGTTGATAAAGTCGACCATTGATAGCGCGAACTTTTTCCTGATTAACCCTAACGGATTAATTCTTGGCGAAAGTCTGCAACTGGACATAAGCGGTGCATTCTCTGTAAGTACAGGAAACTACGTTAAGCTAGGCGATAGCGGCATTCTCCACGCCACCAATCCGCAGGATTCCATTCTAACGTCCGCGCCACCATCCGCCTTTGGCTTTCTTCCGGGGACGCCAGCGCCCGTAACAATAAATGAAGCGACACTATCCACTAACAACAGTCCCTTACGAGTAGTCGGCGGTGACCTTATGATTACGAACGGGACTATTCAGGTTACCAACAGCAATCTTGCGCTGATCGGCAGTGGAGGCAATAGCGAGGTACCATTGGACCCGAATGACCTCGCCACTCATCTCGATAACTTAGACGGGAGCATACGGATCTCCGGCAGTACCTCGATCGATGTCGGGTCAGGTGGAAATAGCTCAATTTATATCCGCGCCGGGAAGATTGTGATGGATGATGTGGTGATCGCGGGAACCACCGTTAATAGTGAAGGTGCCGGGAAAATCTCTATTTTTGCCAAGGACCTGGTGGAACTGGAGGACTCCGTACTCAGGACGGAATCCTCGGGTGCCGGAGCTGGAGGGAATATTACGATTAGCGCCGGGGAGATTAGGATCACTCGTGGCGCAGCTGTTAGGACCTCCGCCACTGGTACCGGCGACGGTGGCAATATTACACTCGCTGGCGAAAGCATAAGTGTGTCCGGACACGGTTCGAATTTCTTAACCGGCGTTATAACAGAGACCTTAGGTGACCTTTCCGCAGGAACCGGTGGGACTATTACAATCGATAGCAATTCTCTGGAGGTAACGAGCGAGGGCGTGATTTTATCTTCGACATCGGGGGACGGGACCGGCGGCAGTGTAAACATTAATACCCCCGTACTTTCGTTATCGGGCGATCTGGCACAGGGATCAACGGGTATTTTCACTATTACAACTGATACCGTTGGAGGCGGAGATAGCGGAGATATTCAGGTAAGCGCAACGGATTTATCCATCCTTTCCGGCGCAGCTATTCAAGCAGCGTCGTTCGGAGATGGTATAGGCGGAGATATAAAAATAACTGCGTCCAGCATCGTAATTTCGCGTAACGAATCAATGGTGCCAACGGGAGTTTTCACGCAACTTCAGAGTAGCCTCACGGGGAGTGAAGCCGGGCGTATAGAGATTACGACCGAGAGTCTGAAGTTAACTGCTGGCGGTACGATAGACGCGTCAACTTTCGGGATAGGACCGGCGGGAAATATTCGTATAACCGCTGGGAGCATATCGATCGCACGAAACGGATCCGGGTTCGTGACTGGAATTCTCTCGAATACCTTAGCCGAGACGAATGGCGGCCCTGCCGGGAGGATCGTTATTGATTCGTCAGCGGTTTCACTGGATTCCCGCGGAATAATCGCAACGACCAGCAATGGTTCCGGTTTGGCCGGGATAATTGAAATCAACGTCACCGATTTCGCTATACGGAATAACGCGGAAATCGACAGTTCCGGATTGGACACGGGCGACAGTGGATCGATTAGCATAAACGCTTCCCGCGCCATAGACATCGAAGGAGGTCGACTCTCGACGGCAGCCGATCTATCACGAGGGGGGAATATATCCATTCGCGCCGGTGACTTAACGAAACTCATTAATGCACAGATCGATGCGAGTGGTGCGTCGGCAGGCGGTCGAGTAACCCTGGATCTCGGGAACACAGGATTATTATTACGCACCCGGATCCGGTCCGATGCGATCGGAGACGCCGGGGATATCTCCGTAACGGCACGCCTTGCAGTCATCGCAGGAAGCGAGTTGATCGCGAATTCGGCGTTCGGCCAGGGCGGCTCAATTACGATTAACACAGAAGATTCGATAATATCTGAGGACACCGTAATCAGTTCGACCGCATTCATTGGTGAAGTCGGAACAGTGGAGATCAACAAACCGGAAAATGTACTCGCAACGGAACTGGTTCCATTGACCCGAACCTTTATAGACCGGGAAGCCCAACTCTATGATAGTTGCGCTGTTAAGGTTAATAAAGCCTTAAGCAGCTTTAGCGTCGGCAAGCGCACCGGAACCCCGATACACCCCGGGACGCTTATCCCTGTCTTCTCAGTTATCGATGACGGCGAGGACAATCAGCGCCGGTGACAGCGATCCGTGTTGTCTGGTCCTGCTAATAAGGACTTTACCACAGAGGCACGGAGAGAAAATGGAGTTGGAGATTTTTTAGTTTGGCGTATTGCCAAACTAAAAAATGACTTTATTATCGAGCATTATAGAGAACCATAAATTACAAACTACAGTACAAATCTTCTTATCCCATTCTTCAGAACCGACACGTTGAAATTGATCAAAAGTCCTATCTTGCACTTCGTGAGTTTCATATAAGTCAATACTTGTGATTCATGTATAGGATTCAGCTCCACCACCGCCTTTAATTCAACTACCAATTTTTGTTCGACGAGAAGGTCAAGTCGCAGATCGTCACCGATTTTTTGACCCTTATAAATGAGAGGCACCTTTTGCTGGCATAC
Source organism: Verrucomicrobiota bacterium (assembly GCA_021772635.1). Lineage (GTDB taxonomy): Bacteria > Verrucomicrobiota > Lentisphaeria > JABSQK01 > JAJFLO01 > JAJFLP01. Next base: position 22,454 of record JAJFLP010000055.1, on the reverse strand, counting down.
ATACGAAATTCTCCGTAAATTCAACTCATGACAGAGGCTTCTCTCATAAATTTCCTCGTACAATCCGGGCCCCCAAGCTCTATGGACCTCGATTGCTGCACCAATGAAATTCCCAGTAAGTTGCTCTTCAAGCATGTGAACCGGACTCCTGCCGACTACCCACAAACGTCATCAGTGAAGTTAGCGAAAAGTCCCCTTTCCTCCAACTACCCTCGAACTATACCCCACGCACTCAGTTTTTCGACCAGGCGTTCTTCTGGCCAGCAGAATACCGGTTAAAAATTATCGTTCGGAATCCCTTGAATGATTAATCTAAAGACATCCAAAAATTCAACTGCCTGCAGTTTACGTATCTCTTTTTAGGCTATCATCTCAAGTAAGAGTTTATTTTTTTAGTCGCTGTGACAGCGACTAAAAAAATCTCCACTCCTTCTTTTCTCCGTGTCTCCGTGTCTCTGTGGTAAATAATATTAACGACTGCGACGAAAGCGCGGAAATCAGTCATTTCTCCCCACATTCAATGATCTCACGATGAAAAGGTCATGGCTCGCGACGTGACCCAATCCGACCTGCTTCAAGAGGTCAGCGCGTACTTGGTGGTAACTCTCGTCGGCGCCATCAGCAAAGTCTGCACGACTAACCGCAGCGAACGCGTCATACCATAATCCATTCTCCGCATATACATGAGCCAGGTCCCTGTCATCATCAGATTCTATTTTCCCCTCTAAACTCGATAGATCCTGTGCCCGGGCAATGAATCCACTGGATACCGTGTCCTTCGAGCGGTTCGCGCTATCGTGTATGATCGCCACTGAAAACCGATACTCCTGACCGATATTCAAGCTAACCCCCATGCTGGCCAAGCTTACCAAATGAATTCCGGCAGCTATCCCTCCGGAGATCGTTCTGTCGATTATCGGTTCGATCGCATTCCTCCGTGTCAGCGCGATTTGGACGTCATCGTCGACATCATCGGATACAAAAAAATAGAGATTCGGCTGAGGGCTGCCGGATAGCCCCGTATGCTCCGGAGATATTACGGAAAGGACAGTGGAACGAGTCCCTGCATTGCGGGTACCGCCCAGCACCCGGTTCGATGGCGCCCCTCGAAACGGCGGGCGATATACCATTGGGGACGGTGGAGGGCGGGTATCCTTATTGGCACCTTGACGATTCCGATTTTCGTCGGCAACCGGAGTTTGAACGGATAAAATCAGAATTCCAGCTAATATGCCGGTGTGAATCGCACTCCTTATCCTCGGTATCCTGGCTAACTGACACATAAATCCACCTAAGCTTAATGTTGATACTGCAAGCAGTAGAATTTTTCGTGCCAGTCGGAGAGTTATTAATAAAGGTTGTTCTTAACGAGGGGGTTAGGTGAATTAGCAGATTTGAGATGTATCGAACTGAAATGAATCTAGGAGAAAAGTGGCGCTTACGGAGAGATGAATTGTACAGAAATCTGGACAAGTGCGTTGTCGCTAAATGCGTTGCATCCGCTATCGCGCAATGAAAATATTAGTCGAGAAGAAATGGTACCGTTCAGTTTCCGTTACACTCAAGTCGTGACGCCAAACTCAAGCAACGAATACTGTTCAGTTTATTGAACTACGGGCGGTGCTATGTCGCAACTCCGGCGTACCACTGAAGGTTCATAATATTTACTGGATATAAACCTCTATAGAGGTTATGCTAATCTAGCCTGAATAAATCACCAGTATTCTGCTGCGAGCCCTCATCTCTGCTCAAATAAGACGATTGGCTTGACTTCACATCTTAGTGAATGGAAATTCACTTTCACCGTGGAGCCTTCTCCAATCGTCTTATTATGAACGAGTTAAGTTCTCTCGCGACGAATCGCGTGAATTAATCAGGCTAGTGAAACGCGCGTAGTGATTCTATATCACATGCAGAGGAGGCACCTATGTTACGAGTTTTCGCCGCATTACTATCTTTCCTTATTCTCTCTACAACCACACCCGTATTCTCCCAAGTCCCGAATCTCGTTAATTTCCAGGCATCACTGAATGAGGCCAACGGTGATCCCATCTCAGGCGAACGTTCTATTCGGTTCTCATTGTATCCCGCAAGTGATTCTGATGAATCAGCTTTCGTCTGGCGCGAAACTCAAACAGTTCAAGTAGTTGACGGGCTATATGTCGTACAATTAGGATCCGTTACCACGTTCCAGGGTGGTTTATTCTCTGCCGCTGAATTATGGCTGGGTGTAAAGGTCGGGACGGATGCCGAGCAGACGCCACGGATACGAACGATTGCCGTTCCCTACGCCTTATACTCCCAACGTTCTGAAAAAGCCGCGGCAGTCGACGACGGTGTTATTGGATCTGAACAGGTGGCCAACGAAAGCATCCAAAGTGAAGATCTAACCGATGGGACTATTGTTAATTCCGATTTGGCCCCGGGAGACTTCTCAAGTATAACGGGCGTTGGTGATTTGGGAGCATTAACGGTCACCGGTGCTATCAACGCAGGCGATATAGTTACGGCAGGACCGGTATTGGATGTTCGCGCATTCGACGGAGCCGATGTGGGAGCAAAGATTTCAGCTGCCATCACCGCCGCGCCAAACGGGGCTGTAATCAGTGCGCTTGGTTTAACGGGGGCACAAGCAATATCGACTAAAATTATCGTGAATAAACCAGTCACCATCCTCTTGGCCGGTGCGACCTACACGTTCTCTGGATCAGATGCGGTTTTTGAGATCACATCCGACTCTGTCTCAATTATTGGGTCTGGTAGAGGAGAGTCAAGCCTGGACTCCGGGCCAACGCAAATCTTTCTGCCAAGCGGTAATACCTCAAAGCACTTAATAGGCGCTGACATCAATCTCCTGCAGTTAAAAAATCTCACCTTTTTAGGGCCGGGAATCGATGAACCGACAGGTGGCGGAATAGACTTGGAGTTAACGGGTGGCGGAAATATAAACGGGTTAATATTCGAGAATATTCTAGTGCACAATATCGCTGCGACAGGTATCTCCATTGACGTGCCCATCATGTCATCGTTTAGGAATGTCCGCGTGGTCCTATGCGCCGTTCACGGTATTAACATAAAGGGCGGTACCAGCATAAATTTCGACTCCGTATTTGTATCTACCGTAGTTCAGTCAGGCATCCAACTGACCAGCACTAGTTACTCCACGTTCCAGAACACTGCTGTCGAAACGGCGGGAATCGGTTACAACATTAAGTCGTCGTTTAACATCACCCTGGTATCTCCGGGAGCCGAAAGCCAGCTGAACCGGAGTACTGATTTTAACGGGATCGCCTACAAGATTGACGGCGGGAAATATATCAATCTAATCTCGCCATATTCGCGAGACGTACCGGCCACCGGATCTTACCATTTTGTGGTTGAGGGCGCTGAAAACGTTATCATAACGAACCCGCGTGTAAAGCAGGGAACCGTTACCCCGACCGACGATATTCTCATCAATGCTATGTCCAAGAATGTTGAACTGGTAACGAACATCGATGCTAGTCGAATAGACGATTCCGGAACTAATACGCTTATACGCTACGGGAAAGAGTTTAATGGTCTGGAAGTATCTGGCAATATTGGTGTTGGTGTCGATGAACCGACAGAAAGAGTTGAGGTTAACGGGACAGTTAAGGCGACGGCTTTTGATGGGGATGGCGCTAATGTGGTTAATCTTTCGATAGCAACCTCAGAGATTGAGACCGATGCAGTAACCAATCCCAAAATAGCCACGGATGCTGTAGATACGGCACAGATCGCGGATGCCGCTGTAACAACTGATAAGATAGATTCCGGGGCTGTGACGGAGGCTAAAATAGCATCAGATGCGGTTACGACTGTTAAGATTTCAGACGCGAATGTAACTGAGGCAAAACTGGCTACTGATGCCGTAACGACGATTAAAATTGCAAACGCAAACGTCACCACTGATAAACTGGCAGCTAGTGCTGTTACTACTGCAAAGATTGCTGATGCAAACGTGACCAACGCGAAACTTTCGTCAAATGCCGTTACGACCGTCAAAATCTCTGATGCAAACGTAACTGAAGATAAACTGGCATCGGATTCGGTTACGACTGCGAAGATTGCTGATGCGAATGTGACCACCGATAAACTAGCGGCCAGTGCGGTAACCACTGCTAAGATTGCGGACGACTCTATTACTACCGACAAGATGGCCCCCTCGTTAAGTGGAGTTCCGGTCGGTGGAATTGTTTATTCCCGACTAGACAACGATGCGACACTGCTCGCCAATGGTTACAGCGTGTTGTCAAAGGTAGAGGTAAACCCAAGCGATGCCTGGGAATCTATGAGCGAAACTAATGCGCCATCAGTTCGCAATAGACATGCCATGATTTGGACCGGTGACAAAGTATTGATATGGGGAGGTGCGGACACGAGTGGTGCAAAGCTAAATACTGGAGCGGTTTATAATCCTACGGATAATACCTGGAGTCCGATTTCGACTACAGATGCTCCTAGCGCCCGAGCCGACCATACCGCAGTATGGACGGGCTCGGAAATGCTTATCTGGGCTGGATTAGATGGATCTGGTGTAAGCGTTAATACGGGTGGCCGATACGATCCGTCAACGGATACCTGGGTATCGATGACGGGAACCAGCGCACCCGACGGACGTTACCGCCATACGGCAATATGGACGGGTGATAAAATGATCGTATTCGGAGGAGAAAGCCATGTTGGCGTTAAACGTAGCGCTTTGGCTATTTATGATCCTCATCAAGACTCATGGACTGGAAATATTCAATTAAGCGGGGAACCATCGGCACGCAGTTTTCACACGGCAATCTGGACTGGCGAAAAGATGATTATCTGGGGTGGTAGTGATAGCTCTGACGTTCGACAAAACGATATTCATTCCTATGATCCAACAGCCAATTCATGGGCAACTTTTTCTACATCTGATGCACCTGACGGACGAGGTGAACATTCAGTTGTTTGGACTGGTGAAAAAATGATTGTCTTTGGTGGACTTGACGGCAATGATACATTTCACAGCGGGGGCATTTTTACCCCTCAAACAAGTACTTGGACACCAACATCTTTAATATACGCGCCGGAACCAAGGGAGAGTCACACGGGAGTATGGACAGGGTCGAAAGTGATTATTTGGGGAGGCAGGAATGGTCCGTCGTTTAATACTGGTGGGATATATGACCCCGTGACCGATTTGTGGGAGGAAACAGCATCAGTAGACGCGCCTCAACCGCGAGCATTCCATACGGCAATATGGACAGGCACTAAAATGATTGTTTGGGGAGGACTTGGTCCAGAGGCATGGGGTAGCTGGGGGGAATCTGGGAGTAATACGACGCTTGCTAACGGCGCTATTTACAATCCAGCAAACGATGTTAAAGAATACTTTCTATATCTAAAACAGTAATGAAAAATCAGATCGCCATATCGCTGATACTTACAACGTTAATTGTCTCCGTGACGACAGACGCCGACTCGTACAACTCCCTATCCGGTCAAGTTTCATCCGAGAACACCGTCAGTTTCATATCCATCACCTCCGGTTTTAGCGCTACAACTACCCGCCGCAATCTATTCCAAGTTCCGACGGCATCCTTCGATCTCGACGCTGATAGTGACACCAGCCCGAACATCGTAGAAATAGACAATGATGATGACGGCTTAACAGACACAGCAGAGTTGTTTACCCACCAAACCAACCATAATGATCCGGACACCGACGCCGATACCTTGACTGACCAGTATGAGGTAGTCAACCAGCTTAATCCCATACTATCTGACGCTAATACGGACAAGGACGGAGACGGTTACAGCAACTTACAGGAGTTCCAGAATCACACGGACCCATCGCGATACATCCTTAAACTCAACAAGGGCTGGAACCTAATGTCGTTGGCAAGGATACCGACGATTAATAGCGTTTCCTCGATACTTAAAGGGAACAAGACGGGTGTTGTCTGGGGGTGGGATGAGTTACAACTTAAGGTTGTTGACGAGTTCGATCCACTGAAAGGATTCTGGGTGTATGCTCCGGCTGATGCAGACATTGAGATTCAGTTACCGTGATAGGAGATTGAGCGCATGAGCATATGGCAAGTACTCACACTCTTTACGCTTTCGATCATACTTACCGGCTGCACATCAATACCTCAATCCGAGGGGTTGCCGACCGTAACGAAAGTCTACCACAATCCCCTATACCCCCACCCCATTGAATACGACCTTTTCACCCGCGATCCGGCCGCATTGATGTCACCAGTGGAGTTCGCGGAGTCGAATCAACCGCCGTATTTTTGAGATATACTGCAAGCAGTACAATTTTTGGACGACTCCGAACTGACCACGCAAGAGATATCGAACGATATTTCGAAAACTCGAAGGCGTTCGGTATAATTCGGTTTGCTGTTATGAATGAAAAAGAGACAAAGCCAATCAAGTCCCCTCGTGTCAAACTAGCCTGATCTATGCATGAATTTCGTCACGAGAGTTCGCAGTGTTTTTGAGATCAATGAGTTACGAAGGTTTCAAGGCTAAAGGAATAGCGAGCTATTTCAAAGTCTTGGGTTCTTTGTAAGTCATTTAGGTCATGTACAATGCGTGCTCGCAGTAGAAAGTTCGTGCATAGATCAGGCTAGGCCAGGGTTTCATAATCTTTGCGTACATCGGCGCAGGATTAATCGGATTGCCATTTGTTATTTTGGTCCTTAGAGGTGGCAAGATTACTGGAGTCCGCGCGTTTTTGTCAGCCCCAGGTTCCCTCTTAGTCACGTGTGTATTTTTGTTTGTTATTTTTGGTCTAATTTTCTACTATTGCATTGGAAAGTTGATCATTGACGGCAATACAATCGGCAGGATAGGCGGGATAGTAATGGGGATCGGTATGCTGGCAGCATTCCCAATCGGAACGCTGATCGGAGCTTGTACCCTGTATGTGCTGATAAAGCAATGGGATGCAGATGAAACCGTTGTGCCTGCTGTGCCTAGCGAGGGCGATGATAAACCTATCGAAGATGGTCAATCGCAAACTTAGCGTGTCCCGTAAAGCGTCATCGGAACTGTACTATTCTCATTGCAGTAAATCCAGTAGCCACGCTTATAGTCCGGCGCCAATGGATCCTTATTTGGTGAGGTTGTAAGGGCGCTCGCCCTGTGTTATTACATGCAAAAATTCTTCTTATTCGAGAACAAACCAATATGTCTTCGTATATATTTAATCATTTATCTAATTTTGTAGACCACCTTCATGCACACGGTAGATACACGTTTCGACGCACCGAGGCTGAATCAGGCGTGAATACGTCGGATTATTGACCGCTGCAGCGATGCACGACGCCACCCATCAACAACCACAAGAATTCCAAGTGGTATGTAATCGACAAATACCGACCATTCGTAAAAGCGGACAGCGGCTTCGCTAATGCGGAGACGACTTTAAAATGACTGCGTGAGAGATATCGAACGATATAAAAAAGGAATACGTTCGGTATAACTACCCTCCACAGTCCTCAAATATGTCCCGTTCCGAAGACAACATTTCGGATACGGTTCGTCTCTTTTTCAGCGGTTGACTTTTCTGGTTTTCATTGAAATTGAGTGTTTGGAGCCTTTTCAACAATTTCGCCCTAACGTGGGACTCACCGGTGGCAAGGCGAACCAAAAAGTCGGTACGATCCTTATCGGTCAACTGATCAACGGCATTCTCGATATCGATCACTGGTTTCTTGTCAACGGTTGCACTATTCTCCGCCGCGAAAGCGAGTAGGCCATCGTCTATTTCGAACAAATCCACGAAACTCTCTAACGCGGGTGTCATAGACTGGTGATTGGCCGGTACGGGAGGTTCAAGATTCTCTTCAAATTCCTCCAGTTCGTATTCCATGGCTATGGCTTGGAGCCAAGCCAAATACAACACTCGATAATCACCGGTCATTATATCATCCCGGAGTGGTAATAATAATGACAACCAGCCCTCCCCTTCGATCATATTTTCACCTTCTTCTTCGGACAGGTTTATGTTGAGAATTACGTACTTTTCATTCGTGACAACAGATACTGAATCAGCGTGAGAATATAGAGCAAGTGATTTCGAATCGACCACATTCTGAGGGAACCGAAATATGAGCTGTTTCGTCCCCCAATTCGTCAAATATAGCATGGCATCGAAATACTTGGCCAGAACTTTCTCGGAAGACCTGGGAAAGTCGCTGTAACTGTAGGTAAAAATTGCTTGAGTGGCCGTTGGTGTTGTGCGGCTGGACCAACTACCAATTTCGGCTCTTTCCTCTTCTGACAAAGCCTGATCAATCGCCTGAAATTCATAATATTGGTATTCACTCATCTGATGATCCGTTAAACGCGTCTCCGGCGATATTGGAATGATATTACCAGTCAGCAGTTATTCGCCGGTCACGCGGTGGCAACCCAGCATATTCTTGTCGAAGACCAGCCAATTCGCTATCTTCCTTTACTAATTAGCAGAATGGCATTGTTTCGAATGAGACTGTATTGCTTTTCACTTTCAAAATTTCTCTCGCTACTCGATTGAGCTGAAAGAAGGGGCGGCCCATTGAATTTCAATAGGGGCATGATGGTATTTATTGACCTATTGTATCATCAACACTAAATTTATTGGGAATATCACCCTTGAACCAAGTACTCCGGCTTATAGTCCGGCGCCATTGGGGGGGGGCCATTGGCGTCCCCAACGGCTTTGCAAGACGAGAATATTCATCGCGCCAGTACCGGAAAAGAAATGATATTAGTCGATCATCGTGAACATGCGGAAATGTTGCTGAACGAATTGCGTGATGAATTCCACGTCACTATTCGAATTGAAGAACTGAAGGTCGGCGACTACAGCATCCCGCCTGATACAATTGTTGAGCGCAAGACTGTTGATGACTTTTGCCTTTCGATCATAGATGGCCGACTATTTCGCCAGGCATACCGGCTCTCTTCGATCACCAGGAATCCGGTGATACTCATCGAAGGCAAATCGTTCACCCAACTCAATCACAAGATTACACTCGATTCCGTAAAGGGAGCATTGGTCACCTTAGCACAAACGTTTCGTATCCCCGTGCTCCGTAGCCGGAACCAAACGGAAAGTGCATGGTACCTTCATTGTCTGCTCCAGCAGCGAAAGCGCATTGGACAGAAATCCGGCGTGTTAACAAGTTCGCGTCCGAAACGATTATCAACACAAAAAGTACATGTCCTTCGCAGCCTGCCGGGGGTCGGGCCCAAATTAGCGAATAACCTGCTTGCCGAATTTGTGACGATCGAGAATATTTGTAAAGCGAATCAGAAGGATCTGGAAAAGATTCCGGGATTGGGGAAAAGAAAGTTGATAAGATCCTGCGCGTACTTCGCGAAGAGACTACGCGCTATACTGTTTGAATCTGCTAAGGAATTTGACAACTCCCATTATTTTTTAGCGAAGGCAAGTGCAAGCTTGATTTCGTCATATCCGATTTCCTGATTCATCGTATCGAACAAAGCTTTCAAACGCAACGAACCATCAGGTCGAAAATTTTCTTTATTTCCATCCGCAATCAGCTTATCGGAAGCGGTTTGTATCCTTTCTGTAACGGCGTCAGAAGGTCTGTACGGCGTTATGTCAACCGACGGATCTTGCTCTTTTATTTTTAGGATGTGTTCGGCAACGGTGCTCCTGGCAATACCCCGAATATCAGCTATTTCATTGATCGACAATCCTTTCCCCAAATAATCTTTGGTGATGAGATAAGTTGATTTCTGAGGCTGTTTCTTTTTTTCTTTTCTCTTCTTGGCTACCTTCTCTATTTCTCTACTATCAGTTATTCCGCCACAACGTGTTACGAAGGCTACTGCTTCCTTTTCCAAGACCTTTTTCTCATGTCTAACTTCCGCTTCATCGGACAGTTCTCTAAATCGTTTGTCCGCCTTCCCCGCTAAAGGGTCCACCTCCAAGGCAATCCCGTTAAATCCGGAAAGGCGTAATCCTTTCAAATCCTTCAGCCGCGACAAGGCCACATACCCCTGACCTCTTTCGAAGGTTTTACTCAAATCTATTTCGGCTGCATCCAGGGTCATACCCTGACTTTTGTGCACGGTAATTGCCCAAGCCAACCTGAGCGGAATCTGGGAAAACGAAGCCAGCGATTTCCCCCTGTCATCATCCATCGACCAGGTTTCCCGGTCAGCCGTAATCACGCTTCCTCTCGTTAGGCGAACTTCGGGAAAACCCGATTCCGAATAGCCAACCACCTTACCCTGAGTCCCGTTCACATAGCCTTTATCGTAATTGTTCTTCACAAACATGACCTTGGCACCCACCCGCAATTCCAGCTTCTCTTCCGCCAGGACAGATTTCGTGAGTGATTCAATTAACTTTTCATTTCCTGTCGTTACACACTTGTATTCCCTTTCCTCCCCTGATAATCCACGCAGATGTTCACCGTTCAGGCGATCGACGTCGATGTTGTGGGTAAACAATTTTGTAGGGTTAAAACTCAGCCCGGTCTCTTGTGCCCTATGTAAGAGACCGACAGCGCGCGCCGAAACCTGCCCGCTCCGAATTTCGTTCAATATGCCATTTAATTCAGTGTCACTCTGTCGGTATTGTTCCGTGAGATAGCAAATCGTAAGATTCGCATCCAACCAGGATTGGGACATAAAAGCAAACTTCTCTCTGTTCGACTCATTCGAATTTCCGACTGGCGGCAGCTGAAAAAAGTCGCCGGAAAGAACAATTTGAACGCCGCCGAATGCAACGTCAGGTTCCTGAAAAAATCGCAAGACCATATTGACCATGTCGATCTGAATCCTATGTAGCATCGAGACTTCATCAACAATGAGTACTTTCGCCTTCTCGAGTTTTTTGGTCAGGTACTTTTTCGATTGCATTGCCCTCAAATCACGATCACCAATAGCACTCTTAACCCCGATCCCCGACCACGAATGTATGGTCATACCGTTCATGTGCGTCGCGGCAATTCCAGTAGACGCTGTTACCGCAACTCGAATTTTTCGGTCTTTCAGGTAACGAATGTATTGATTGAGCACATAGGTTTTTCCACTGCCTGCGGACCCCGTCAGGAATACGTTCTTACCGGATTTTAGTATAGCTAAGGCTTCTTGTTGTTTCATGACTAGACTGCAAGCAGTATAGCAACGAATAATTGCTATACCGAAAGTATAAAGAATTTAGAAGATCGTAGATAGAATTAACCGCCTATACATTTTACAATCTTCAAAATCCCTGTGATCTGGACGGGAAAGCTTAAATATACCGAAAGTCATGGAGTTTTCGAAATATCGTTCGGAAATTCTTGGCTGATAAACTCGAAGCTATCCAAAAATTGTACTGCTTGCAGTATAGTATATACTATCGACCATCTGTCCTAATCTAAACAGTCGGATTATTGTAACAAAAAGTGAACTTGATTGACTGCTCATAAGTGAGCGAATTTGAACTACCCGGTGCCAAGCGGGCACGTTGCCGCATCGACTGGATAGCATACGCACCACCCTCAAAGGAATTTTCGGTAATGTATAGTTATAATGATTTTTTAGCGACCATACCTGGAGAAATCGAGCAGGATACAATTTCTGATATCGGAGAAATAATGCTTATTCTTTCCGGAGCAGACGGGCTAGTGGCAAAGCAGGAAATGGAATTTTTCATATCGCTATTTCGTGATATGAACGCAAGCGAGTCGCTCATTTCCAAATGGCAAGAATTTGATTGGGCGAACACCGCAATCGACAGCTACGCACCGCTTTTCGCCAGCCTAAGTAAATCTTGTCAACAGTGGATCCTATACCACTCGATCAAGATAGCTTCCGCAGACGGAGATTACGCCTTTGAAGAAAGAGCGGCGATAAGAAAACTTGCAGCGAGTCTAGACATCTCTCCTACAATCGTTGCTGCGGCAGAGGCTTTGGTCGAATTAGGAAACGTAGTCATCAAGTCACGTCACCGAATTGTAGGAGGATCAGCCGAGAGCGCAGGGGATCCGGACCAAACTATTTATGAAATTAATCTTCATGATCGCGAGCCAATTGTTTTTGCAGGACTTTCCGGAGACAATATTCGTAATATCGGACAATTAGTACTCATTATCGCTGGGGCCGATGGCGAAATTGCATCGAGTGAGATGGGCCGCCTGCTCGATTTTGGCCGCATTCATGGCGCGTCGGACACCATCTTGGAGAACTGGAAAACTTTTCCTTGGCATCAAGCGAACCTCGATCAACACCTGGAAGAACTACGGGCCGTCGATGAGTCCGCGCTGCATCGAATGATATACATTGCTATCAAAGTTGCTGAGGCCGACGATATTTATTCTGAAATGGAGCGGAGGGCAATCTATTATGTTGGTAAGTCCTTAGGTCTTGATCCAGTCGATTTAGCCACTATTCACGGTTTGGTTATGATGGAGCGCGCCCTCCCAGCGGTAGTCCGCACGTTATTCGAAAGTGACGAAAAGAATTCTGTTGAGTCGCAGATCTACGCCAGCAGAATTTGGGATGAATCTGGAATCATGATGGTCCAGAGGAGCAATTTGGAAACACCCCCGCGATCTGTAATCGATGACTTACCACAACGTATTTTATTACTGACTAGTAGTAGTTTTCAAGGAGATCTTATACATGAAATGATACGGTGTGGCAGCGGTGCCCATAATATTATTGATGTAATCCTAATCAATACTCCAGATCACCAGCCCATCATTCTAGAACAGGATGAAGATTTTGATTTTGTCATTATCGACATCGGCTTTGCAGAAACCTCCACAGACGAAATTCTTGAATGCCTAGCCCAAGTTTCGCCGAAGATCCCGGCTATCGCGCTGGCATCGACGCGACATGAAACGTTGGCCCGGAAATTATTGGAACATGGAACTCAAGATTACCTCATCAAGAAGGAATTGACTTGTCTGCGACTCGTAAACGCGATCGTCTATGCCGTTCGAAGAAAGCGACTGGAGTGCGAACTACGGGCAACTAAAGAGGACGCCGAACTTGCCAATAATGAGAAGTCTCGACTTCTTGCGAATATGAGTCATGAATTAAGGACACCGCTTAATGCAATCATTGGATTCACGGATTTACTACAAATCGAGCATTACGGTGAGCTGAATGAAAAGCAAATGGACTACGTCGAAACGGTAAATGACAGCGGCAAGCATTTACTGTCCTTAATCAGCGATTTATTGGATATTGCTAAGGTTGACACTGGCGCGATGACGGTCGACATAGGACTGATAGAAATGCCGAAACTGATCAATTCCGTCATTGACATGTTGAACACTGAATTATCAGAGAAGAAGTTGAAGATAAGGCCAGTTATTGCCTCGTCTCTAACGTTGCTCTCCGGCGACGAGAAAGTTTTAAAGCAGATTCTTATCAATCTTCTCTCCAACGCTATAAAATACTCACCTGACGATGGCGAAATAAAAGTCACCGTGACCCTGCAAGGGCGAGAGTTCGTAAAGATTGAGGTTACCGATCAGGGTATCGGAGTTCCCAAGAATAAGCAGATCAATATCTTTTCTGAATTCTATCAGGTTGATAATCATCGTGATGCAGGGTTAGGTGGTACGGGTATTGGCCTGGCGTTGGCGAAACGCCTTGCTCGCATGCTAGGAGGATCGATAGGGGTTACCAGTGATGGGCAGACGGGTAGCACCTTTTGGTTTACCTTCTTATATATATCTCCGGAATCCAAGCAAGACGCTACCCAGACTCCCAATGCCAAGAGAGCGAGTCCGTCGACACATCGAATTCTCGTTGTCGAAGACAATGAGGCGAATCGGAAATTAATGGTAGATATCCTCCAAATAGAGAATCATACGATCTTGATAGCTAAGGACGGGGCAGAAGCGATCGAAAGAGCGATTTCTGGTCAGCCTGAATTGATTTTCATGGATATTCGCATGCCGGTAATGGATGGCCTGTCCGCCACCAGAAAGTTGCGCGAGCGTCAGGAATTCCGAAATCTACCGATCATCGCCCTGACCGGTAACGCCGACGAAGTATCGATTCAACAATGCCTTGCGGCAGGCTGTAACTCTCATCTTGCTAAGCCGGTATATCCTAGGCAGGTACTCGAAATTCTCGGGCAATTTCTGGAATGAATAAAAGCACGAAATTCGTGCATAATGCAGGACGCCGTTAGGCCGTTAGGGTCAGACCTCCAGTTTCAAGTTTTTGAGAGGCCGTTAGGGTCAGACCTCCAGTTTCAAGTTTTTGAGTGTGTTCCGTCTTTTCGAAGATCATCCGCCGTTAGGGTCAGACCTCCAGTTTCAAGTTTTTGAGTGTGTTCCATCTTTTCGAAGATCATCTGTCTCGATAAGAAATCGGGGCCGTTAGGGTCAGACCTCCAGTTTCAAGTTTTTGAGTGTGTTCCGTCTTTTCGAAGATCATCTGTCTCGATAAGAAATCGGTCCCACTTTACGGATCCATGTTATTAGCAACGAATAATTGCTATACCGAAAGTATAGAGAATTCAGAAGATAGTAGATAGAATTATCTGTCTGAATTTTACTCCCGTTTTCGAAAACCTGTTGAGGCTTAGTATAAATTCTCCCGGCGATTAAAAAGTCCCGAAATCAAGCCCACGAGGCATTAAAGACTCTTAAAGCTTTACTACGTTCGTGCCAGACAGCAGACCGGGGAATTAAACCCACTGGTGGGATTAAGATACAGTGGAATATGGAGCGACGTATACGAATTATCCCTGAGGAACTTTGAATACGGCCTTCCTTACCGTGGCTGGAAATTCGCCGGCAATTACTTGCGGCATGTGGGCATCCTGCAGGAAGAAAACCATGAAGGTGCCGGTTCGAAATTCCAGGAACTCGGCGGCGCCCTGCAGTGCCTGAAAATCCGTTTCGGGATCATAGACATCCGCGACACAGTTGCCCCTGTGACAGACTCCCATGCGTTCCGTACCTTCGATCATAACCTGAATATCGATATATTCCCGGTGACACTCAAGAACGCACTCTGCAGGTGTTCGAGTTTGATAACGGTCAATACTCACATACGCACCGGTGTCACTGATGGTATGCCTCCCATCCTGACGCTCCGCCAGTGGGACTGAATCCAGAAATTCAGCAACTTCGGCGAAGCCCTGGTGTGTGTTTATGTAATCTTTGAAGTTTTCGATGCGATCATAAATCATACTATACCGAAAGTATAGAGAATTTAGAAGATTGTAGATAGAATTATCTGTCTGAATTTTTGCGCCGCTAGGGAGCCGCTAGGGTCAGACCTCCAGTTTCAAGTTTTTGAGCGTATGAAGCGGCCACTACAGTTCATGAGTTGATAGGAGATTAGATTGGAATAGGGTTCTGTGATCCTGTGGGCGGAAATCTATCGGTCGGCAACATCGGACGGAAAACCCCATTCGGGTCGGTCCAACGGCTATAACGTGAAAGATCGAATCTTGATCCTGATCAAGAAATTATTAAACCAAGTAAAACAAATCGAGAATCGTCTACGATAAACACAAATGGTGTGACCCCAAGAGTCCCGGTCCCGAAACTCCCTTTAGAACCACTAATTTGCCACATTTTGTTGCTCTAAGGCCGTGTTTTCCTGTCAATGTCTCCAGTTAACATGCTCAATTCAAAATAGATACGATTCAAATAACCGGGTCAGACCCTGATAATTGCTAACCGGGTCAGACCCTGATAATTGGCCGAGATTGTCCGATCAAATCTCGCAATCGTACCTCGTCTACAGCGGGGATTCGTTCGAATTCAGCGATGGCATCAGCGCTGTGAAGTACGATCAGGTGGATAGGATTTTTACGTAGCCAGCTCACCAATGGGCCCAAACAAAAAGCAGCGAATTAAGGGCGTGCCCCTGTAGGGCAGGATTGGGGTCAGACCCCGATCCCCAATCCTGCCTGACCCAATCCTGCTGGTCGGGAGCGCGTGGTCGGAGGGAGAGATCAGTTGCTGGCAAAAATCGGCTCGCCAGCGGCAACGATACGAAATGGAACCGCCTCCACTTGCTCTCCCAGCGGATAACGCTTTGTCCCAGGGTAGAGCACGGCCACGCGCGACAGATTGAGATCCTCCAAGGCATTGCGTATTGATGGTGTCATTTTCGGCGCGTCGGTTCGCTTGCATTCCACTCCAAAAATACGGTCACCGCAACGCATCACCAGGTCTATTTCCGCCCCCTGATGGGTTGCCCAGAAGAAAGCTTCATCATGGGGCTCTATCATCAGCACCTGCTCAACGAGAAGACCTTCCCATGACGCCCCGACCTGCGGATGAGTCAGCAGCGTCTTGAGACCGTCGATGCCGAGTAATTGATGAAGTAAGCCACTATCGCGTAAATAAATTTTGGGGGCCTTCACTTGCCGTTTCCGAATATTCGCGTGATACGGCTGAAGTTGCCGGACCATAAAGGCGTCCGTGAGCAAGTCGAGATAACGGCGACTGGTCGATTCGCTCACGCCCAGAGCCCTTGCCGGCCCGGCTGCGTTCCAGGTTTGTCCATGGTAATGCGCCAGCATCGTCCAGAAACGCATCAGCGCCAAGGCAGGCACACGCACACCCCATTGAGGGAAATCACGCTCTAACAGGGTCTGTATAAAATTCTTCCTCCACGCGCGACTATCGTCTTCGGTAGAGGCAAGATAAGACAATGGAAACCCTCCACGCAACCAAAGCCGAGATCCGGAATCCGGCCCCAATTCGCCAATCGTAAAACCGCTGATAATCACGCGTTCCATGCGACCGGCAAGGCTTTCTGTGGTCTGTCGCATCAGTTCGCCTGATGCACTACCCAGTATCAGAAATTGTGCTGGCTGATCCTCCCGATCAGCCAAGACGCGTAATATAGGAAATAGATCAGGCCGACGCTGGATTTCGTCAATAACAACAAGTCCGAGTAAAGGGCTGAGAGCAGTGATTGGTTCGTCTAGTCGCGCTAAACTCGCAGGATCCTCCAAGTCGAAATAATTTACCGAATCAGAGCTAAGCAGTTCCCTTGCAATGGTCGTCTTACCGGATTGTCGTGGTCCTGCAAGAACGACAACACGGCTGCGTGCCAAGGCATTATTCAAGGCAGTATGGATAGCAATTCGCGGGATTTTCATTTCTAATCATACCATGATATTCGATTATTTAAAGCGGGATTTTCATGGTACCTTCACATCCTGCTGTGACTCGCCCGTGTGGATGCTCCTACCGAATCGTTCGCTATTTTCGCTATTTTCGGGGTCTGCGCTATTTTCGGGCGCTATTTTCGGGGTCTGACCCGGTTTATTGAATTGTATCTATTTCGACTTTAGCATGTTAACTGGAGCCATTGACCAGAAAATACGGCCTTAGAGAAATAAAACGTGGCAAATTACAGTTCTTAAGTGGTTTATTCACGTGACCACGTTGGCACGTGGAACGTGACTCACGTCGGCGGTCGCGCCAGCCTTTTTATTACGTTGATGATCTTGCAAATCAGACGCCCTTAATGTGCATCAAATCTTTTCCTTGCTGCGAGCGTGTTTATTTATGCATTTTCGGACTTGATATCCTTATTTGCATAGATTAAGATAAGTATATGATCTCACGTCATATATCTGAAGAGCTTACAAAACTCTTAAACGAGTACCCCGTCGTAACAGTTCTAGGTCCACGGCAAGCCGGAACAACGACTCTGGCCAGAGGAGTCTTAAGTACCTACCAGTACTCCAATCTGGAACTTCCGGAAGTTCGCCAGTTTGCTACCGATGACCCGAAGGCGTTTCTTGCGCAATTTAAGAGCAACGTCATTCTCGATGAAATACAACGGGTCCCGGAATTGCTCAGTTACATCCAAGCAGCGGTAGACACACGGCAGAGAAATGGGCAGTTCGTTATTACCGGCTCGCATCAGTTGGCGTTGCGGGAGGCAATTACTCAGTCGTTGGCGGGGAGAACGGGGATCTTGAATCTCTACCCCTTTTCGATCAGCGAACTAGCCGATGCCGGAATCAGCCTCGCAGGAGCGGAGGATTATGTGTATAAGGGCTTTCTCCCGCGCATTTACGATCGAAGCCAGAGGCCGACACAAGCGTATTCGAACTATTATCAAACCTATGTTGAGCGAGACGTTCGGCAATTGATAAACCTGAAGGACGTTTCCCTCTTCGAGAAGTTTATGAAACTACTCGCCGGGAGAGTCGGGCAGTTGCTCGACCATACGTCATTGGCGAACAACGTGGGTGTCAGCCAAAAAACGATCAAGAATTGGTTATCGATTCTTGAGGCTTCTTTCGTTGTATATAAACTATCTCCATATTTTGAGAACTTCGGCAAACGCGTGGTTAAGTCGCCGAAGTACTACTTTGTCGATACAGGACTGTTGGCGTTTTTACTGGGTATCGAGAAACCCTCACAGGTAATTAGAGATCCGCTGGTCGGTCAGATGTTCGAAAACCTGGTTGTTATCGAGTGCTTGAAAGCTCGAAGCAATCAAGGGAAAATACCCAACCTCTACTTTTTCAGAGACAGTAATGGCAACGAAGTAGACGTTCTATGTGAGCAAGGAAGAGCTCTGACTGCGATCGAAATCAAATCCAGTTCGACCTACAACCCGTCGCTGCTGAAAGGGTTACAGCGGATCACGAGATTGTCCGATCAAATCTCGCAATCGTACCTCGTCTACAGCGGGGATTCGTTCGAATTCAGCGATGGTATCAGCGCTGTGAAGTACGATCAGGTGGATAGGATTTTTACGTAGCCAGCTCACCAATGGGCCCAAACAGAAAGCAGCGAATTAAGGGCGTGCCCCTGTAGCCGTGACTTGTGCCTCATGGGCCTTATCATGGGCCTCATCATGGGCTTCGACTTGTACGATTTCAGCAGGAGCGTCGGGCTTTTCACGGAATTCGGGCACGCTGATGATCATACGGAAAATATCTACTTCGATCAACTGCGGATCCGGACCGCCAGGCATTACGGAGATGTCAGGCATAGAGCCGTCCGTGTGCTCACCTAATCGAGAAGGGCACGATGATCGCGATCGACGGCAATGAGCATTGCCGAGTGGTATCAATCCGGTATCACAATCACTTTTTCTTACCCAAACCACTTGCTCTTACGCAAGAGCACAAGATTAATCGCCATGCGAGCACGAAACCTTCATCCGCTCTAGATCCGAATAATCCTCAACTAAGTTTACCTCATAATTAAAGACGCACCCCCCTCCCCCCCCCCCTTGGTTCGGTAGGTTCCGCAGAGAGGCCCGTGAATTTTTTGGCGGATTTTTAAAATGGCAACAATTTTTGGGAAATATCTTCATTTCTTCCCATTGAAATTTGAAGATAATAAAGTATAGTACTAGTTATAATCTAATAACATTGAGAGTGGTGTGAGGGATTGGCCCTGCGAACACCCGGCAACCTGTTTTGCTGCATAGCAAAGTAAGGTGCCAAAGCCAAAATTCCGCTTAGCGGAAAACTATGTGGTCCGGATAACCGGGCAATCATATCTTAGGTCGCAGAATATCAACCCCTCGTCTGGCAACAGGCGTGGGGTTTTTTTATTTCTGCTCGTTCGATTTCCTGCCAGTCCCCTTACCTCACTCTCGTGTCTCAATGAAAATTCATACAAGAGGAGGACTCACCCAATGGCTAAGACTACAAACAAGAAATGCAAGATCGTGCAAGCGCCGCCGGATCACCCAATCTACTCGCAAGGCTGGACAGTAGGCTCGGCCAGCGGCGATTTAGAGAATGGCTTTACGGTGGGGAAGGAAATCCCAGCCCCGAACACCTTGATCAAAGTTGCATTCGGCGAACAAGGCGACCGAGTTCACTGGGAAGAAAGTTTTCGGGAAATCGAACACGCTCTGACCTTGCTCTGGGGCCTGGAGGAGCTTGGGGCGCACCACGCGGTGGACTGGAAATCTCTGCTTAAGGACTTAAAACGGTTCAAGGAAGTTCCCGACGTCGAGTTCCCACCATTCTACGAATTCCGGGATCTGGACTGCATCGAGGGTTTATCGACCATGATCGACGAGCCGGATGGTGAATATGGCCCCGGAATGAGTTTCAACCAGATACAAATTTACATTGTTGCGGACGAGAAAGACCAAATTATTCATGACTTTGGGATCCTGTCGAAACGATTGGTCAAGTATTTTGAACAGGAGAATCAAGCAGAGCTCAGCAGCAGTCCAGAGCGAGGCGGCACTGACCGATCAACAGAAACACTTGAAATCGGCGAACTCGATCCCGACGAGGTTGACGATCTGATTTATCAGTTCAATGGGGATGTCGGACACTCGGGGTGGGTGGCTGCGCGGGGACGTTTCCTTCATAGATTGAGGGAGGGGTTTGAAGCTACTGGACTAGATTGCTCTGATTTTATCTGTGACGGGGGAATGAGCTGTAAATACCCGGTCAAACGTGTCGGAGACAAGATCGTCCAAATTAAAACGCGTGTTGATTAATAATAACCGAACCATGATTGGACTTTGGGTATTCCAGTCGTCATTCATTGCCTGACGCGAGTAATTACTAATTATAACGAACATCTCAATCGCGCTGCGTTACCGACAAAAGTCGCATTCCGCGGTTGGAGGGAGACAATGTCAGACCGCTAATGAAGACGATTCAAAACGTATTAATGGAGATATCAACGAGATGAAAACTTACCCCGGAATAGATTATGATTTCCAACCAGTTAGCTACTGGGATTATGAAAACGTTTTGCAGGTCATTCTTCGCGATGTGAAAGGCGCTGCGCGTCGAAAGATGATCAAGGACTACTTGATAGCCGGACGTTTTCAGGAACTGGATGATAAACTGCTCGAAACTAAGCTCTCAAACGAAACCCGCGACAAGCTCTCTGCGATTCACCCAATGTTCATGGGTGGAGAATACCTGCCGGATTACTCGGTCGGTGAAACAGAGATCGCCCGCATCGAATTAAAGTCGACGACATTCGACGTGATCAGCATTCGCGCAGCGGCAGAAGAAAAAGGGATCAGATACTCCGTCATGGATGAATATGGATTTGATTTCAAATTGTATAAGGAAACCAGTAAAAAGCCGTTCACATTAGCGGAACTGATCGAGTTTATCGATAACATAGATAACGATTACGGATATGCTGGCGACTTCGCTCTCTCCTACAACTATTCGCAGGCCAATTATATGATGCCCAGGGAGCTACTGGATTTCACTTCGATCGAGTCTGACATTTACGGACAGCTTAAGGAGCACTACGATCATGTTTTTGTATATTGGGTTTACGGCGATTTTTTCGACCAATTCTCAGAAACCCATCTGGAATATTTCCGCAAGGAATACGGAAGTCTGACCAGTCCGACTCTGATAAAAAAGATTGATGAAGTCTGCCGTGAGTGCCGACTCAGTATATCCGAGTTAGATGTTATTCTCTCGATAGTTGGGCCTCCGGGAGAAACGAATTACCTGGAGGAGATCAAGATCGGCTTGAAAGAGGAATATGAGCTATAACCCAGTTGCCCGGGACTACTCAGGTTGACAGTATCGTTCAGAGAAGATTTCGGTGCCACGACGGCAGTGTAATGGAGAACTCAAGATTAACGGTTGCCCCTATCTTGCTGAAATGAGGAGTAAAGTATGAGGTTATGTAATCGTATAGAGGTCCCCGATGAAGGGCGCGGATTACTGTATGTCGTCGAGGTTATTGAGACTGGGCATCCCTTGCCATATTTAGTCTCAATCACCGGATTCTTCGACGAATTCCGTTTGATAGCCGGACTCTACGATAGCGAAGCAACTGCGGTATATGAGGCGGCCACTTCAGTTCATGAGTTGATAGGAGACTAGATCGGCAAGGGTTCTGTGATACTTTGGGCGGATGAATATCAGTCAGCAGTTAAGGAAGGAAAACCCCATTCGGGGCGGCCCAACGGCTCTAACGTGAAAGATCGAATCTTGATCCTGATAAGAAAATTAGTAAACCAAGCAAAGAAAATTGAGAATCGTCTACGATAAACACAAATAGTAGGTGTGACCCCAAGGGTCGTAACCTGAAGTAACCTTGGCCGCTGATGAAGCATATTTTCCAACGAGCGATCTATTCCGGTAACCGAATAACTTCGAGCGAAGTCATCTTCTGCACTTTTCAGGTTCAGTTCGCTAATATCTACCACCTCGTTAGAAAACTGATTTCATAAGTGTTCCGGTTCTATATCTACTTACCCATCAATCCGTTCGAAATGCTGTGGCCAGTGGACGGTTTTCGGTTGGCGGTGGCCGGGGAAAAGAAGGTGGGCGGTGAGTGGTTGGTGGGCAGGAAAGGACGGTGGCCGGTTATTGCTGTCCGCGGCGTTTCTCTCAACATACTATTAGATGAGTTTCTTAGGTTGAGGAATCTCGGAGATCGACAATGGTATTTAGATCGTATCTCCGAGACCCTCGGAGGCCCACCCCTAATCGCTAAAAAAAGAAAGGACCCCAGTAATGAAAATGACGC
>JAJFLP010000054.1 GCA_021772635.1 Verrucomicrobiota bacterium | reverse complement strand
GATCTCAGGCCAGCTAAAAGCGCTCGTAACGAAATTGATGCATAGATCAGGCTGGTATTTCCTTACTTGTGTAATGACGGCCGGGCGGCAGCATGGCATTGTTGGACGTGGCGACGAATACTGGGTAATTGTAGGTCGAGTTTCTGTCAATCAAGCGTTTTTTCGCCATTCCGGGTGGACAAAAGTCGTTCTCCGTGTTATATTCTTTGGGTCTAGCCAAGTTAGAAACGTAACTTTTAGGGGGGGCGGTCTAGCGCGTCTGAATTTAAGACCGGCTTGCCAGAACCCGGTAGCAACAGCTGATTCACAGACCAGCCAGTCCCCTGTGAGAGCGTAATCTTATTAGGTTATCTTTGTGTACTGATCTCCTTCAATTCTACGGAATTTTATACGTGATCAATTTCAAGTCGTCTCCGCACGAGCGGAGTCCATACGGACCAAAAAATCGACTGCATGCAGTCGTCTATATCAAAAGAATATCGTGAAAAAACCTTCGAAAAAGAAAAGCAGGCATAGTCGCAAGGGCGCGGACGCGTTGAGTAATCAGTTGGGTGCTTATTGTGTTGCCGCGACTGCTGCATGCGGGCTTGTCAATGGCCAGAAAGCCGACGCCGGTATCATTAAGTTTTTCTCCGGTGACACCGTATCGATCGGCAATCCGGTTCTAATCGATTTTGACGGAGCACCAGTATTTTCAATTGCTGCGGTGGCGACTGAAAGTTCTTCCGGATTCAGTTTGAGGATAGGGGATTTAAATCCGCAGCCGTCTGATTCAGACGGCTGGTTGGAAACTACGTCACTTCCCGGGCAAGCGTCCACGGGACCGATTAATCCTAATGCACTTCCGGCCGGAATTTCCGTGAGTATTGGTCAGAATTTCAATACTACGGGTACTTTCGGGCGATTGCGTGGTGTGACCAGCGGGAATAGTTATGAGGGAAACTTCACCACTGGCATCGGCGAGAGACTGATAGCTGTAAAATTCAAGAAGGGAACGTCGCTTCATTTTGGGTGGATAGGAATTGCCCAACCAACCGCATCTTCGGCGATAGTGACTGGCTGGGCGTACGAGGATGTTCCGTCGATGGGTATTATCACTGAAGTATTTGGCACTGTACCGGAACCGCATGTCTCACTACTCGGGTTACTTGCGCTCGGTGCAGTTGGGATGGGTGAGTACCGGCGACGTCGACAGTCGCGACTGGCTCGGCAAAAGGAAGATGCGTAACGTTTATAGAGGGCGTCGATATCCGTAGATTTAGGTAAGCAAAAAGTAGCGTAACCGTGACTTCGCGGTTACGCTGTTTTGTTTCTCAGGTTATCACTTACGAAGGTTCTATCGAATACACGGGGATAGCAATTACGAGTCTTTCGAAAAATTCACGCAGAGTTTTTGTTATCGGCTGGGATGCCGCGGATTGGAAAGTCATCAATCCTCTTCTTGACGCCGGAAAGATGCCGAATCTGGAGAAGCTGGTCAATGAAGGGGTAATGGGAAATCTGGCGACCGTTCACCCGGTATTATCGCCGATGCTTTGGACGTCAATTGCCACCGGAAAACGTGCGTATAAGCATGGCATCCACGGTTTCTCAGAACTCGATCCGGTCAGTGGCGGAATTCGGCCGGTAACTACGCTGTCACGCAAGACCAAGGCGGTTTGGAATATTCTGAACCAAAACGGATATCAAAGCAACATCATTGGTTGGTGGCCGTCTCATCCCGCGGAGCCAATAAACGGGGTTATGGTGTCCAACCATTATCAGCGTGTGATCGGTTCGTTAAAACATCCGGCACCGTTGCAACCGGGAACCGTGCACCCTAAGCGTCTTGAAGGGCGACTTTCGCCTCTGCGCATCCACCCCGCCGAGATCGATAGCGAGATCATCCAGCATTTCGTTCCTGAATTCGGAAGAATCGATCAAGACAAAGACAGACGGCTGTCATCACTGGCCGCGATCATCGCGGACTGCACATCTATACACGCATCTGCCACTGCAACCATGCAACTCGAGCCGTGGGATTTCATGGCGGTTTATTATGACGCGATCGACCACTTCTGCCATGCTTTTATGCGATATCACCCTCCCAAGCACCCCCGAATTTCTGACGACGACTTCGAAATATATAAAGACGTCGTTGAGTCGGGGTATCGATATCATGATTTGATGCTCGGGACCCTGGTGTCTTTACTCGACGACGAGACTACCATCATTCTATTGTCCGATCACGGTTTCCATCCTGACCACTTACGACCGAGCTCAATTCCGCGTGAACCGGCTGGGCCTGCCATCGAACATCGTCAACACGGTATCTTTGTTATGAAAGGGCCCGGAATTAAGCGCGATGAGAATATTTTTGGCGCCAGTCTATTGGATATCTGCCCGACAATCCTTACGCTCTTCGATTTGCCTGTCGGCCAAGATATGGACGGTAAATCATTAGTAACAGCTTTCGCGACGTCACCGACAATCGATGCGATCCCCTCCTGGGATAATATTAGCGGTGATGACGGCTGTCATCCTCCTGGAACGACCGATCCGATCGAAGCGCAACACGCAATCAGGCGGTTGGTAGATCTTGGGTATATCGAAGAGCCAGGTGCCGATCAGATTGAGGCAGCGAAGCGAACAATTCGCGAGCAGGAGTACAACCTGGCCCAGGCGTACATGGACGGCGGATATTTCGAGGAGGCCGCCGTCAAATTCCAACGTCTATACGAAGAATGGCCGGATGAACATCGCTTCGGCTACAAGCTTTTCCAAGCGAGGCGACAGCTGGGGGAAACAGAGGATCTGCAATCACTGGTTGAAACGCTAATTCAACGGCGGCTAGACGAAGCAAAGACCGCGACGAAACAATTGGAGGTATGGCGGAAGGAATATTCTGGAACAGACCCGAATACTCTCGGGGATAAGGACCAGTTCGCCTTGCGCCGGTTACAAGCGAAAGCTTACCCCAATCTGCGCGCATTCGCGATGCTCCGTGGGATGTTGTATTTCGAACAGCGGAAGTACGGTGAAGCCTTACGCCATTACGGGCAGGCGCATACCCCTATGGATCCGAATCCCGACGCCTACATTCAGATCGGAGAAACTTATCTTCAAATGAAACATTGGGACGCTGCCGAAAAAAACTTCTTGGAGGCTCATGCTTTAGATCCCGAAAATTCGCAGGCGCATGCAGGATTAGCTCGTGTTTACATTGGCACCCGGAAAAATCGAAAAGCGGCAAATGCAGCGATGTTGTCGATCGGGCTGAGATTCTTTAACCCGTTCTCGCATTTTCTCCTTGGCGTTGCTCTGCATCGAATCGGCCGGATAGAGCAGGCAGTGGATGCACTCACGCTGGCGGTCACTCAGAACCCGAATTTCGGGGACGCTCATAAAAGGCTGGCGTTCATCTACAATAGGCGCCTTAATAATCCGGGCGCCGCGGAGACCCATCTCACAGCGGCGAAAAAAATTCGTCGCGATAAGAAACGGGCGGGCAAGATAGGAGATCGAAAGTCACTGACGCAAGGTGTCCCTTATCGATCAAAAGAAAGTGGGGCCGAAAAAACGGAAACCCCCGACCAGGTCCGCGCGTTAATCGCTGCAGCCGGGGCCACGGACGCCGACAAAGCTATTACGATTGTCTCAGGACTGCCGCGGACGGGAACTTCTCTAATGATGCAAATGCTGCAAGCCGGAGGTATTGAGGTTTTAACCGATCGGAAACGCGCGGCGGACGCCGATAATATCAACGGTTATTATGAGTACGAGCCCGTGAAAACATTAAGGCACAATAAAGACTGGCTGATGGACGCTCAAGGATCTGCTGTCAAAGTGATTTCGCAACTGATTCCGCAACTTCCGCCTGGGTACACCTATCGTGTAATCATTATGGTCCGTCCATTGACAGAGGTGATTGCCTCCCAAGAGAAAATGCTACGTCGCCTCGGTCGCCCAGAGCGTCAGCCTGATTCAAAGAGACTTCAATCGGTGTATACCCAGCAAGTACGGCAGGTCCACTATTATCTAGCGATGCAAGGTATTCCGTTTGTCAATATTTCGTACCACGACTGTCTGGACAAGACCTCAGAAGTGATCGAAATACTGGATCATTTTCTAGGAGGGAATTTAAATCGTGAAGCCATGAGTGGGATTGCCGACCGCCGTTTGTATCATCAACGCAAGGAAACATATACCGAAGCGTCCCAGAATGTCGATAATTCGAACATCGACGACGAACTCTAAAGTTCTACCTGGTTTTCGAAAACCCCGCGATCTTCGGTGTATGGGGTCAAAATTAACTACGATTTCCGTTCAATCTCTGCGCCGATCGACTGTAATTTTATTTCCATCTTTTCGTAGCCGCGGTCTATTATGGCGGCATTATGAATCTCGCTGACCCCTTTGGCACAGAGGGCAGCGATAATTAGTGCCATGCCCGCTCGAATATCCGGGCTGCTCAGACTCTGAGGCGACAACCGTGTCTTCCCCGAAATAACAACGCGATGCGGGTCACAAACAATGGCGTTCGCACCCATCTGGATAAGCCGATCGACGAAGTACATACGGCTCTCGAACATTTTCTCGAAGAATAGTACCGTTCCATCTGTTTGCGTCGCTAGAACCAGCATAGAACTCATGAGATCCGTCGGGAACTGAGGCCACGGACCGTCATCGATAACCGGAATCGCATTTCCGATATCTTTCTGAATGGCAGGACGCTGGTTAGCGGGTAGGTGAATTGCGTTATTGGAGAACTCGAGATTTACCGAAAATCGCTGGAATATACGTTGAATCATCCAGTAGTGGCTTGGCACGGTATCGTGTATGGTGATACTGCCACCTGTAGCCGATACCAACGCTAAGTAGCTTGCCGCTTCGATGTGGTCTGACACAACGCGGTGTGTCGCGCCGTGCAAGGACTTTACGCCTCTGATCGTAAGCGTGTTCGTATTTAGTCCTTCTATCTGCGCACCCATTTTAATTAAGAGGCGCGCCAGATCCTGCACATGTGGTTCGCTGGCGGCGTTGCGAATGATCGTTGCCCCGGTGGCTGTTGTTGCGGCGATCATAATATGCTCGGTTGCTGTCACACTCGATTCATCAAAAAATAGATCTTTACCGGTTAATCCATCAGGGGCGTTAAACTCAAATTCCCCTTCATCAATCTCAGTGCCGAGTAAACGCAGCCCATAAAAATGCGCGTCCAGGCGTCGTCGGCCAATTACATCGCCGCCAGGCGGAAATACCTTGGCCCGGCCTGCGCGTAAGAGAAGTGGTCCGACGAACAAAAAACTTGCCCGAAGCGCCGCGCATAACTCCCGAGGTATCTCGGTGGAACGAACATTGTTGCATCTAATTCGTAATTCGGTTCCGTCTATATGAATGTCGCCGCCGATATGTTCCAGTATTTCGAGCATTATTTTGACATCGAGGATGTCCGGAATATTCTGCAGTATTACCTCTTCATCGGTTAGCAGCGATGCGGCGATCATCGGCAATACTGCATTTTTGTTACCTCCTACTGTAATCTCCCCATGTAGCGGCTCTCCGCCGCTGATAACAAAGCGCATAGTATCGTTCCTATTTTAATGCTTGAACCTAAAGTCTGAGAGTGCGACGCCCGTTTCCTGCTGCGTCGTCCGCCTTTTACTGATACGGATCGAGTATCTTTCCCGCTACTACACTCAGCGTGTTTACGAGCTTTTCGTTAAGATTCTATAATGACTGTCTTCGGGTTATTTATACCGAAAGTCATGGAGTTTTCGAAATATCGTTCGGAAATTCTTGGCTGATAAACTCGAAGCTATCCAAAAATTGTACTGCTTGCAGTATACCAGGCGTTGTCCGGATAACGTCAGAATTATCCACGACCGGCGCCGACTGGTAATGTCCGCCTTCGCATAAGCGAGAGTTTCTGCGACCTGGGCAGACTAAAATTATCAGAATTTTTCGCGCGATTAATAAGCTGTGTCCATTTGGACCGGGAAATGGACTGCACGCCGCACTTGTTGCGTTACTGAGTTTCACTTTTGGGTGATCGCGTCATTAAATCACGTACGCCTTGGCGCAAATCTTTCCCTTCATATAATCCCGCATAGACCTCCGATACGATGGGAACTTCGACGTTATAGGACTTTGCCAGGTTGTATGCGCTATTAGTTGTCCCGATTCCTTCAGCAACGACCATCCCCATATCTTCAGTAATTTTGGCCATCGCCACCCCGCGGCCTAATTCTTCACCGACGTGTCGGTTGCGGCTGTGCCGGCTCGCACATGTGACGATCATATCGCCCAAACCGCTTAACCCGGCAAATGTTTCCGGATCTCCACCAAGAACAGCTCCCAAACGGGCCAACTCCGCGATTCCCCTCGTGATGAGTGCGGCCTTGCTATTGTCGCCGAGTCCCATCCCATCGCAGATTCCGGCAGCGATTGCAAACACATTCTTCAATGCCCCGCCTAATTCGACACCGACGACATCGTTGCTGGTGTATACGCGGAAGGAATCGTTCATAAATACCTGTTGAACCAGACCAGCAGTCTCCTTATCGCCCGATGCAACTACCACCGCAGTCGGTGTTTTCAATGCAACTTCTTCGGCATGACTCGGTCCCGAAAGTACCGCGTATTTGGTGGCGCCGAGAATTTCTTCACACAGTTCGCTCATCCGGTTCAAAGTCCCGATCTCGATTCCTTTAGCGAGGTTCACAATTATTTGAGCCGGCTCTACGCCGATCTCATGGAGTTGTTCCAGGCATCCGCGCGCATACTGGGTTGGCGATGCTAGAATGATAATTTCTGAGCCGGCAATCGCTTCCCCCATTGAATCGGATAGCTGCAATGCTTTTGGCAGTTCGAAGTCTTTGAAAAAGCTCTGGTTTCGTCCTGTCTCCTTCATTGTCAGGATATTCGCCGGGAACGGGCTCCACATAGTAACTTCGTGGCGATTCGAAACCAGGACCATACTGACAGCGGTTGCCCAGGCACCGTCGCTAAGCACAGTGATTTTCATGACATTCCTCGCTTTCCTTTATGAATTTGTGTTCGGTGCCTTGCAAGAGGCGCTTAATATTGGTTCTGTGCTTTATCACAACCACAGTTGCCAATACGACTAACAGAATAATAGTGGACTCGGCGAGTTTCGGTATCTTGGGAACCGGGAATTGATTCAACGCGAATCCGGTGATAGGAAGTGCGATTGCAGCAGAAATGCTTGCGAGCGATACATAACGACTTATTGAAAAAACGATATACCACAGCATCACAGAAAGTAGTATCGGTAGGGGCGCCATTGCCAGTATAGCTCCAGCCGATGTCGCAACCCCTTTTCCCCCTTTGAATCGCAGATACGGGCTCCAGATATGCCCGGAGATCACCCCTAAAACTGAGATGATCGGAATATAAGCGACGTCGGCAGAACCGGTTGACGGATATAAGATCCCGAATATGAAGACTGGGAGAAAACCTTTCAGCGCGTCCAGTAGAAAACATAAATACCCCGATCGCTTACCGCATACACGTAAAAGATTCGTCGCACCGATATTTCCGCTGCCGTGTACACGGATGTCTACGCCGTGTAATCTCCCGATTAAGAATCCGAACGGGATACCGCCGATGGCGTAGCATACGAAGTACGAAAGAATAAGCGAAGTCCAATCGAGCATTTAGTAACCGATTACGGGTTCAGCGTTCTAGGTTTCAGGAGTCCAACGGTTAAAAGCTAAGAAAGTTAATCCGTCGTTTAGGTTTTTTTCGGGGGGGGGGTAGTACTCGCCGTCTTATTCGCCTCTTAACGTCTGAATCATGAACGGTTTACCGTATCAAATATCGAACGCTCGCGGGCGCTCGACTATTTCCCGGAGAACGAACGCTTTCTTCAACTCCGCACGTGAATGAATTCGAAACCTCATACCCGTGGTCTTCCGCCTGAGACCGGTTTGGGATTTGCCAAAAGTCGGCGACGCGTCCTCAAATTTTGCCACAGACGCATCGATATTCGAGAAGGCCGATGGCGTTTTCGGGATATAATCGCCGGATTGATTGGACGCGGCTTCCGCAGGGTCGTATAAGGAAGAGGCCTCTTCTTCAGTACTGAAATATTCAGAGCTTTCCTCCTGCTCGTGTGATGGGGCAATGGTAGATACTGATTTTTGCCTCGTGAGCAGATCTCGTAATATGTCGTCGTCCCGGCCCGGAGACGGATCGCCGCTCTCTCGGTTCCGTTTACTCAGGTGACTCATTAGCGAAGCCACAATAAACAGAACTAAAATAATCAGATTTTCCACGAGCTACTTCTCCGTATCTTTAGCAGAATCCCCGGAAATACTTGTGCGCATATCTGTATCGGCCTTAAGATTTTCGATCCGATAGTAGTCAAGGATTCCAAGGTTCCCATCTCTAAATGCGGATGCCATAGCCAATGGAACCTCAGCCTGCGCTTCGACCACTTTCGCCTGCATTTCCTGGACTCTTGCCTGCATTTCCTGCTCGCGCGCGACCGCCGCCGCACGTCTTTCCTCTGCCTTCGCTTGTGCAACCCGTTTGTCGGCTTCCGCCTGATCGGCTTGCAGGCGAGCTCCTATGTTGTCTCCGACGTCGATGTCCGCTATATCGATAGAGAGAATTTCAAAAGCAGTACCGCTGTCGAGGCCTTTATCTAAAACACGCTTCGAAATCGAATCGGGATTCTCAAGTACTAGTTTATGCGACTCTGAGGATCCGATTGTCGTCACGATACCTTCACCTACTCGAGCGATTATCGTCTCTTCCGTTGCACCACCGATCAGGCGGTCGAGATTCGCGCGTACGGTAACTCTAGCTTTCGCTTTTAGTTGAATACCGTCTTTCGCGACTGCATCGATAGTTTGGCGGCCTTTTGTCGGGTCAGGACAATCGATGACTTTCGGATTTACACTCGTGCGAACGGCATCGAAGACATCGCGCCCGGCCAAATCGATGGCGGCAGCTCTCTGAAAAGATAATTCGATTCCTGCTTTATCTGCGGCGATCAACGCGTTCACGACCGATAGAATGTCGCCGCCGGCAAGAAAGTGGGATTCAAGACCGTCAGTGTCGATATCAACGAGACCGGCTTTCTTTACACGAATCAAAGCCTCGACAATTAAGGCAGGTGCAACTTTTCGGAGTTTCATTCCGATGAGATTTGGAACACTTACTTTGGCCTTCGAAGCCAATGCACGAATCCAGAGGCCTAGAAAGTAAAAGAACGGGAATAAAACGATCAATCCGACGATCAGAAAAAAGAATATAGCCAGTAGTACGCTCATAATTTGTATCCTCTGAGATTAGTGAAGTAGACTGTCACCGGGTGACGTTATAGCCAAGATAAATCGACCGCGCACGGGATTTCGACTGATATCAACTCAACGGAGCGACGACGATCCGGTTTCCCTCAATTCGAATTACACGAATTGCCGTCCCTTTGTCGATAAGTTCGCCTTGGGTGACCACGTCGAACCGTCCGGCATCGATCAGTGCAACGCCAGACGGCCGTAACTGTGTGTGCGCGACGCCCTCTTTATCTAAAAGTGTCTTATTTTTCTCTTCGTAACCCTGCCAATCTTTTGCGTTCTTGTCAAGGAATATTTCCTTTCCCAATTTCGAATCCGGAAAGAACTTGATCCATGCCCATAGCCCCGCTATACCAAGGACAAACGCTGTGACAAGCAAGGTAACGCCCAACTCGACGCTTTCGATGAATCCCAGGATGATACTGGTAGCGATACATAACACGCCGATGAGACCAATTACGCCTCCCGGAATAACAATTTCAGCGAGCAAAAAAGCAATGCCAGCTATCAAAAATCCAATGATTAAATTCATAGCCGTAGTTGTACTGATCGCCTTGAGGAGGCGAACTGTTTTTCGGATTCTCTTGAGCGATTAATTCTAAATCTGTCTTTCGCTCTTTCGGCATTTAAGTTAGATCGCGGGCAGTCGAATCCTCGACACTCTCCTACGAAACTTGGTGGAAATCTTCGACATTGAGAGCCCGTTTCGTATTGTAAAATGTGGGTTTAAAAGGATACCCACTGGTGGGCTCCTACTAAACTTGGTCATTTTGACACACTAAAGTGTGAACTCCAACGGGCGCTACTCGCATACCGAAAGATTAGTGTTGCTAAGGTCCCCGTTGGAGTTCACGATTTAGTGTGTCAAAATGACCAAGTTTCCAGCTGAAATACACCCGAGCGAAGCCGGGAGAAAAGCTTCTCTGAAACTTAAACCGGTTTGAGGCTGTTTTTAATGTAGGAGGCAGCTCCCGCTGGCGATCTTATTAATTTTGGTATCGTTCCAAAATAATCGTTATCGCCTGCGGGAGCAGCCTCCTACATTCACATGATCAAAGTTTCCTTTTGTATTAACAGACTCAGCGGAGCGCGTCGGTCGACGCTTCTCTGAAACTTAAAGGATTGAACACCGAATATCGAACAAGGAATAATGAATGACGAAGGAAAGAACTTCATGATTCGACCTTCCTTGTTCGAAATTCGATATTTGCTTTAAGTTTCCTATTGTATTAACCGGCCCGGTACAGCCCGGACGGTTGCTCCATTGCAAGTAAGGATTTTACAGAACCAGTCGAAAACATGATTGCAGTCAGTATATAACGCCGTATTGAAATGAAAAGCGCGGAGCGCTAAAAAGACTGTTTATCGGTAGGCGTCTTGAAATTTTGGTCGACAACGAGTTTAATAATGACCTGAAAAAGCGTTTGCCCGATGGTGTAATGGTAGCACAGCGGTTTCTGGTACCGCTAGTCTAGGTTCGAGTCCTAGTCGGGCAACCATAATCTTTGTCGACGTTGTTGAGCCCATTGGCGGCCATCTCGACAAACGTTCCAGGAACGCTATCGTGATTCCTGCCAGCGGGTATAGATTCCCGGAGTTTGGCGTCGAAGCCGTTGCTTAATCGAATGTATACTGCAAGCAGTACAATTTTTGGATAGCTTCGAATTTGTCAGCCAAGAATTTCCGAACAATATTTCGAAAACCTGAAGACGTTCGGTATATTTACATACCGATCGGAGACGACTGATCCTTTTTGCATCACCGTTCTCCTAATCTCTCAACGCGCGCGAGGCGCGAAAAATCGACGTCGTTACCATGATTATCTCTTCTTCGCAGCGCGCCGAATCCCTCAACGGAAAGTTTTTCTAATCAAAGTCCCTCAGTCTTCATTCGCATGATAGAGAACTACAGCAACTACGGGATCCGTGCAAAACTCTTGGCCACGATGATCGGATTGATCGTGTGCTTGTTGACGATTCTAACCACGATTCAGGTATCGCGGCAAAAGAAAATAGTGACCAAAGAGCAGGAAGCGCGGATCGCACTTCGAAAGGAAATTCTTATCGAACGCGGTAAGACTCTGACCAGTAATTTATCGCGTCAGGTCGAAAATGACCTCGCGGTATATAACGTCTCCAATATTTCGGAGGTCCTTCATAAGGCTGTGACGGAGGACCGCGAGCTTGCGTACTGTATTCTAATGGATTCCGAGCGAGTTGCCCATATCTACACGAACCAGCCTGAACTTCAGCAGCAACAACTTAATTCTGCTGCCGCGATCTTCTCGGTAAGTCAAGCAAAGCCGGCTACCAACGCATATACGAGAGACGGCGAATCGTTCATCGAATTCATCGTTCCACTTCGAATTAGTACCGAGCCGTGGGGTGTCCTGCGTCTCGGGTATTCCCTTAACATATTGAACGAGGAAATATTATCTTCGCGCCAGGCGATCGCGGCCAGTAATCAGGAGATGGTTCTACACTCAATATTAATTTCATTCCTTTTCGTCGGGTTGGGTGCGGGCATCGTTTTGTACATATCAGGGCGATTGTCGAAGCCGCTAACGAGCCTGACCGAGTCCGTTCGCAGACTGGAGAAGGGCAATTTTATGGTCGAATCGGGTATCTACAAGAAATCCAAATCCAAAGACGAAGTCGGTGTCCTTTCTGACGCATTCATACAGATGTCACAGAATCTAAAGGTATCGTACGAAAAGCTCGAAAAATATAACCGGACACTGGAGCAGAAGGTTGAGGAGCGTACCCAAGACCTCAAAGAGGCGTTCGATGAGCTTAAAAAAAGTCAGGAGCGTCTCGTTGAGTCTGAGAAAATGGCGTCACTTGGGCAGCTGGTCGCGGGCGTTGCGCATGAGATAAATACACCCGTTGGAATTGGGGTCACTGTTTCATCTCACCTCGGGAAAGCAGCGGATACACTAACGGAATCATACGAGCGCCAGGGGCTGAAGAAGTCAGAGCTCGAATCGTTCTTAAGGGAAGTAAAGGAAGATAGCGAACTTATACTAAAGAATTTATTGCACACAGCAGATCTGATTCGCAGCTTTAAAATGGTTTCAGCCGATCAGATAAGTCGAGAACGCCGAACATTTAGCTTTCGTGCCTACCTCGACGATATTATCCTGAGTTTGGAACCGAAGTTAAAAACGAGGTCCTGTAAAATTGAGATTATGTGTCCAGACGACCTGGAATTAGATAGTTATCCCGGTGTGTTTGGTCAGATTGTCACAAATCTGGTTGTGAACACGCTCACCCACGGTTATGACGGCAATGAGAAAGCTGAGATTTCGATAGCTGTATCTAGCGAAGGGAATGAAATTATTATACTATATAAGGATCAAGGAAAAGGGATACCGGAAGAGAACATGAAAAAAATATTCGATCCGTTTTTCACTACCCGCAGAGGCACCGGTGAGAATTCCGGGCTTGGCCTTCATATCGTATATAATTTAATAATTCAAACCTTTCAAGGAACTATTACGTGTGACAGCGTTGAAGGCAACGGATGCACATTCGCCATAACCATTCCGAATCCGGTTGAACGCGCATGAGAATCCCACCAGGCCCAAATATAGCGAACTTTTCGTTGGATTTCCTTCGTAATCTTACTCATACTCATAATCGTAATCCGTTCCCAAACTTCACCCCGAAAAACCAAGAAGATTACGAGTACGAGTAAGAGTAAGATTACGAAATCGGAATGTTCGCTAATTTCAGGGCTAGCAGGTATCGTTTACCGGTCGTGCGTCGCAATGGTGCTCTTTTAGAAAAATTATATCGCCCTGATTTCAGAAGTCTTGATTTATCTTTTCAGGAGATCGAGTAATTATCATAAGCAATTGTAGATTAACAATCGTAGAGATCCCATAATCAACAGATTTTGCCAATGGATAGCCTCAAATACGAAATTTTCGAAAGCACGCGATAGTGATTTCATCTCCGATTGGTCGTCCCATGGGCTCATCCTCGATGGGATGGTTGTGATTAAAAATTCACAATTTATTAGTGTTCTAAGTAATAACTTCTTTCATTTCGGAGAAATTCGGATATGGCGGTTCTGTTAGCCGAAGGTGACGGGAAACTAAAGTGACAACTCCACGAAACAATGACGACGATCTTTTCGTTTTTCAGGCAGACGACGATATCCCGCGTAAACGCGGTAAGCCGGAGAAGACGTGGAAAGTGCTTCTTGTTGATGATGAGGTCGACGTCCATAAGGCAACGACGATCGCACTGGAAGGAGTCGAATTCGAAGGGAGGAAACTCAGCTTCGTCAGTGCGTTTTCCAGTTCGGACGCGGTTCGTGCATTCGAGGAGAATCCAGATATCGCGTTAGTTTTTCTCGACGTAGTTCTTGGCTCAGGGGACTCCGGTATCGATTTGATACGGTATATTCGTAAGGAATTAGATAATCGGTTAGTTCGTATAGTTCTCCGAACCGGACAACCTGGAGAGGCACCGGAAGAGGAGGTTATCCTTGTCTATGATATCAATGACTACAAAGAAAAATCAGGTCTGACGTCGCAAAAGCTGTATACAACCGTTATTGCTGCGCTTCGGGCATATACAAGTTTGGTCAAACTCGAATCACTCAATAAAGATCTAACAGAGGAAGTAGTTAAACGTTTCGAGGCTGAGACCCAGTTAAAGATGGCCCACGACGAGTTAGAGATCAAAGTAGAGGAGCGCACCCGCGAACTGTCAGTCTCGAACGCTCAACTGCGCGATGAGATCGTTACGCGACGGCGAATGGAATCTGAGTTAATCAAGACCGCTAAACTCGAGTCGAT
This sequence comes from Verrucomicrobiota bacterium, assembly GCA_021772635.1. GTDB lineage: Bacteria > Verrucomicrobiota > Lentisphaeria > JABSQK01 > JAJFLO01 > JAJFLP01. The sequence goes on along the minus strand of JAJFLP010000054.1, from coordinate 21,750 downwards.
TGGTATACTTGCTGGCGGGATCGCGCATGATTTCAATAACCTGCTTACCGGGATAATCGGTAATATATCACTAGCTCGAACCCAGATTGACCTGAACGATCGAGCTTATGGGTATCTCGATGATGCGCAACAGGCGTCAAAACGAGCGAAAGATCTGACTCATCAGTTGCTTACGTACTCATCAGGCGGCGCACCTATTCGAAAAACCGTTGATACGGCTAAGTTGCTTAAGGATACAGTCGTGTTCTGCTCACACGGCGCGATCGTTACATTCGATTTTGAAATCGATGAAGATCTGTCGACGATCTACGCTGATGGAGGGCAGGTTGCGCAAGTTTTTCAGAACCTGATCATAAATGCAAAGCAAGCGATGGGAGAGGGTGGGGCTATTTCGATTCGTGCGAAGAATATCGAGGTTGACGACGATATGGATCTTGCACTGGCCCCTGGCGGATACGTCATGATCGAGTTTGAAGATCGGGGGATCGGGATTTCCAGCGAGCAATTGGATAAAGTCTTTGACCCATTCTTTACGACTAAAGATTACGGGAGCGGCCTCGGGTTGGCAACTGCGTTGTCTGTGATCAACAATCATGGCGGACGTCTTGATATTGAATCGACGATCAACGTCGGGACAATCGGGCGAATCTATCTACCCGTGTCCACTAAACCATTCGTTCCAAACGAGCGGGCGTTGGATGGGTTGGTAAGAGGTCAGGGGAAGATCCTAGTGATGGACGATGAAATTTATATCCTGAAAGTTGTCCTGGCGATGCTTCGAAAATTAGGATATAAAGTCGATTCCGCTACTGACGGTGAGAAGGCGGTCGCTATGTACGAGCAGGCGATGAAGGCAGGAGAACCTTACGCGGCAATGCTTTTCGACGTTGTAGTTCCCGGAGGTATGGGGGGAGAAGAGGCAATTAAGAGGATACTGGAAATCGACCCCGAGGCGAAAGCGATAGTTTTTAGCGGTTACGCGCAGGATCCGATTCTGGCCAACTATCGTGATTACGGATTTAAGGGAGTGATTCCGAAGCCGTTCGATCTGCACGAACTGAGTAAAGAGATTCACAAGGTCGTTTACGAGGAAGCGTAAACCACCGAATCAGATATTATAACGGACCTCTTCAGGTTTTCGACCAGGCGTTCTGCTGGCCAGCACAATGTCGGTTAAAGATTATTGTTTCTGCCGCGGCTGATTTCGCTAGGCTCAACATAGATCTTACCCAACCATTTTGAAGTCGTCCAAAAATTGTACTGCTTGCAGTATAGCTTATCGCAATAGGGATTTTAACTGACCAGCCGATAACTTCTCGAAACCGTCGAGTCCGAGCATGCGCAGGCGGGGCAATCCCTCAGCCTGATTTTCCATATCATCGACGACTGTCAGGAGATGCGAAATATCATTCCCTTTAGTGACCGGCGCTGCGATCAGCGGCAGCAGCACTTTCTCGCTGGTCGCGATAGCCCGTAGCAATTTATGTTGGCGGGGATTGATCTCACCGAATTTCGCGACGCTGTTCTCGGTAGTCAATGCCGCCTTAACGATTCCGAATCCGACAATCATTAAAGCATCGATATCTTTCGGTACGACCAGAATATCGATTGTGTCCAGAAGTGCGGCGTCCTCCTTAGCGACCATTTTGCTTAAGATACTCCGTGTGTAGGATTCCCCCCCAGCCGAGCTGATTCTCTCGCCCCGCAATTTTTGGATATTCCTTATTCCGTTACTGGCGGATAAAACATACCGTTGTGTATTGGCCTGATTACGCCGTCCGACCAGGAATGGTTCTATAAGTGCCTCAGCTCTCAACTGTTGGAAATGCCAACTCGAAAGCAGACAGACGCCGTGCATGTCCGAGTTGATGAATTTTTCGAACGTGACGTTGTCTTTAAACGGCAGGAACTTATAGCTTCCGAACTTCGATAAGTAGGTATCGAACTCGATCTTCAATAAGCTGTAGTTATTAACATTCGATTCAATACTGTAGAAATAGATACTCGGCGATTGCGCCGACGCGTAGCCAATGGCGATAAATGACAAGAAAACGACATTACACGCCACCCGACCATAAGTCTTTCTTGTAATAGGACAACTTTGCATAAGTGATTGTCTACGGAACTACAGAACTGCAGTATTCGCTCCCTCGGCAAAAACTACTCAATGATTTTACTCACTGCATCAAGAGCATTTTTATTTAACTTTAGGCGATACTTTTCAACCTGCTTCAAATTCAGAACCACGTCCGAGCCCGCCGCCACCATGACTGTGTCCTTGATTTTTTTGTTCGATAATAAATCCTGGGTCAATACTGCTGCCTGTCTACCAATCGTCGGCGTATCCGCTGAAATAGCGATCACCGCCCCGTACTTGGTATAGCTCTCGTGATATGCGAAGACAGGTTTGTTAACCGCATCACAACGGCGAAATATTTCCTCGACCGCTTTCAAATTGGATAGAACGATAGGATCCGGTATAAGCCAGAGCGCATCGACTTCGGTTAGAAGACCTTGCAATGCCGGGATCAACTCGGCGGGCTTGCTAATGGGGCGCGCCACGATCGCGGCGTTGACTTCCTCCGCGCTTGCCGTTGTCCTGGTCAACCATTCCTGATTATGAGATTTGCTATAGAGGATCCCGAGTTTCTTTATATTCGGGAAAAAGTACAAAAACGTCATTAATTCCATCGCGGACGAAAGCTCGTTTGAAACCCCGAATGTGTTCCCTCGCAACTTTAAACGCTCCCAGTTGAGTACGGAGGAGAAGACGATCTTATTTCTATCCTCAGCCAGTTGATACGCCCATTTATACGCATTTATACCGATGCAGTATATCACATCAGGTCTATCATCCAGGATCGCGTCTTCGATGACGGTTTCGTCGATCCATTTCCCCTTAAGATCGATCTCCGTGATGTCCGATTTTATCGTAGAAGTAAACGCCGACTTTACCTGTTCGTATCGCTCAACATCTGAATCCGAATTAAGGATGAGAATACGGGGGTTTGAGTGCATTTCGTCGGCGCCATGAATCGACGATTGCGTTGCGAAGAAAGCGGCAGACAATGTCAGCATCGCCTGACGCGCGATGGAACGTTGTTGTTGGAAATATTTACTCAAAAACATACGGGTACGAACCTATTTCTGTTGCAACTTTTATTTTTTCAATATCGAAATTGGACTGCTTGGAGCCTAAAAACGGTACTCAATGCCCCCGAAATACCGTCGACCGGCGGCCGTGCCGTTAACGCCAGTGAGCGACTCGTTCGGTCTGTCGTTCAAGATATTGACGATCTGGAATGTTAGTTTAACTGGACGCTTGATTCCGTTTGTCGCGAAGTACGGTAAATCATAATTCAGTCGGAGATTTACATAGAGATAGTCGTCCAAGGGTGCGACGGTTGGAAATTCGGGATTTATCGCGTACCAGAAACTCGGAGCGATATATCGATCTCTCCAAGTTGCTTCAATTGCACCACTGAATCCGGTAAACGGTCGAAAGAATATACCTAGATTAATCTTATGCTGCGGCGCGTACGCGAACTCAATCTGCTTACCCGTGCTGTCAACATCGTTGCCGTCCCGTTGTTGTTCTTGATACGACCAATTGACGAATCCATTAAGACGTTTACTCCACTCCCAGCGGACCTCCAGCTCGGCACCAAGGATCCTTGCTTTTCCGGGATGATTTTCGAAAGCGTATTCGCCGGGATCCATCGGCGTAGCACCTGGTCGCAGTACAGTTACAATGAAGTCGTCGAGTTCAGTATAAAACGCCTCTGCTTTAAGTGACGCTTTTTGACTGAGTCTATATTCGATCCCGAAATCAAAGGTTTCAATCTCTTCCTGTTTAAGATTGGGATTTGGCTCAAAGATTGCGAGGGGTATTGGCGGATTCGAGTTCAAACCGAAAAACCATGTGTCCTGATATAGCTCGCTAAAGGTTGGGCGACGGAACGCCTGGCTCCACGATGTGCGGACTGTCCATGCTTCGCTCGGGTTGTATACCAGTGCAAGGCGAGGCGAGAATTCATCGTCGAACAGGTCCGGATGAGTTTCCAAGTCGTAACGAAGACCGGCGACGAGGTCCAACTCATCTTCGATTAGAGCGATCTGATCCTGGATGTAAACGGCCGGTTTACTGTACTCGCTCCTTGTTTTGACGTTCGGAAAATCGGGGTCGTTGTCGCGAAGAAGTTCATCTGCATGGTCATCGGCTTTGACTTCACGGATTTCCGCGCCGATCAAGATATCGTTACGCGGTATAGCATGTATGCCGACCCGCAGATCCGCAAATAACTGCGAGCCATGGTCAGAGACCTTGTTGATATCAGGTTGATCCTGCTGTGATGCGTGACAGGCGCCGCAGTGAACGCCATTTCGGCGGGCAAACGAAATATCACTCCCGACTGTGAACCGTTGGTCATCGGTTTTGTGATTGAATCTTAAAGCGAGAATATCGACGATTTGGTCAAGTTCATCCTTGCTCTTAAACGCGGAGCCCGGTGGCAACATTGGATTGTTAATCGGCTCGTTGAATCCATCAACCTCATCCTCATGCCTATAATATGAGACCTCAAGATCCTTGTACTTTCCTTTCAAGAATATGTCAGTGCCTGTAACGATCGAGTCGTTCTCGTCGAACCAGAATTCAGTGGGGAACTGTCCACGCATTTGTCGAAGGGATATCAAATAGGATCCGTTCTCAAAAGTGTCTCCGTATATGCCGCCGGTATTTATCGTCTCAAGATCACCGGCATAGAGTTCTAGTTTTCCCCCTTCAATGTCCTCACCGGAAAGCGTTACGATGTTAAGAACGCCCCAAAAGGCATTCTCGCCGTAGAGCACCGAGCCGGGGCCGCGAATGATTTCGAGCCGTTTGATATTCTGCAGCATAAAAAAATCGAAACCGGGTTGCTGCGGAAACCCGCCTTTGTTCCACGAATTATAGGGGATCCCGTCGATCAGCATTAAGACACGGCTGCTGAATGGATTACCGCCGAATCCGCGGATATCAATCGTCTGCATCATCGGGTTCCAGCGGACATTTACCCCGGGCACCATTCGGAGTAATTCCGGAATAGTACGCGCGCCGGACTTTCGGATTTGCGCGTAATTGATAACCGTGACTGACGCAGGAGCTTTTGATACCGGTATTTCCGTCTTAGTTGCCGCCTGAACGACGTCCAACTCTGCGCGCAGAAACTTTAACTCATGAAATAGCGTATCGTCTCCGATATTTGCTGGCGGGATTTCATCATCGGCAAGGATATGCCAACAGAAGCTGTATATGATAACTGCGGAGATTTGTAATCGGTAGCCTTGTCTCATAGTATTCCCCCCTCATGGCTGGCGATTTGCTTGTCTGAGAAACAAATTGCACGTCGGTAAAATAATCGCTCGAACGAGAAAGGCAAACGAATCGGTTGAATCAGTTACGGTAACTAAACTGCAGGCAGTTGAGATTTTGAATGACTTGCGTCTCACTGCGCATATGACTCCGAACGATTCTTTGGAAAACTCCGTGATTGTTGCTATACAATCGAATCAGCTCTCTGGTCCAAGCGGTTTAACGACGACAAGTAATTGGGGAAGTAGTGTCAACGCGGATAGCAACGCTATCGCCATCGCAAGCCCGGTAAGAAGTCCGAAGTAAATGGTCGGAATAAAGTTCGAAAACGAAAGAATCGAGAATCCGGCAATAATTGTGAGCGACGTATAGTACATCGCGTAGCCGATACTGCGGTGGCAGCGGTACACGGTCTGGACGTAGTTCCGATCGACATCGAATTCACGTATAAACCTATGAATATAGTGAATCGTGTCATCGACCGCGATCCCGACGCTGATTGCTGCGATTGTTATTGTCATCATATCCAGGGGAATCTTCAACCAACCCATAACGCCGAGAACGACTGCAACTGAAAGGATGTTCGGAAGTATTGCGATGACGGCAATCTTTAACGACCTGAATAATACCAGAAACATGCACATCAGCGCGAGTAACACCGCGCCGAGAGTCTTTATCTGTGAGCTGAATAGGCTTTGTAACATATTATTATAAAGCACCAGCATACCCGACAGATGAACGTTTTCCTTTTTGATCCCTAATTTAGCAGTCAACTCGTTCCTGATCTGCTTCAGTAGCTTATCCCGTTGCAAAGACTTCTCTGAATCGCGAACGCGCACGAAGAACCGTGCCTGGTTGTGCTCTGTGGAGACATATGGGGTGATTAACAGGCTCTTATAGTTATCCGGTATCGCATTGTACAGTATCGCAAGCGTAAAGTTATCAAGCGGTGTATTGTCGTTTAATCTTTCCATTGTCTTCATCAGCGTTCCGAGTGATAAAATTTTGCCAGTCTCCGGAAGAGCGTCAAGGTAGTCATGCACCGCCATAATCCGGTCAACCTTGTCGGATGTGAGCCAGTATTTTTCCTCGTTCTCAGATTCCTCGAACTCCTCAAACTCGTCGAACTCATCGTATTCCGAGGCCTCGGCCGGTTTTTTAGCGATATCTTCACCCGCGGCAACGGGCTTTTCGAAATCGATAACAACGTCAAGGGGTGTCGTGCCGCCAAGTGTTTGGTCGATAACCTCCATCCCGCGGTGAATCTCTGTTGTCTTTTTGAAGTAATCAATAAAACGATTCTCGACAACTAATCTGGAAATTCCGATACCGCTGAGAATTGTTACGATTATACTCACAAGCAGTATTATTGTCCCGCGCGTCTCCGTTAGCCGCGCTAGATATCCGGTTATGGAAAACGGCGAGTCGTCCCGCTGGGGAACGGGTGCCGACTTGCCGAATAACACGATCATGGCTGGGAAAATAACGAATGTGATCGTCAAAGAAACGACCACGCCGGCAACCATCATCCAGCCGAACGTAATTATCGGCAGAATATCGCAGAGCAATAACGACCCGAACCCCGCGATGGTCGTTAAACCTGCGTACAAACACGGGCGTGCCATCGATGAAATCGTGTCGCGCACCAGGTCTCGACATTCGCGATCAGGGTCCTTCCGTTGCAGTTCTCTGTAGCGCACGACGAGATGGATTGATATCGCCAACGTCAGGATAAGCTGAAGGGAAATGAAGTTGGATGAAACCACGGTGACCTCCCAGCCGAATAACCCGAGAAGTCCAATCATCGAGACTGCAGAAAGCGTACAGCATAGCAGAGGAACGAACACCCATCGGACGGTGCGAAAGATAATGCCGAGTGTAATGATCAGAAACAACAGAACCCCGATACTGAAAATTCTCAGATCGTCCTTAATAAAGCTGATCATATCATCAGCGATCATGCCAACCCCGCCGAGGAAAAGATCAGCGTCGCCGCGATAATTGTCCATGATTTGCCGGATCGAGACGATATCTGCATGGCGGCGATCTCGCATTTTTTCCCGGTGTATATCGAAGTCGGCAGTCGCCCGTTGCAGCTCCAGCTTTTCCTGCGAAGAATGGGGCCCGGCCCGTTCCTTTTCTCGCAATTGATCGCGGCGCTCCAGTAGGCGCTGGTAGGTTTCGTCGCGACTTAGATTAATCAGGAGCGCCGTTGTTCTTAAATCAGGGCTCACAAGTAGATTCTGATAGAGTGAGCTGGCTGTGAACTCTTTTCTCACGAGTTGTATATCAATGGTCGGAGATTCGAGCGTGCGAATATTGCCTGATAGCTCTTTTATCGGTACTTTAGGACTTTCCAGCAGGGGGACGTCGAGGATGGTTACTACCGATGATACGCGTTCTAGTTTCTCCAAATCATCTCTAAGCCGCTCCAATGTGTTTCTGACGTCAGCCGACAATAAGTCTCCGTTGGGTCTGCATGCGAGGATTAGAAAATCCTGTTGACCGTATCGGGAGTTTATTAGACGAGAATACTTCAGATCTTTGTCGTTCTCGAGAAGGAGCGTTTCAGCCGAGGCGTCGAGTTGAAAATTTCTGGCGTGAAATCCGAGGAACGTAACGACGGCGAGGACGGATAAGATTACAACCCGTGGATGGCTGATGATGATTTCGTCAAGAATCCACGTCAGTACAGATCGGCGCGTGATCATATTTTCCAGTAGAGGTAGGTCATTGAGACACGGTCAATCGCTTCTTGGCAGTTTCAGTTTCGTTAGCAGATCATCGACTGTTCCGTTTTCCAGAATCTGGTGAAACTGCGAACGATAGGTGTGGATAATACTGACGCCTTGGATCTCAATATCGTAAATTTTCCAGTCCGTCTTGGATCGATAGAGTTTATAGACCATTGCGATCTTGTTGTCCTTTGAGATCAAGATTGTTGGGACGTGCACCTTCTTCTCTACTTCAGAAGGTGTTTCGAACTGAATGACCTCATCGGTGTAGAGCATTAATTTATCGAAGAAGGAATCTGCTAATCGCGCGATAAACAGTTCCGTGAATCTCCCCTTATTTTCATCGCTCAGGCTCGGCCAGTGTTGGCGGCCCAGGGTCAATTTCGCCATTGTTGAAAAATCAAAAAGCGGTTCCAGAATCTCCACTACCATATCCTTCCGGTTGATCACGTCAGGACCTTTCTTATCTTGGAGGATAGAAAGTACAGTATTAAGTCTAGTCTCGACCAGTTGTTTTGCCTGCTCAGCCGTACTCGCGACAGCACAATGCTGGCACATTAGCGCGAAGATAATAATTCCACGTAGTTTTGTCATAAATCACTCACTGATCTTCATTTTCCGATTCTGCTCGTACGAGTCTCGAAATAAGATATAGAAATCGAACGCGTTTTCCTTAAAGTTCTCGTACTCCCCGATGTGAAGCGATGTGTGATTGGTCGTCCGAAATCCAGCTATGGACAGCCGTGCGGCGCTGCTGTGGACATAGTTATGCCACGTGAGAAAGGAATCGGGTACTAAGCCCGCCAAGTCGCGCAGATTCGAAGGCCCCAATACGGGCAGAACCAGATGGAACCCCGCGCCGATTCCGTAATGGCCAAATGTCTGGCCAAAATCTTCATTGTATTCCTTTAAATTAAATTTACTGGTCGCGGGATCTCCGAATCCCAAGACCCCGAATGACGTGTTAACGGCGAATCGTAAACACTCGGTACCAGCGCCTTTGAACTTTAGTTGAAGAATATTGTTCACCAGTCGAATCGGGAATACCGAATTCCGAAAGAAATGACTTACCGCTCGTCGTCCCGGTTCTGGAACTATCGTCCCATAGCCTTTCGCTACCGGCTTCAGTATCCAGAAATAGAGTTTGTCGTTTACCTGTAACATGACACGATTATATCCACCCGCGGGATCAAACGTCGTATTAACGTCGGATTCTACGAACTCATCTTCAAGGCCGAAGTCATCGTAATCGTCGTTCATCGCGTCTGTACTGTGCAGAATTCGATTCACATCAAGATCGGCAAACGCTTCCGCTGAACTGAATACGAAAACTACGAGACAACTCGCTAAGTAATATCGGACTATACTTCGATCAGGCATCTATTAGTCATTTAGAGTTTTTTTTACCGCCATAGTTCGGGACCTCTTGGGTAATTCTTTCTGCGCGTCCGGTAAATTTACCGCATATATCGGGACTATACCTGAGGTTACGGAAAAACTGTAATATATACCAAGTAATTGGTGAGTTTTCGAATTATCGTTCGGAGTGTCTTACGCGATCATTTTGAAGTCGTCCGAAGATTGTACCGTTTGCGGTATACCTTAAATTAAGGAGACAGGGACCTATGCTGATTGCCGTCTTGAATGAACGCTCTCCTCTAACCTGAACAATTCATCAGCATTCTGCTACAAGCCCTGATCTCTGCTCAAATAAGCCGATTAGCTCAACTTTACATCTCAGTGAATGAATATTCACTTTCGCCGTCAAGTTTTCTCTAATTGATTTATTATGAGCGAGTTAAGCGCTCTCGCGACAAATTCCATGAATTAATCAGGCTAAAGTACTAGTTTATCAAAGTCATCCACGGTGAGTGCTTCTGACGTTGCGAAGGAAATGCCTGTCAAGCGGGTCAACGCCAGAGAGGTTTGCATTGCCTCTTTTACTCCGGGGAAATCAACGATTAGAACGAGATCGTAATCCCCAAGTAACACGTACATCGATTTCAGTATTCCGCCGTTACTTGTTATATGGTTGATCGCCTTTTTAGTACGCACTGCACTGATTCCGTCCAGCGCATCCGGTGAGTATTTTCCCAACATCAAATAAGAAGCCATATCTTTCTCCGGTTAGTCCAGTTAGTGGTAACGATTTTCGTCTATCGTCATATTCCACGTAATATTTTGACCGAGTATCTGGTCGGTTAAATTAAAGTCTATCGAAAACTTAACCAATTGCTATAGGTTCACTGCGTTAATCGTGTACAAGTTGTTTCCTTCTAGTTGTACCTGAATGCGCCAGAATGTCTGAAGTTACCATAGTTTACTCGCTGATCGCTCCTCATACACCCTCGCAACCCAAAAATTGTCGTTCAAGATGGGCGACATAGTTGACCGGCGCATGATTAGCCATTGGGGGAGGCGGCACTTGCATAGTAAGGTATTTCGCTATTTTAGTCGTGTTTCGATCGTCCGTGCTATCGATCAAACCTTTAGTATTCCTACTCTGTCTAATTGGCGTTAGGAGGTGTTGTTCACCAGCATGACAGAAGTCTAAAGGTCCGCCAGCCGGCGGTAGTTTCGGGACGATATCTCTACAGTTCACGACTCGATATATTCGCGTTCGCCCTAACGAATCGGAAAACTCGGTGTTTCCCACGCGCGGTGATCCGAAGGTATAAACCGCGTGCGGCGGGCGACGGGATGCAGCGAGAACCGCGAGGGCCCCGCCGAAGCTATGACCGGTATAGAAAAGTGGATAGCGAATTTGCGACAGCGCTTGCTCTATTTCGATCCAGATTCGTCCAAGCGCTTTCCGGTATCCGTTATGTACGACCCCGCCGGTCGGCCACGGAGCGGGTATCGCATTTAGATTGGAAACCCAATTTCGGATCTCGTGAGTACCACGGAACGCCAGAATTCCGTATTTTGTGCCGGAGTCAGGCGGTGGGACGAAGTACGCACAGAAGAGGCCTTCCGCGGTCAGGGTCCATTTCTCGATGAGATTCGCTTTCTTCGCGAAGTGTGCGCGTGTCCGCGGACTCGGGAGACTGCTGGAACTGGATGCAGCCAGATTTTCCTTGTAGACGAGGCGCGAAAGTTCCGCCAGTACCCATGCGTTAAAGGCGTGGTACTCTTCCGTTTCATTATCGAAGTCGATTGGATTATCTATATCGAAAAAGCATGTACTCTCACCGGGTTCAGTTAATGCGTTCCAACTGTAGTCAAAATCCATCGTGTCATCGAAGTTCTATACCGAACGCCTTCGAGTTTTCGACCAGGCGTCGCCCAGGTGGCTATGCCGGTTAAAAATATATCGTTCGGAATCTTATATGCAGTTAGATTAAATCATCCAAAATTTCAACTGCTTGCAGTTTAGTTTGTTTCGAGTTTCAGATTAAAACCCACCCCTCTGGTGTTAGTTTTTGTCCTTTTATTGAGGTGCTTAATGTTCTAGAATTTGTCGTAGAAACTCTTGTGTACGTGGCTTCGACGGATGCTCGAAAAATAGAGCCGGCTTATTTTCTTCGACGATTACTCCTTCATCCATGAAGATCACCCGGTCGCCGACTCGTTTCGCGAACCCCATTTCGTGGGTTACAACAAGCATTGTCATGCCGTCTTCCGCCAGATCAATCATGACATCCAACACTTCCTTAACCATTTCTGGATCCAATGAAGAGGTTGGTTCGTCGAATAACATGACTTTCGGTTTCATGCATAAGCTGCGGGCGATCGCGGCGCGCTGCTGTTGGCCGCCCGAAAGTTGACCAGGGTATTTCGTTGCCTGATGAGCGATTCGAACGCGTTCCAGGTAATCACGTGCGGTAGCTTCCGCTTCTTTTCTGGGTGTTTTTCGCACCCAGATCGGGCCGACGGTAAGGTTTTCCAGGATAGTGAGGTGCGGGAATAAATTAAATTGCTGAAATACCATGCCGACTTCCGCACGGATTTTCTCGATATTCTTGATCGTGTGATTCAGCTCTATCCCATCAACGACGATACTTCCCCGCTGATGTTCTTCCAGGCGATTGATACATCGAATCAACGTCGATTTACCGGAACCGGACGGGCCGCATATAACGATTCTTTCGCCTTCATAGACCGAAAGGTTTATATCGCGCAGAACGTGAAACTCACCGAACCACTTATGCACGCCTTCAAACCTGATGATTTCATTTTTCTCTGTCATAATCCGCGGGAGCCCACAAGCAGTAGAATTTTTGAACGATCTATACTGCAAGCAGTACAATTTTGGACATCTTTCAACTAACCACCCGAGAGAAATCGAACGATATTTCGAAAACCTGATGATTGTTGGTATAAATATTGATCACGCGAGTGATTTCGAGTGATGTTCTGAGCAGCCGTCGTTTTGCTGTCCAGAAGCGACCTACGGCAGCCTCTTTCGGCGATTTAGTTCTTGTCCTGAAATAGCAAAGTAACGCGGTCATTGTCATTCACAGCGTTCATTCTGTCCCGCGGACAGCCCGTCTCGCCCCGCCTGCGGAGCTCGGCTCCTGACTGCGTGGGTGTTTTTTTACTCAGCTGCCAGCCTGCGCCCTAGCGAGGCTTGGCCCCGCGACCGCGGGGGCCGAGCTACTATTGACTCCCAGATCAACGCGAATCGGCTATTTCAGGACAAGAACTAAACGCTACCGGATTTCTCGGGCGACAATATCGATTCCAGTCTTACACTATATCGCGCCATTGAGAAACAGAAAAGAAAATATATCAACGCGACGAATACGTACGCCTCAGTACTGAATCCAAGCCAGTCAGGATTGGACAATGTTGCCTTGGCTGTATGGAGTAGGTCGAATAACGCTATAATAACCACCAGCGACGTATCCTTGAGAGTTGAGATAAAAATACTCACGGTCGGAGGAATTACTATTTTCAATGCCTGCGGGAGTATAATGAGTCGTGTCCTATGGACATCGCTTAACCCGATAGCCTGAGCCGCGTCATACTGACCCCGGGGAATTGCTTGAAGGCCGCCACGAACCACTTCCGCGATATACGCAGCAGCGAATAGTACGATCGCTATTTGCGCCCGAAGAAGTTTATCCGGAACGAGACCCTCCGGAAGAAATAACGGGAGCATTACCGAGGCCATAAAAAGTAAACTGATCAGCGGGACTCCGCGGATTAACTCGATGTACGCGACACATAACATCTTTATCGCAGGCATTCGAGATTGTCTGCCAAGCGCCAGCAGAATACCAAGCGGGTACGCCAATGTAATTCCGACGACAGCCAGTAATAGCGTCAAAGTTAATCCACCCCAAACATTATTGTCAATGCGTGAAAGGCCCGCGAGCCCGCCGCGCATCACAACCGCGATCACAACAAATACGACAAGCCAACCGTAGAGTAGTTTCCTACTCCAGCGAATCGGGTTCTTGCTGATGAATAACATTCCCACGAAAATAGCAATACACAATGCTGGGCGCCACTGCTCTTCGTACGGATAGAACCCGAAAAGAATAAACCGGTAGTTGTGTCGGACGAACGACCAGCAGGCCCCCGAGGCCCCGCGACAATCATCTGCCGTCCCGCTCCAATGGCTATCGAGAACTGCCCATTGAAGGGCTGGAAAGCCAATTTTCCAGATCAGATATAGACATGCGAACGTGAGTAGCCCACTAAACCAGTCGCCGAAAAGATTCTTTCGAATCCAGCCAAGCCAACCGACCTCCGTTATAGGCGGTTTTAAATCGTTTTTGTTTTCAGATTCGGTCATATTTCGTATTGCGTGTTACGTGTTTCGTGTTACGTGTTACGTGTTACGTGGTGCGTGGTGCGTGGTGCCGAGACATGAAGTTGATGCTTATCGACATGTGTGCTTGCCGCGTATTTGTGCCTTGTAAAATCCATTGAGATCCTTGTAACGTTTCGTGCCCAATCGTAAGCCGCGGTCAATCTCCGAATGTAGCTACGGTCACGCATCACGAAACACGCACCACGAACCACGAACCACGAACCACGCATCACGAACCACGCACCACGCACCACGCATCACAAAACACGTTCTATCATCTCTCAACTAATGCGATTCGCTTATTGTACCAGTTCATTATAAACGACGTTACCAGACTGAAAAATAAATATAACGCCAGGATCAGGCCCACACCTTCGATCGCCTGTCCGGTTTGATTGATGGTTGTATTTGCAGTGGAAACAAAGTCTGGATACCCGATGCCGACGGCGAGCGAAGAGTTTTTCGTAAGGTTCAACATTTGATTCGTCAACGGTGGGACGATCACCCTCATCGCCTGTGGGAGGACAACGAGATTTAGCACGTGCGGACGCTTTAATCCTAAACTTACCGCCGCTTCGGTTTGCCCCTTATTTACGGACTCAATCCCGGATCGTACGACCTCGGCCACGAATGCGGAGGTGTAAAGCACCAGACCAAGTAATAGTGCGCCGAACTCCGGTGATATAGAAGCGCCGCCGCGAAAGTTAAATCCGCGAAGTTCCGGAACGTCCATTTCCCGGGGCGCCCCACCCAGAATCCATACGATGAGGGGAACTCCGATGCATAGCAGGGCAGAGATTGCGTTAATCGGGAGGATTTTACCTGTATTATCCCGGTATCGCCGCGCCCAGTATCGCAACGGCATCAGGGCAGCAAGCGTGATCAGAAATGCGATACCCGCGAACTTATACGCGGGCGCCATTGCGGGTATACCGAAGTAAAGACCTCTGTTGGTAAGAAAAACACCGGTTATCGGGGACAGCGCTTCTCGAGGGTGCGGAAATACGTCGGTGGCTAACGCGTACAGGAAGAATAGTTGTAGTAACAGTGGAACATTTCGAAGCGACTCCACATAGGCCGATGCCAATGTCGATACTAGCCAATTGCCGGAAATTCTTGCCATGCCGACAAGCGTCCCGATTGTGACCGAGAGGATAATGCCGATAAAAGAAACCTTCAGCGTATTACATGCACCGGCTATAAGCGCTCGGCGATAAGTGTCACCCGCGGAATACTCAACGACCGTCTCTCCTATATCGAACCCAGCTTCCTGCGATAAAAAGCCGAATCCTGTCGCAATCGATTGCCGATTGAGATTAGCTTGGGCGTTTGAAAATAAGTAATAAGCAAATCCCGTTACTGCCGCTATAACCAGGAATTGGTAGAGTAGCTGTCGGTTACTCGCCCAGCCTCGAATCCGGGGCGTCGCTCTGCGATTGTCTGTAGCTTGGTTCATGGCGATCGCGGTTCGTCGAGATCCGTTACGTGTCAAGAAACAATGCTGGCAAATTTCAGGATTGTTTCGAAGGGGGATATGATGTAGCAATCAAGTAAAAGGCACCCAGCTGGTTCTTGTCCTGAAATAGCCGATTCGTGTTGATCTGGCTAGTCAAAAGTAGCTCGGCCCCCGCGATCGCGGGGCCAAGCCTCGCTAGGGCGCAGGCTGGCAGCTGAGTAAAAAACACCTGCGCAGTCAGGAATGACCGCGCTACTTTGCTATTTCAGGACAGGAACCAGCTAACCGCGATTCTATGCTGCCCGCGATCTCATTCTGAATCGGGATTTGTCAACAAGCAGTACAATTTTTGGTCCGTATGGACGGACTCTGCTGGGTGCGGTCCGCACGAGCGGACTCCGAGAATACGATCCGGATGACTGAGACTCCGCTCATGCGGAGAGAGGCGACTTCAAAATGATTGAGTAAGATCTATGTTGAGCTTAGCGAAATCCGCCGCGGCGGAAACGATTTTTCGAACAGCCGTCGCCCAGGTAGTGATGAACGGTTAAAAAACCTGAAGGCGTTCGGTATAAAAGGAAAAAGATATCACAGCCTGATCCAGGATCGCAAGAGACACACTCAATGGCCAGGGAATCCATTAAATGTTATACTTTGGTGTAATGCGATATTGCGGTATGTTGATCGTTTCGATCCAGCATGTGGGACTGTCCACAGTTCAATTTTCCGACGGCGCTGTCCGTCTTTTCGCGTGACCCGTAGTCTTACTGTCTATCGGAGTGGCGGCGCGTATAGGATGCCACCGCGCGACCACACTTGATTTAATCCGCGCGACAATTTTAGTTTGGTTTTATTTCCGAGGTTCCGTTCGAAGGACTCTCCGTAGTTGCCGAGTTGTTTTACAATGTTGTAAGCCCATTTATTGTCAAGTCCCAGGATCTCGCCGAAATTACCTTTAACTCCGAGTAATCTTTGAACGTTAGGATTCATACTCTCGAGCATAGAGTCAATATTCTTCCTGTTGATATCATATTCCTCGGCAAGCTGCATCGCCCAAACGGTCCAAGAGACAATATCCAGCCACTGATCGTCGCCATGTCGCACTGCCGGTGCTAAAGGTTCCTTCGATATTATTTCAGGCAGAATATGGTAGTCATGGGGGAACTTAACCCTCGCCCGTGCGGCAGCCAGCGCAGAAGCGTCTGCGGTATAACAATCGCATCTGCCGGCAAAAAACGCCTGGGTAAGCTCGTCCGTGCTTTCTATTACCACGGACTGGTAGGTCATACCTTTCCCGCGAAAGTAATCGGCGAGATTTGCTTCAGTGGTTGTTCCGGGTGACACGCAAATCGTGGCACCGTCGAGCTCAAGCGCACTCTTAACCTTGAGGTCCTTATGAACGATAAATCCTTGTCCATCATAATAATTAACAGGACCGAAATTCATTCCCATAGCGGCGTCGCGTTGGAGAGTTATCGTGGTGTTTCGAACAAGGACATCGACTTCTGCGGATTGCAGCGCGGTAAAACGTTGCTGTGCACTCAAGGGGATGAATTTGACCTTGCTCGAATCTCCAAGAGTTGCAACAGCGATAGCTCGACAGAGGTCCGCGTCGAGGCCGCGCCAGATACCTCGCGGGTCCGCCATTGCAAAACCGGGGAGTCCCGTATTGACGCCGCACCGCAGGTGTCCCCTGCTTTTAACAGCTTCTAAGGTCTTACCGGCATATGATTCGCTAGAAGTAAAAGATATAACCAGAATTGAATTGATTAGAAGAGTTAATAAATACTTTAATTGAATATTCGGGGAGATATAAATTTTCATCGTGACCTCGCGAGTTTTATTAGGTTCTTGTGCGACTTCGTCAACCGTCGGCGATCGGCGACGACTTTTATCCCGGTAGACTTGTCTTGGGTAAGCGGATACGGGTTATGCCGATCGCTTTCGATTATTCTAGACCGAACGACTTCATCCCGCATGCGCGACGAAAATTGTACGGAGTCTCTTACGCAATCATTTCGAAGCGGTCTCTCCGTCTACGCGCCGAAAACTGAATCGCTTGCGGTATAACAGCGGTACGGAATATATTGCTCTATTCGTTCTGCGCCGTCCCAATATTAGACTGCGTGCAGTCTGCCCTTATCTTAGTTAGATAATCCTGCCATTCAACTGGCAGCAGGTATTTTTTCTTACTGTTACATTCCTTGCAACAGGGGACAACATTTCTACGCGTGGAATTACCGCCTCGGATAATAGGCACGATATGGTCCATCGTCAATTCGTCCGGATGAAACCTTTTCCGGCAATAATGGCATTCACCACGTCCGATAACGTTTTTCCACCACTGCGATTGGCGCAACTGTCTTGCTTTGTCTTTTTCGCGGCGCCGGTGGTCGTCGTCTGCAGGGGTGAAGTATTCTGAAAGGTTCGGGTATTCACTCATTGTATGATGATAGTCCAAAAGTTCTCGACCAGGCAGTCTGCCAGGAATGTGCTGAGTTTGTGGGACACCGAAGAAGTACTAGACCTCCGGGGTGGGCGTAAGTAAATATTGCAATACATTAGCGCGTGCCGCACTTTAGACAATTAACCGGCCTCGTTTCCGAAGCAGATCAATTCTCTGGCCGACCAGGCTAGCCTGCATCATGCACAAATTTTCGTCATGAGAAAAGTAAAAGACATATATATTTTTGATAATGCTGTAATCGTCGGTGACGTCGAGATTGGAGCGAACACGAATATCTGGCCATTTGTGTGTATCCGCGGGGATGTTGCTCCGATCAGGATCGGGCCGGGTTGTTCTATTCAGGATCACAGTATGCTTCACTGCAAACGCGACGTCGCGTTAGAAATCGGCGCTAACGTAATCATTGGACACCATGCTTGTGTTCATTGCAAGAGCGTTGGCGACCGGGCGTTAATAGGAATCGGCGCAAGAGTTTTAGACAACAGCGAAATAGGACAGGACTGTCTCGTCGCAGCGGGCGCTGTCGTGCGACCTGGGACCATCGTTCCCGACGGTCAAATGATTGCCGGAGTTCCTGCCCGCGCGATCAGAGACGTAACAGAAGACGACATCGCGTATCAGAAAGAGGTGTGCGAACGATATGTGCACCTCGCACAGCAGCATTGCGATGGCCGGTTTCCGGCGTTTTCAGGGAGACACTGACGTTAAGATCTGCATTTCAATCACGCCTCTGAAATTCAGAGATCAGAAGCGATCCACTGAAGTTTAGCCGCTTCCGGCGTGGCGACCAGGGTTTTCTATCGCATTAACAGACTTTGCTGTCAGAAGTCGGGCGGTTGCGCCCTACGAAACTTGACTCTAAACTAAACGAGGGTTTTGAAGATTAGTTTCGCTTTGTAAGAAATCACTTTAATAGTTAGCCGGCTAGTCAGCCACTATGAACAGCATACGACTAAAACATATCCAGAGTACATATGACTTACCAGACTACCGGGTCAGTCAATTGCGCACTGCGTTTTTCGATCAACATCTTCCGGGATTTGACGACGTCACCACGCTGTCCAAGGCGTTGCGTCAGAGATTACTTGAAGAAGAGTCCGTTCTAACTGTTTCGGTGCACAAAGTCTTTACATCGGTTCAGAAGAACGCTGTGAAAGCACTACTGAGGCTCAAGGACGAGCATCTAATAGAAACCGTACTTTTGAACCCGAAACCGGGGTTATGGACATGTTGTATCAGCAGCCAAGTCGGATGTCTCCTCGGTTGCACGTTTTGTGCAACCGGTAAAATGGGCTTCCTTCGTCAGTTAACATCCGAGGAGATCACCGATCAAGTCTTATTTTGGCGTTTTTACATGGCTGAGCATAGGCCGAAGGACTCGCTGAATAACGTCGTATACATGGGGATGGGCGAACCATTTCATAATAAGAACGAAGTATTCGATAGCATTGATGAACTTATGAACGGTGACACGTTCGACCTCGGTGCTCGTCACCTTTCCGTGTCAACGTCGGGACTGGTGCCGGTTATTTATGAGTTCGCGGATCGATTTAAACAGGTGAACCTCGCGATTTCACTTCATGCGCCGAACGATGAACTGCGCCTGAAATTGATGCCGGTGAACAAGGCGTATCCGTTAGACAAGTTAATGGGCGCGATCGATTACTATCTCAACAACACAAATCGGAAGATATTCATTGAGTACATACTCTTGGACGGCGAGAACGACTCGGCTTCGTGCGCTGACCAATTGGCAGAGTTATTGGGTACGATAAAGAAAAAACATCTCGTTCATGTGAATTTGATCGTGTATAACACGACGGATAGCGCTCATTCCCAGTCATCGCGAGAAACTGCCCGGGCGTTCAAGGAGCGTTTACACAAACACCGCGTAAAGGCTACGATCCGGAAGAATCTCGGTCGCGATATTAACGGAGCTTGCGGGCAACTGGCGTTAACGGACCCGGGCAAACGGTTGACCGCGAAGTCAATGAACGCGGAAATTTTGAACAATGCAAATGTAGCTGCACATGTGAGTTCGAACGAAATTTAGTGCCTGAACGGAAACCCTCTCGAGCCGGGTTGCGGACGCATGTGCGGTAGATTCATTATTCACGCTGTTACGTTCATACCCGAAGGTATGGGCAATCACGCGGCCACGAGGTTTTTCGTTCAGTCACTATTTAGGATACTTGAGTAGGGTTTGTATTGATTATGGGTAAAGCACGGGACGCATACGAAAAATTAATTTTGCACTGGAAGGAGACAGCGACTCTGGAGTCGTGCGCGGCAGTCCTTGGCTGGGATCGTGAAACCTATATGCCCAAAGCCGCCGCGGCGCATCGGGCGGAGCAGTTACGAAGCCTATCGGGAATCGCTCACGACCGCAATATCGATCCCAGGGTAGGGGATTGGCTGGGCGAGTGCGAGTCTTCGGAATTGGTCGGTGATGTTATCTCCGTCGAGGCTGTGAATATTCGCGAGATCCGCCGGAGCTATGATAAGAAGATCAATCTTCCGCGCTCGTTTGTGGAGGAACTTACGCGCGCCACTTCCCTGGCGCATCAGGCGTGGGCTGAGGCGCGCGAGGCGTCGAAATTCAGTATTTTCCAACCGTGTTTAGAGTCTATCGTTCGATTGAAACGGGAGTATATAGGGTTACAAGGCGGCGACGACGCACCGTACGACACGCTGCTAGACGATTTTGAGCCCAATGCATCTGTGGCGGAGATTGATGAGGTTTTCACTGATCTTTCGAACGAGTTGTTACCGTTGATCAAAGAAGTTCGCGAATCTTCGAAGCAACCGACTACATCCGTTCTTGCTGGGCGGTTCGCGCGTGATGGTCAGCGTAGCTTTGGTGAAGCCGTGGCAGGCGCGATCGGTTTTGACTTCGATAAGGGGCGCCTGGATACAGTACTCCATCCGTTCTGTACCGGACTTGGACCCGCCGATACACGGATCACTACGCGATGGGATGAAGGTAATTTCGCGTCAGCCTTTTTCGGTATTATTCACGAGGCCGGCCATGGTCTGTACCAGCAGGGGTTGGCGAGTGAGCATTGGGGCACTCCTATGGGCGATGCGGTTTCCCTTGGCATACACGAGTCGCAGTCGCGTTTGTGGGAGAATATTATCTGTCGCGGCCGGCCATTTTGGGAGTATTTTTATCCGAAATTACAATCTTCCTTTCCAGAGCAACTTGGCGCTGTGACCCAGAACCGGTTCCTTCAAGCGATCAATCATGTAGAACTGTCGCTCATACGCGTTGAGGCAGATGAAGCGACGTATAATTTGCATATCATCATAAGGTTCGAAATCGAACAAAGACTGGTGACTGGGGCGCTTTCTGTCGCCGATATTCCTGAGTATTGGAACCAAAAGTATGAGGAACGACTCGGCGTGCAGGTCCCCAATGACGCGAGTGGTTGTCTGCAGGATGTTCACTGGGCGATGGGCGGGATTGGGTACTTCCCGACCTATACGTTGGGGAACCTGTACGCAGCCCAATTTTACGATCAGGCGAAAAAAGACCTTCCCGATCTCGAGGATCAACTGGCTCAAGGTGAGTACAGGCAGCTGTTAAACTGGTTTCGAACGAAAATCCACCAGGAAGGGATGCGGTTTAGTGCCCGTGCCCTAGTAGAACGTATTACCGGAAAGCCCCTATCGCACAAGTTTCTCGTTGAGTATCTAAGAGACAAGTATACCGAACTCTACGCGTTATGACGCGAAAACGATCAATCAACTACAGACAAAACCTCTTTTTCGACAACATGTTCGATAGATTCGAACAGCGCCAGCCGAAGACTCCGGAGAAACATGAGACGGGCGCCCTAGGAGGCTGTCGGACTTTAGGGATCGTCACGAGAAAATAGATAAATTGAGACCAATTTTTCCCGGAATGAGGCGAATATTAGACATATTTAACGAAATTTCGGGAGAAAATGGGCCAATTTCAGCGTTTTCATAGTCGAT